>JAURMM010000048.1 GCA_030830685.1 Gammaproteobacteria bacterium | reverse complement strand
GCGGGTTTTTTCCTCGTCGCCGCGGTATTCCTTGAAGAGGCCCGGGGGCCACTGCGGTTCCACGCGCACCGCTACGTCTCCCTCCCGCCCTGGTGGCAATTCGCCCCCCTCATCATCGATGACAGCGAGGGTGATGCCGGGTGAGGGCTTGCCCATGGAGCCGAAGCGCGGCTCAAGACAGGGGAAGCTGGCGCAGAGCAGTATTGATTCTGTCTGACCGTAGCCATCGCGAATCACGAGACCCGTGGCGTTCTTCCAGGTCTCGATGACTTCGGGATTGAGTGGCTCTCCAGCCCCCACCACATGCCGCAGGTGCGGAAAGCTGAAGTCCTGAAGATCCTGCAGAACCAGCATGCGGAAGATGGTGGGCGCACCGCAGAATGTCGTGATGGGATGCCGGGCGAGCAATTCGAGCGTGCGTTTCGGGTCGAAGGTCTCGCTGTGGTGGATGAACAGCGTGGCGCCACAGTTCAGCGGTGCGAAATAGCTGCTCCAGGCGGCCTTGGCCCAACCGGTGTCACTGAGATTCCAGTGCAAGTCCTCTGGCGTGAGATCCAGCCAGTAGCGCCCGGTAATCTGATGGGCGAGACCGTAACCTTGGGTCTGGATCGCCATCTTGGGATAGCCGGTGGTGCCAGAGGTGAAATAACAGAGGGCATCGTCCTCCGGCGTGGTGTCTGCCGCTGGGAATTCCTCGGACGCAGCGGCGACGGCTGTTTCGTAGTGTACCCAACCGTCTGGTGCTGCATCCACGCAGAGCTTGAGCTTGAGCCCACCCGTGCCTTCAGGAATGGCCGCCAGCTTTTCCGTGTGGCGTGCCTCGGTGATGAAGGCAGTGGCGCGCGAGGCTTCGATCCGGTAGGCGAGATCCTTCGGTGCCAGCTGCCCGGTTCCGGGTGAGGCGATCACTCCCATGCGCAGACAGGCCGTGAGCACTTCCCACCACTCCACCAGCCGCGGCAGCATCACGATGAGCGTGTCGCCCCGTTTGATCCCCGCAGCACTGAGCACATTGCACAGCTGGCGCGAACGACGGCTCATCTCATGGTAGGTGATGAATCGTTCATGCCCGTGGTCATCCACCCAATGCATCATGCGCTTGGACGGATCCTTGTCACCCCAGGGATCGACGACATCACGGGCGAAATTGAAACGCGCGGGAGGCTGCCAGAGGAAGCTGGCGCGTTCTGCGGCGTAATCAGTCATGTTCATGTGGATCCTCCTCAGAACCAGGCATCGGCCATCGCCAGGCAGGTGTCATCTCCCTGTGCGAGCAGATGGAGTCTCTCGGGTATGCGGGCCAGTTCGTAGCGGAAGAAATACCGGCATGCCTGATGTTTGCCGTGGTAGAAGTCGGCCTCGTGCGGACTTCCAGCCCGCGCGCGCACTGCCACCATGGCCTGCGCCAGCCACAGCCAAGCGATCACGATGTGCCCGAAGCAATCAAGATAAATCCCGGCATTGGCCAGCGCTCGCGTGTTCTCGCCGGCGCGCTTGATGTCATTGAGAGCCTCGGTGGTCTGCAACAGCTGCTGCAGACACTCCCCCAACGCCACTGCATGCTCCCGCAGCTCGGGGCACGCATCGGCGTCCTCAAGAGTGCGGGTGATCTCGACCTGCAGCGCTTTCAATGCAGCGCCCTCCCGCATGGACACCTTGCGCCCCAGCAGATCGATGCCGTGGATGGCATGGGCGCCTTCGTGGATGGGATTCAGACGGTTGTCACGGTAGAAGCGCTCTACATGGTATTCCCGCGTATACCCGTAACCGCCGTGAATCTGTATGGCGTGCTTGTTGGCCTCCAGACAGAACTCGGAGGGCCATGATTTGGCGATGGGAGTGAGCAGATCAAGCAACAGACCGACACGGTCACGCTCTGCTGCATCCTCGGTGGTGCGCTGGATGTCGAGCAGGTGGGAACAGTGGAGCACCAGGGCCAGGCCACCTTCCACGGCGGCCTTCTGCGCCAGCAAGAGGCGACGTATATCGGCGTGTTCAACGAGCGCCACCTGCGGGCTCGCGGGATCCTTGTTGTCGGGCAGGCGTCCCTGAGGCCGCTCGCGGGCATAACGCAGTGAGTGCAGATAGCCAGTGTAGCCAAGTGCCACGGCACCCAAGCCGACGCCGACCCGCGCCTCGTTCATCATGTGGAACATGTAGTTCAGACCCTGGTGGGGCTCGCCGATGAGATAGCCCACGCAGTGACCGTTATCACCAAAATTGAACACGGTATTGACCGTACCGCGATAACCCATCTTGTGATTGAGCCCGACGATGTGGGCATCATTGCGTGCGCCCAGGGAGCCATCATCGTTGACCAGGAACTTGGGCACCAGAAACAGGGAGATACCCTTCACACCGGGCGGCCCGCCGGGAATCTTGGCCAGCACCATGTGGATGATGTTCTCGGCCAGATCATGCTCGGCGCAGGAGGTCCACATCTTGTTGCCGGTGAGCAGATAGTGACCTTCCGGTTGCGGCACTGCGCGGGTGCGGATGTCAGCCAGAGAGGAGCCAGCCTGCGGCTCTGAGAGACACATCGTGCCGTAGTAGCGACCGCTCACCAGTGGTTCCAGGTATTTGCGCCGATGCTCGACGGTACCGATGCTGGCCAGCAGGTTGGCCGCCGCAATCGTCAAGAAGGGATAGGCGGCGGTGGAAACATTCGCGGCACTGAAGTAGAGCGCGCAGCACTGCGCGATAGTCCACGGCAGTTGCATGCCGCCGACCTCGGTATCGAAGGAGGCTCCCATGAAGCCGCCTTCGACATAGGCATCAAGCGCTTCCTTGACCTCGGGAATGAGGTGCACACGCTCCCCATCAAAGGTTGGTTCGTGTTCGTCTGCCTTGGCTGCGTGAGTGGCAAAGCGCGTACTTGCAAGTGCCTCTGCCGCATCAAGGATTGCGTCATAGACGCCGCGATCCTGTCCGACGTACCGCGGGCACTGTGTCAGACCCTCGATGCCGAGGAATTCATAGAGCAGGAATTCCAGATCCCTGCGATTGACCAGAAGACTCATGTCAGGATTCGGCCCGGCTGCATGGAAACCGGGCCATTGTAGGGGAGACCGGTCGGGCGATCAGCCTTTCAGGCGAGATACCCGCCATCCACCGTCACGAAGCTGCCTGTCGTGTAGGACGCCGCATCCGAAACCAGATACAGCACCGCCCCAGCCATCTCGCTCGGTTCTGCGGAACGCTTGAGCGGGGTGCGGGCCCGTGCCGGGGCGAGGAAGGATTCGTCATCGTGCAGCGCCTGGGCAAAGCGAGTGCGGGTGACGCCGGGAATCAATGCATTTACCCGGATATTGAACTCACCGCACTCGTTGGCAAAGGCCTGGGTCATGTTGAGGATGCCAGCCTTGCTGATGGAGTAGATCGCCTGCTTGTCACCCGGAGTGATGCCATTGGCCGAGGCCACGTTGACGATCGCCCCGCCACCGGTCTGCTGCATCCGCTTCGCAGCAGCCACGGAAGTATAAAAATAGCCGCGGAGGTTGACCTCGAGCGTCTTCTCGAAGGCGGAAACTGGCGTGTCGAGAATATGTCCGTAATAGGGATTCGCGGCGCCATTGTTGACCAGGATATCGACGCGCCCATGTGTGGCATCGATATGCGTGAACAGGGCCTCAATTTGCGCCAGTTCACCGAGATGGCAGGCTTGAGCCTCGGCTTTGCCTCCTTTGGCGCGGATGGCCTCGACCACGGACTGGCAGCCCTCAATCTTACGGCTGGTGACAATCACATGTGCGCCATAGTCGGCGAGGATGTGCGCGATTGCCTCGCCAATCCCGCGACTGCCCCCTGCGACCACTGCGATACGACCGTCGAGATCAAAATGATTGCGTGTCATTGATTCACCCTGTTGTGGGATTCAGGAAAGATGCTTTTTTCCGCGCTGTCGAAACTGTCACACCCGGAGCCTGTGCAGCGCAAGGTGCAGAACCACGAGACCCGCGAGGGCGGACAGCAGTGAGCCGGCAAGGACGCCGATGCGGGTGGCCGCCAGGTAGCTGTCTGGCGCATTGCCGAACGCGAGATTGCCGACAAAAAGACTCATGGTGAAGCCTATGCCGGTAAGCAGGCAGACTCCATAGAAGGAAAGCCAGCTGGCGCCCTCGGGGAGTCTGGCCCAACCCAACCGGATCACGCACAGGCAAGCCACCATCACACCGACCTGCTTGCCCATGAAAAGCCCGGCAGCCACGCCCAGAGGCAGGGCTTCCATCAAGTACGCCGGAGAAAAACCAGACAGCGGGACTCCCGCATTGGCGAAGGCAAATGCGGGCAGCACGCAGTAAGCCACCCAAGGGTGCAGTCCGTGTTCCAGCCATCGCAGGGGTGAGAGCGAGGAGCCCGATGCTTCCAGCGGAATTGCGGTTGCCAGGATGACGCCTGCCAGCGTGGCGTGTACGCCGGATTTCAGCACAAAAACCCACAGGCATAGTCCCAGCAGCATATAGGGCGTCAGCGCACGTACGCCTGACCGGTTGAGGAGGATGAGGCCTGAAATGCAAACGGCGGCACCCGTCAGCGCAGCGCTCGAGAGATCTGCTGTATAGAACACGGCAATGACGACGACCGCAGCGAGGTCATCGAAGATGGCCAGAGATGCGAGGAACAGCTTGAGCGATGCGGGTACGCGGTTGCCGAGCAGCGAGATCACACCCAGCGCGAAGGCAATATCAGTGGCGGAGGGAATTGCCCATCCGGCCAACGCCACCGAATCGTGCCAGTTGAAGCCGGCGAACATGACTGCCGGAACCACAAAGCCTCCCAGCGCGCCGGCCGCAGGCAATGTCACCTGCTCGCGCGAGGAAAGCTGCCCCTCCAGAATCTCACGCTTGATTTCGAGGCCCACCAGCAGAAAAAAATCGCCATGAAGCCATCATTGATCCAAAGCAGCAGGGGCTTGACCACACCAGCCCTGTTGACGGTAACCGCGATTTCAGTTTCGAAAAATCGCTGGTAATGGTCAGCCCAAGGGCTGTTGCTGACTACGAGTGCCAGCGCGGCCGTAACCATCAGGATGATCCCGCCTGAGGCTTCGAGACGCAGAAATTCACGCAGACGAGTCAATGGCATGGCCAAGGGTACTCCGACCCTTCGTGAGAGCTGTTACGGATAGAGCTTGCGGCTCTCCCAGATATCCCCTCGACGGGTAAAGCAGTCGCGGTCGTGCAAACGGAACGGGCGTTCTTCCCAGAACTCGATCAGCCTCGGCACGACGCGGAAACCGGACCAGAATGCCGGCCGCGGCACCTTGCCCAGACCAAAGCGCGCAGCCTCGGCGGCGACGCTTTTCTCCAGTGCAAAGCGCGACTCCAGTTCGTGCGACTGGCGCGATGCCCAGGCACCAATTTGCGAATCCCGCGGGCGGCTCTCGAAATACGCATCTGCTTCTTCGTCGCTCACCAGCTCCGCTGCGCCTTCGACCCGCACCTGCCGATCCAGCGATTTCCAGTGGAAACACAAAGCCACTTCCGGGTTTTCCCGCAGGGCTTCGCTCTTGCGGCTGCCAAGATTGGTATAGAACGTAAATCCCCTGGCATCAAAGCCGCGCAACAGCACCATACGCAGTGAAGGCCGGCCAGAGGCATCAACCGTGGCCAGCGACATGGCGCTCGGATTGTTGGGTTCCTTGGCTTCAGCCTCCGCCAGCCACTCTGCGAACCAGTCGAGCGGATCGCGTTCGTTCATCAGAAGAAAGGATTGCGCAATACGATGGTGTGGGCGCGATCCGGTCCGGTGGAGATCATGTCGATGGGGCTCTCTGCAACCTCGGAGATCCGGGTGAGGTAGCGACGCGCGTTCAGGGGCAGCCTGTCGTAATCCGTGATGCCGACAGTGGACTCTTGCCAGCCTGGCATCGTTTCGTAGACCGGTTCGACCTCTGCCATGGCCTCAGCACCGATAGGCGAGGATTTGAGCGCACCCCGTGCGGTGCGATAGCCCACGCACAGCTGCAGTTCATCCATGCCATCGAGCACGTCCAGCTTGGTGACGCAGAGTCCCGAGATGCCATTGGTCATGCGTGAGCGACGCAGCGCCACACCATCAAACCAACCGCACCGGCGGGGACGCCCGGTTGTTGCGCCGAACTCATGACCGCGAGTCGCCAGACGCTCTCCGGTCTCATCGAAAAGTTCCGTAGGAAAAGGCCCCGACCCTACGCGCGTGGTATAGGCCTTGGTGATGCCGAGCACGTAATCCATGCGGCAAGGACTCGCTCCGGTGCCCGTGGCGGCATAGCCCGCGGTGGTATTGGACGAGGTCACGAAGGGATAGGTGCCATGGTCCACATCGAGCAGGCTGCCCTGCGCGCCCTCGAACAACACATTGCCACCCGCGTTCTGGATGTCATGGATGATCTCCGCAACGTCAGCCACCATGGGGCTGATCTCCTCGGCGAACTTCATCTGCTCATCAAGGATGTGCTGGAAATCGAGCTTTTCGACCTTGTAATAGTTGGCAAGGACGAAGTTGTGATAGTCCAGCACTTCACCGAGCTTGGCCGCAAAGCGTTCGCGATAGAGCAGGTCATCGATGCGCAGCGCACGTCGCGCGACCTTGTCCTCGTAGGCAGGTCCGATACCACGGCCCGTGGTGCCGATGGCCTGCGCACCACGTGCTTTTTCCCGTGCCTGATCGAGCGCAGCGTGGTAGGGCAGGATGAGCGTGGCAGCAGGGCTCACCTGCATCCGCTGGCGCGCCGGAATGCCCTTGGATTCCAGCATGCGCAGCTCTTCCATGAGGGCCGCCGGCGATACCACCACCCCGTTTCCGATGAGGCAGCGTACGCCCTCACGCAGGATGCCCGAGGGAATGAGGTGCAAGACGGTCTTCACTCCCTCAATCACCACCGTGTGCCCGGCATTGTGTCCGCCCTGGAAGCGCGCCACTGCTGCCACATGCTCGGTGAGCATGTCTACTACCTTGCCCTTGCCTTCATCGCCCCACTGGGCGCCGATGATCACAACCGATTTGCTCAAGTCCGTTCCCCGCGTGAATTGTTTGATGACGGTGGGCGCCCGGGGCACCCGCACCTCATGCCGGCACGACCTGCCAGTCTGTTCCGTTTCTCTGAAGCAACCGGGTGCACCCGGCCTGCTCTGGTCCGCCCGGTTGTGCTGGCAGTGCCTGAATTACCACTTCGCCTTGGGCACGCAACGCCTCGATGGCTGCGAGGAGGTCAGGTTCCAGGCCGGCAGGCGCGAAGATTCCGGCCGAGGCCGGCTGCGGCAAATGACTGATCGTCGCCAGCAGTTTCATGTCCGCACTGAATCCGGTCGCCGGTCGCGCCCGCCCGAACCAGGCGCCGACGTTATCGTAGCGCCCCCCCCAGGCGATGGCGCGCCCGAGCCCGGGAGTATAGGCGCCGAACATGATGCCGGTGTGGTAGTGGTATCCGCGCAGCTCCGCGAGATCAACGTGCACATCGGCCGAGGGTGAGCGTCGCTCGAGTTGGGCAACCAGCGCAGCGAGTGTCTCCACTGCGGCAATGACCTCCGCCGGCGCCGCCTGCAGGGCGTGCCTGGCAAGGTCAATGATCTCTGTGCCCCCATTGAGCCTGAGCAGGGCACGGAACATCTCGGCCCGCGCCGACGCCATGCCGACTGTCCGCACGACGTCATCCACGCCGGCGCGATCCTTGCGCAGCAGCGCATCGAGCAGTGCGGATTCTGCGGTGGGCTCCAGCGCGGCGGCCCGCCCCAGCCCACGGAAAATTTCCATATGGCACAGTTCGAGCGTCACCTCGCGGATACCGAAATCGGCCAGCAGCGAGAGCATGAGGCTTTGTACTTCGGCATCGGCATCGATACCGGCATGTCCGTAGAGTTCGGCACCGACCTGCAGGGGATTGCGCGAACCGGCAAATTTCTCCGGCAGGGTGTGCAGGATGGGTCCCAGGTAGCAAAGTCTCTGCGGTCCCTCGATCGGCAGGCGATGCGCATCGATACGGGCAATCTGCGGGGTGATGTCGGCCGGAATACCCAGCATCCTGCCGCTGATCTGATCGGTCAGCTTGAAAGTCTGGGTTTCAAGATCCTCACCCACTCCAGAAAGCAGGGAGTCGAGAAACTCCACCATCGGGGGCATGCAGAGCTGATAGCCCCAGCGCGCGAACAGCGAAAGCGCTCTGGCGCGCATCAGTTCCATGCGTGCAGCCTCGGGCGGCAATTGCTCATCCACGCCATCCGGCAGCAGCCAGCGACTCTGCGACGTCAACATCAGGACCTCACGATAAACAGCAGCACCACCCCGACCAGCATGCTGGCAGCTCCTATAGCGCGCAGGGTGCGGTCGTCGCAATTGCCCAGGTTGCGCATGGCCTCACGCCACCGCCCCGGATTGAGGAAGGGCAGGATACCCTCCAATACCAGCACGAGGGCCAGCGCGGCCCCGAGATCATCCCACATCCGATTCCGTTTCCGGGTTACAGGGCCCCGTTCCCGGGTACCTCACGCTCTTGGACCGTCGTTCAGCGGGTCGCCGGGTCCCTGAAGTATTTGAAGAACTCGGAATCCGGCTGCATGAGCATCACGTCGCGTTCGCTCTTGAAGCTGGCACGGTAGGCGCTCAGGCTGCGGTGGAAATCGTAGAACTCGGGATTGCGGCCGTACGCTTTGGCGTAGGTGGCGGCGGCGATGGCATCCCCCTCGCCGCGCAGGATTTCCGAGTCCTTGTAAGCCTCGGCGCTGATCACGGCGCGCTGACGATCGGCATCGGCACGGATGGTGGTGGCTTCGCGCTCACCGCTGGCGCGATTCTGGCGCGCGACACGGGCGCGCTCCGAGCGCATCCGCTCGTAGACCGAGTTGTTCACTTCCGTCGGCAAATCGATGCGCTTGAGACGGACGTCCACGATCTCGATACCGAGTTCCTCACCCAGATCCTTGGTTCCGGTCACGATACCCCTGATCGCGCCTCTGTCACCGGCGACCACTTCCTGCAGCGTGCGCTTGCCGAACTCATTGCGCAGCCCGTCATTCACCTTCTGGTAGACGAGAATCTGCGCCCTCCGCGGGTCCCCGCCGGCGGCGAGATAGAAACGGACCACGTCCTTGATGCGCCAGCGCACGAAGGAGTCGACGATGACGTCCTTTTTCTCCCCTGTGAGGAAGCGTTGCGGCTCGAACTCGATGGTCTGCAGTCGCGCATCGAACTTGGCAACGTTCTGGTAGAAGGGAATCATGAAATGCAGACCCGGCTCATAGTCGGCGCGCTTGATTTCGCCCAACTGGAACAGGATGACCTTTTCGGCTTCGAACACCCGGAAGAGGCTCATCGACAGGCCCGCGATCACCAGGACCACGACCAGCAGGATACGGGGCAGCATCAGCGGGCTCCTCGCAGACGGTTGTTCTCACGCAGTCGGGCAAGCGCATCTTCACGACTCGAGTACACATCGGGATCGGCGACTGCGCTACTTGCCTGCGGCTCGCCCTCTGGCGGCGTGGTCGCGCCGGCTCTAGCGACACCGCGTTCGAGCAGGCGGTCCAGGGGCAGATAGGTCACATTGTTGCTACCACCCTGATTCATCAGCACCTTGCCCGTGTTGCCAAGTACTGACTCCACCGTTTCCAGATAAAGGCGCTGCCGCGTGACCTCTGGCGCTTTCTCGTAGGCTGTCAGGAGTTCATCGAAGCGGCGCGCTTCACCCTCCGCCCGCGATACCACTTCGGACTTGTAGGCCTCTGATTCCAACCGGATGCGTGCCGCCTCACCCTGCGACCGCTCAACGATTTCGTTGCGATAGGCTTCGGCTTCGTTGATCTTGCGCTGCTTGTCCTCACGCGACTTGATCGCATCGTCAAACGACGACTTCACATCTTCCGGCGCGGTGGCGCTCAGCATGTTGACACTGGTGATCTCGATGCCGCTCTCGTAGGCATCCAGCATTTCCTGCATGAGCCTGCCGGCATCTGCACCCACCTGCGCCCGCCCTTCGTTGATAACGAAGTCGAAGGTGTTCCCGCCGATGGTTTCACGGATGGCACTTTCCGCCGCCCGCTGCACGCTCTGGTCCGGGTCCGCGATACGCAGGAGGTACTTGAACTCGTCCTTGATGCGGTACTGCACTGCCAGTTCAAGCTGGGCAATGTTCTCATCCTTGGTAAGCATCGAGGCATTGACCGTGAAGCCGCGGATCTGCTCCACGTTGAGCTTGATGACACGCTCGAAAGGCCGCGGCAGACGGAAATGCGGCCCTGGCTGCAAGGTCGTCACGTATTTGCCGAAGCGCAGCACAACGCCCCGTTCAGCCGAGTCGATACGCCAGAACATCTCATAAACGAGACCGACCACGACAAGGATGCCGATCAGAGCGAGCGTGGATTTCGGGGTCGGGCCCGCGGGCCGCTCGCCGCCTGCGCCCGGCCGACGGCCCTTGCCGCCAAACAGGGCGCTGAGCTTGTCTTGCAACCTGCGTACGACTTCGTCCAGATCCGGTGGGCCCTGCTCGTTGCGCCGGCCGCCCCAAGGGTCGCGGTTACCGTCGTTAGGTTCATTCCAACCCATTAAATTCTTTCTCATTTTTTGCCCGGATACCGCATCGGGCGGATTTTGGATTGTAGGGACTCGCCCCCCTCACTTCAATTCGCGGGCGCGGCGGCAGCCTGCAGCTGGGCCCAGCGTGCGTCACTCAGGGTCACTTCCAGTGACCAACCACCCTCAGGCAGGACCTCCTCTGAGAGGACTGCACCGGCCGCGTAAAGTTGCGCGCGCAGACGCCCTGCGCTCGCAGGAAGTTCGAGCTGGCGACGGGCCTTGGTGAGGTCGAGATGGGCGGAGACAGCCTCACGCAGGAGGTCGAGGCCGAGACCGGCCTGGGCAGAGACCCACACGCGGGCCGGACTGTCCTCGGTCGCAGCCTCCATGCGAGGCTCGGGCGAGGCCGTGAGATCAATCTTGTTGTAGACCTCGATCACCGGCGTCTCGCCAGCACCGATACGCTCCAGCACACCCCGGACTTCGGCGCGGCGCGCGTCCAGATCCTCCGCACTGGCGTCAATCACGTGCAGCAACAAGGTGGCATCCTTGGTCTCGTCGAGCGTTGCCTGGAACGCCGCCACGAGTTCCGGCGGAAGATCCCGGATGAAGCCGACCGTATCACTGACGAGGACCGGATGTTCTCCGGGCACGTTCATCTTGCGCAGCGTCGTATCCAGCGTGGCGAACAACTGATCTGCGGCATAGGTTTCGCTGGTGGTCAGGCGATTGAACAGGGTGGACTTGCCTGCATTCGTGTAGCCGACGAGGGCCGCGGTGGAGAGTGCGGCACGCTTTCTCGCCCGGGTGCCCTGCGCACGCTGACGGCGGACTTTCTCGAGGCGATCGGACAGCTGCTTGATCCGCTTGCCGATCAATCGACGGTCCGTTTCGAGCTGGGTTTCTCCGGGCCCGCGCAAACCGATGCCCCCTCGCTGGCGCTCCAGGTGCGTCCAGCCGCGAACCAGGCGCGTGGAGAGATGCGTCAGCTGCGCCATCTCCACCTGCAGCTTGCCTTCGAAGGAACGCGCGCGTTGGGCGAAGATGTCCAGGATGACGCCAGTGCGATCGAGTACCCGACAGGAGAACAGGCGTTCCAGATTGCGCTCCTGCGCCGGCGACAGGCTGCGATCAAACAGCACCACGTCTGCGCCGTGGAGGGTCACTGTCTCCTGGATCTCGCGCGCCTTGCCCTCCCCCACGAAATAGCGAGGGTCGGGCCGGTCTCGACGGGCATGGACGGAAGCCACAGGCTCGACTCCGGCAGAGCGGGCGAGCTCGAGGAACTCGAGGGGATCACCTGCCGCAGCCGGCGGAGCCAGTTCTACGTGGACGAGTACCGCGCGCTCGCCACCGCCAGGGCGGTCAAGCAAGCGCGGGAATCCCGTGGAGGAAGGTGCTTATTCCTCATCCTCCGGCTCACCATCGGCACGCGGCAATTTGACGTTACGGGCCGGCACGACGGTAGAAATGGCGTGTTTGTAGACCATCTGGCTGACCGAGTTTTTCAGCAGAATCACGAACTGGTCGAAGGACTCGATCTGACCTTGGAGCTTGATGCCGTTGACCAGATAAATCGATACGGGAATGCGTTCCTTGCGCAAGGCATTGAGGTAAGGCTCCTGCAGTGATTGCCCTTTGCTCACGGAGTTTCTCCTTGTTGTTATAAGGTGCACCGGACCTGCATCGCTTCACGCGCGGCTTCCTGCCACCGGGCGACAAATCGGGCGTGGTCGCAGCCTCTGTGCCGCGCCCCCGGATTGGCCACTGAATCCTCAGCGCCAAGCCCCGAGTATAGTCCACAAAAGCGTGCTGGAAAGATGCCTTAGAGCAACTTTGCAAAAGCCTGCTGCAGGCGCCCGTTCAGTCCCGCCTCATCGCTGTTCCACCAGGAGACTTCGCTCATTCCCCTGAACCATGTGAATTGGCGTTTCGCCAGCTGGCGCGTGGCAGCGATGGCCTGCTCAACCATCTGGGTGTAGGAGGTTTGGCCCTCCAGGTAACACCACACAGCACGATAGCCCACCGCCCGCAGGGCCGGCATATCTGCAGAGAGATCGCCGCGCGACCACAGGCCCGCCACTTCATTGATGAAACCGCGCTCCAGCATGGCGTGGAACCGGCGCGCGAGTCGCGCATGCAGGTTTTCGCGCGTGGCCGGCGCCAGGACCCACGCCGCCGTCGGAAAAGGAAGTGCCTTCCTCGCCGGATCCGCCAGCAGCGCACTCATGGGCTGCCCGGTCTGGGCATGCACTTCCAGCGCCCGGAGGATGCGTTGCGGATCATTGGGGTGGACGCGTGCGGCGGTCTGCGGGTCCACCTGTGCAAGACGCGCATGCAGGGCCTGACTGCCGGAAACCTCCAGCTCGGCATGCAAGCCCGCCCGGATGAAGGAATCGGCAGCCGGCAGGTCCGAGAGTCCCTCCAGGAGTGCTTTGAAATAGAGGCCCGTCCCCCCCACCAGCAGCGGAACGCGCTGTCGAGCGCGGATTTCATCGATGGCCGCCAGCGCATCCGCGCGGAAACGCGCGGCAGAGTAGGCTTCTGCGGGATCGCAGAGATCAAGCAGATGGTGTGGCACAGCCCGACGTTCCACAGGACTGGCCTTCGCCGTGCCGATGTCCATGCCTCGATAGACCTGCGCGGAATCCACATTCACGATCTCGCAACCGAATTCCCGCGCCAGATCGAGAGCCGTAGCGCTTTTGCCGGCGCCGGTGGGGCCCATGAGCATAACGACAGGAATCTGATTCATCGGCTGCATCACCCAGGCCTGGATCAGGATTCGCGCCGTTGCCGCGGGAAAAGTGCGGCGAGTTCCTCCGCGGAAGGTCGTGAGCTGAATACTGAGAGATCGAGGCCCGGGAGTCGCTGTGTCCATGCTTCCAGCCACGCTCCTCGCGCTTCCACATTTGCGGGGAGATCGAGCGCGCGCGCAATGGCCCGTGCCAATGCCGCGCGGGCATTCTCCGGAAAAGCGTCATCCTGCATGAGCTCACGGACCAGCACCTCCGCATCGACTGCGGGCAACCAGCCCGGCAGCGCGCGCAGCACCCAGGTGGTGGGCCCGATGGGGGCGAACTCCACCTCGAACTCCAGCAGGTCAGTCAGCAGCAAACCTGCGGTGGGCCCCGGAGGCGCCGGCACTCGCACTGGAAATGTGAGCGTCTGCCGGGAGACAACAGCATCGAGGCCCAAGGCTGATTCAAGCAGCGCCACGAGGTCGTGGATGCAGAGCGCCCCTCCGTTTTCCACTACCGGCAGATAGCGCCCTCCGATGAGTCTGGGTCCGGCAGGCGGACCCACCGGGCGATCTCCCACCTGCGAGACAACGGACTTGAACGCCCCACTACCGTCAGAAAAATCATCGCCGACAGTAGGGCCACGGGATAAGGGATACGCGCGCAGTGGAGAAATACCAGCGGTCCGCGCTGGACTGACTGCCACGGTAGCCGCAGGCTGGAGCACCGGCACCGCGACACGCCTCAACGCTTCGCGCGTGGCAGAGAAAAACAGATCATGAACCTCACGCAGATGCCTGAACCGGACCTCGGTCTTGCCGGGGTGCACGTTCACGTCTACTTCAAAAGGCGGCAGCTCGAGATGCAGGGCGAAACCGGGATGGCGGCCAGCAGGCAAGCTGTCACCGAATGCCATTCGAATGCCGTGCGCCAGTTGGCGGTCCCTCACCAGCCTGCCATTG
>JAURMM010000047.1 GCA_030830685.1 Gammaproteobacteria bacterium | reverse complement strand
CGTCGCATACACCTGGCCCAGGACCGTCGTCGCCGAACTCCCCTCGTCATACTCAAACGCATAGGACGTCGCCGTCGGCGCATCCGCCGCCGGCCCCGTCCGGAACACCGGCGCCGCATTTGGACTGGTGACGCGCAGATACACAGTATCGCTGTCGCTCAGCTCCCCACCTTCGCCGGTGTTACCGTTGTCATTCGTCAACATGCTCAACGCATCATCGCCGACAAAATTCGTCTCCGGGCTGTAGACAACCGCATCACTGTAGGAAAGTGTTGTGTTGATTTGCTCAAGAGTGCCTGTGAGGGTTACGGCGCCCGTGTTATTCCCGCTTACAGATCCGCTCGCGACCCCGCCTGAGACATCGCCAAGAACTGCCAGCGTTCCATGCAAGACCCCTAGTCGGACAGTGATAACCCCTGTCCCGGCATCGATATCCGTCACCGCAAGGCCAGATATCGTGAGATCCCCGTTCATCTCACAAAGTAACGGGTCTGTCTGCGGAGCATTTGGTATCTGGTTTTCGGGGGCGTCATTGACGGCAATAATCTGGACATGAAAGGTTTCAACGTCGTAAAACGACCCTGAATTGTCCTGGGCCCGCAAAGAAATCAGCCGGTCGGCCGAGGCATCCGGGTCCTGATCCGCGTTGTAGTAGCGCGAGGCATTGATCAATTGATTGGCATCGGAGGCAGTCATTACACCCCCGGCCACTGAAACCGTTATCCTGCGCTCACCGTCCACGGTCGAAGAGGACCAGTCATATTCAGTGATTCCGAGAATAAAAGTTCCACTCCCGGCACCCCCGGCTAACGGCACCTCGATTAGAACTTCGTCACTTTCATTCAGGAATCGCAGACTCTCCTGTTCACCGTCCAATACCAGGTCAGCCGGAACCGCCCACTCAATCAGCGAGAAGGGTCCACTCCCCTCTGGCAGCAGATCACTACCAGGCACAAGGTCAACCGCGCTTCCATCTTCGGTGAAGATGCCATCGTCATCCAGGATGACGACTTGCGCTTCTGCTCGAGCACCCAGTACCGCGCCGCCCGTTGGCGTTAGGAGTCCTACCGTGAATTCCTCATCTCCCTCGAGAAGAAAATCCTGAAGGGTCGTGATCAGGAAAGTTTTCTGTGATTCACCCGTCGCAAACTCAAGCGTACCGCCAGCAAGAACAAAATCCAGGATGGATGCTGATTCCGGGGACGATGTAGTGGCGTAATAACGTACGGTCTGGGTTTCCTGGGCGTCTCCCGTGCGGATGACCGTGCACTCGATCACCGTGCCCTCTACCCCGGAAACGGTTTCAAACGACAGCTCGAATTCGGGAACCTCGCCAACGTTCAAGATGGTCCCAACCGCCGTATTGTTATAAATACTGATTCGAGTGAGCTCTTCGGTGCTAATCTCCGAGAGGTTCGATATGGTCAGCGTAAGAGTCTCATCAGACTCGAACAAATCATCAGAATTCGCCAGAACCTGGACTGTTTTCTCATATTCGCCCTGGATGAATACCACTGTTCCACTCACGCTCACGAAATCCCCAAGCACGGCGGTATCGGAAAGCCGAAGACTGGTTGTGTAATCCAACGATTGGGCTTGCTGAACATCGCCCGAGCGCCAGACCGTAAACTCCAGATACTCTCCTTCGCGAGCGACTGCATCCGAGACACCGTAAAGGACGACACCCTCATTGTCCTCTATGGTGCCGGTAGCAAGTCCCTCGGTAGCGCTCACGATTGCACCCACTCCAGGCTCCGACAATTGGACGCTGAAGGTTTCATCGCCCTCCAGCACAAAATCATCGAGCGTAGGCACAGCAATGGTTGTACGGAGCTCGCCTGCCGAGAACGTCAACACCCCCTCAATCACTTCGAGATCATCGAGCGAAGCGCTGTCGGCGGCACTGATGAATACGGTGTACCTGACTGTCTGCGAAGTCCACGCTGTGCCGGTACGCTCCACCGTGAACACGACGGGAAATCCTTCCACGCCTCCGGCATCCTTGATGCTGAACTCAACAGGGTCGTCGGTGTCGCGGATAGTCCCGGTCGCTGTCCCCTCCAATATGCGGGTGCCTGCGCTGGGATCACTCAAAGAAAGGGTGAAGGTTTCGGATAATTCGTATATTCCGTCTTCAAAAAGGCTCACGGATACCGTCTTGGACTGCTCTCCATCGGCAAAGTCCAGAAGACCAGAGCTTGCAGCAAAGTCGGCAAAGCTTGCCGTGTCTGTAGGTGACAATTGGGTTGAATAACGGATCGAAGCAGGACCCTCGCTGACGCTTCGGGTGATGGTGAAGGTCAGAACACCTTCTGACTCATAGGCTTCAGCAGACTGGACGCTCCAGGTTGGACTGAAGAGATACCCGTTCAAGGCCGAGTCGCCGCGATCACTGCTGCTGTTGTATTCACCTTCAGGGGCGAAGAAATATTCGTTGACTACAAGCAGAAATGCCTGATCGTCGCTGATATCCTCTGTGCCGTTGCTTACATAGAAATAATAACCCTCTGCAACATTTCCCGGAGATTTCACGGGTCGCGATACGATGCCCTCGATAGTTACCACGTTGCCGTCGGAGTTCAGGTAGGTCAGATATCCGGGGACGTTGTTACCGGTAAACCGACCGGCATCAGTCAATTGATAGAATGTGAAATTGGTACCTGAAATTGACTCACTCGCGGTGGTGAAGCTCGACGTCTCCTCCTGGTAATATCCCGTCGTGGAGTGATCTGCGGCGTTGACCAGCTCGTAGACTTTGGGAAAACCTACCCACTCAAGCTGCGCGCCGCTCAAGGTGTCTGCAGCGGTCAGGAAGAATACATCGGAGGTGGCTGCTCCTTGAGCATCCGTGGCTGTAACGCGAATTTCCAGCGTAAGGGGCACAACAGATGTGCCTGAAAAACGCAAAGTATCCGGATCGAAAGACAGCCAACCAGGGAGCGGGCTGCCGTCGCTCAGCTGCGCGCTGAATACCAGCGGGTCTCCCTCTGGATCTTCGAAGCTCGCCGTTGAGAACGCGAAACTGAAAGGCAGGCCGGCTGTAGCGGTCTGGTCATCGAGCAGATCCACGATTATCGGAGGATCGTTGATTGCCGACACTGCAACGATTACCGAGGGTGTGTTGCTTTCTGCCGTGCCATCGGTAGCTGTGACTGTGATGGTCCTCGCTGTCCGCGTGGGTGCATCTGCGTCGTTGGCATAGAGCACACCACGCAGTATCGATTGATAAGTGCCAATCGATGCGACTCCCGAAATTGCTAGTGTTCCGGTGACCGGTGTGTAGCTGACACTTAAACCGGATGCCAGTGACGTGGCGAAGGCATCGAGTCGCAAAGTCTCAGCAACATCTCCGTCCGGCCGCGCGAGTAAACGCAACGTGATGCCAGAAAGGCTACCGGAATCAACGTCGGTAAGGCTGGCGGCGGGCGACACATATACGCCGGCGGTGTTCTCGACGAACGTCACCAGATTGTCTCTTCCCGATCCTGAAGCGTTCAGGTCAATCACCGGCGCATCATTGACTGCGCTTACGGTTATGGTGCTGTTGTCCGAGTCCGTGAGGCCGGTGTTGTCGGTAGAGAGGATGGCCAGACTGACTGATCCAGTGTAGTCGGCTGTTGGCGAGAAGGCTGGTTGGGTGCTTGCGTTGGTCAGATAGGCGTTCAATGCATCTCTGGTTCCGCTGAGAGTGAGGACACCTGTAGCACTCCCGGTTACCGTTATTCCAGCAGAGGAGCTTGCTGTGATGGCTCCGCTACTCACAGAGAGCGTTACGGTGATGTTCGCATTACCGTCTGCGTCAGCGACGCTGATCCCGGAAAGGCTGACTGATTCGTCCTCGGCCACCGAGTAAGACGCCGGTATCGTATTTTGTGGTGCGCTTCCGGCCGACAACACCACTGTCACGCCAACGGATTCGGCGGAAATTGACGTGCCAAGGGTAGCTGGGTCAACGCGCCCGACAGCGCTAGCGGTGGTCCCGTCCCAAGCTTTTATGAACATGGCACCAGTGGTGCTCCCACTCACGCTTGGACTCAGCTCGAAATAGAGGCGCGAGGAAGAGGTGTTGGGTATCAGCAAAGCGCTTGTCGATGTGAGCGCGCTTGCACCACTCGCAGTAGCACCAAGAATCCAGGTTGCCCCGTTATCGGTGCTGTACCAGAGCTTGTTTATGCAGTTGTTGCCGCCCAAAGAGGTGATCAATATTCCCATCTGGGAATAAGTCTTCCCCTCCGGGTCCGTGATGCGCCCAGACAGAAACAGGTCGTTGACAAGAATGCTGCCGCTTGTCTGCCCTGCAGCTGGTGAACTTCTCTGGCCAGCCGCTGATGATACAGTTGTGGTGATTTCGACCAGTGGATTGGAAATCACGGGTCGATCATTGACCCCGGTGACGTTGACTATCTTTGACGCGGAACCGCTTACCGCGCCGGCATCGTCCCGGACCACGAGCTCGAGCGTGCGCGTGGCAACAGGGTTATCCGAATTATTCAGGAACAGGATGGCTCGCAGCACCGATTGAACCACAGCGGGAGTGACCGCGTCGCTGGAGAAGCTGACGCGGAAGGAGCTTCCTGCGACACTTTCAATCGAACCGATCGCTGCCCAGATTGTTCCGTTGCCAAGTTCGAGGCTCGTGCCGTTTGCGCGCAGCGCGCCCGCGGAGTTGGGAGTGTCGCTCGCAATGTAGAGCACGTCGCCTGCCGCCAGGCCGGTAATCCTCATCAACCCGCCGTTCATGCTGGCGGAGTCCACATCCGAGACCGTTCCCGCGGGTGAAAGAAACGTCGCGGCAGCGTTTTCTACCACGGTAAGGCTTGATGCCCCGAAGCTGACGACAGGAGCATCATTCACGGGTGACACTTGAATTGCGATGCTACGGGATGCTGTCAGCGCGCCTCCCGATCCGGTTTGTCCTGAATCATTTGCCGTAATTTCAAGGGTGTCAGTGCCGGCGAAGTTGGCTGAGGGGCTGTATTGCAGACTATTCAGGGCGCTGTTCACATCGGTGATGGCTCCGGAGAATTCCAGCGCCGCGCCCTCAGCGCCACCTGCTGAGGTAATTGTCAATCCCGAGGTACTGCCGAGGCTCAAGGAACCGTGCTGGGCGACAAGCCTGACGGCGATGGCATTGGCGTCGACATCGCTGACTTGCAATAAGTTCGCCGAGAAAAGAAAGCTTGCGTCCTCACCTACTGAAATGTTGGACGGCGCAGAGATGTCAGGCGTGTCATTCACCGCGGTGACACTGATCGTAGAGGTGGCCTGATTGCTCTGGTTGCCATCCGCATCAGTCACGCTCACCCGGAAAACCCTGGTGCCGCTGGTGGTCGGGTTGTCGCTGAAGTTGCGATACCCCAGTGCCCCCAGAAGATTTTCTACATCGCTATTCGTGAGCGGGGCATGGTCTCCAGTAGGATCCCCGTTGGCGTCAGTGAGCGAAATTCCTCGGAATATCACCACCCGGTTGCTGTCTTCCAACTGACTGATGAACTCGAAAACCGTGCCGCCGAGAACGAACTGACCACCTTTATTGGTAGCGAGGCTCAGATTTGTGTCACCTAGCGACGCTCCCGCAAAAATAATCGATTCGTCGGCTGCATCGGCCAGGTCGGCCGATGCGATTGTCAGTAGTACATCGCGGAATTGACTACCGTCAGGATCAGTGATGACAGGTTGAGGCGCGATGGCCGTCGTGGCCCCGTCTTCGATGAAGGTTCCCTCGTAATCCGTTCCAGCTGTGTCGAGTACGAGCGTTGGAGCCGTACCAGACAATAATCCGGAATAAAGCGCCAGGACCGGCTCAGGTGCAAACAACTGCGTGCTGACCTCTCCAGCATAGCGTTCGAAGATCCAGTCACCGCCGGTGGTTCCGTTTCCGGTGAGGTTTTCGGACGCGGCTACGTCCGCACCTGTGGCACGTGCCAGAGCCTCCACGAATTGAACGCCTTGTGCGCCGGAGGCAATGTCGCATCCATAAAGGAGAAGATCCCCTGCGGGTGCGAGGCTACTGCCGATCCGGGCAAGGTCTTGAGAGCGCGCCGCAAGCAAATCCCGGTCAACTCTTGAGGCGCCCAGGAAAAACACTCCTGCGTCGCCGTGTGATACCACGTGCACGGCGACAAGATTTGCTTGCTGCGACAGTCGTTCGGCCATCAGCGTGATGCCGTCCTCCGAATCGTTCACGAAAACGGCCTCTACATCCGGCCTGATATTTTCCAACAGTGATTCGGGGTCTTCCACGCGACTGTCTATGAACAGGAATTCGCGAATAACCCTGGTTGCAGGAGCAAATTCAATGGACTGAATTTCCGGATGGCCCGGTCCATAGCCGGAAGTTGGCTCGGGGGATGAGGTGCTGTCTGCCTCGGCTTCTGCCACCGAAGGGGCTATTCCGGTATCAGCGAATGGATCAAGCGCGGCGGCCTCGACGCCCCCCGCACCGTCAAACATCAGTCTGGACTCAAGTGGAGTAAGGCGCGCGGGGCGGCGCTCGCTGCCACCTGCATTCCTGGAATCAACGTGGCGCATCAATCCCCCTGCGACTCAAGGCACACTCTGCTTTGGAACCACTTGCGGCTGGCGGTCAGGTCCCGAGAGGCGAGTTTGATGCTCCCCGGTGGGCATCGCCCTTGCCGGGTTCCGAAGTCATGGACGAGTTCCGACCGTCCTCTGCTCCTTCCGCGATGACCTCAGGACGGGGCCCCACCGTGATGGCCACGCGAGGACCGCGCGCGCCCGCAGGCGGAAGGATAACCGTATCCGCCGCCATTTCGGGCGCCAGGTCGAATACCAGATGCACTTTGGCCTGCCCCGGCTCCGCGCGATGGCGTGGGGCGGGAATTCCCGCGGGCCATTTTTCTGGCGAAACGAACCCCTGCCCCAGGCGTGCGTTCTCGAACTCGAGGACCAGTCGTCTGGGATTGGGGATTTCGAATGAAACTGGGCTCACACTTTGAGAGAGGTCCAGTACGTATCGAATGCGGCGGTCCAGCCGGGTATGTCGCACCCCGAGAAGCTCAACGGGCTCCCGGCGGTGGCCGGCTGACGCCCGTTCCGGCCGCGAACGCTCAAGGAGTATCGAGATCAAAGTAGGCAGATCTGAGAGCGCCGCGCTCTCCAACCCCGGCAACGGCTCCTCGCCGAGGGTTGCAAGGAGACGCGCCTCCGCAGCCTGGGCATCCGCCTTGGCCTGGTAGAAACGCATCAAGCTCAGGATGGAGGAAGTGGCGCTGCTGGTTTCTTCCAGCTTGCTGGTCACCCTGGCTCGAGCCTGACTTCTGACAATTTTGAAAAGTCGCGCGTCCGTTTCTCCCAATTCTTGCGCTCGGGCAAGAAGTCGTTCGGCATGGATGAGCTCGAGGCGAGCCAGATGGACCTGGGCAAGAACTGCGGCCTGCGCGGTGACCCTACGCAGGTCCGCGAGCTTGACCCCGGCTTCAGCCATTTTTTTCTGGGTGGGATAGGCCAGCAGATTCATCAGATTGAATGAGAGTTGCAGACTCGCCTGATTCCAGCGGTTGTTGATGAGGTAGCTGTCGGTGTCGTAGTTGATGTTGTAGCTGAAGCCCAGGTCAGGGAACAGTCTGAGCAGCGTCTTGCGCGCCTCCACACGTGCAATTCGTGCATCGTAAGTTCCGATCCGGAGATCGGGGCTGTGCAGCAGGGCGTCTTCTTCGAGCCGTTCAATGGGTTTCTTGAGCAGTTCGGGGTCCACTACTACGTCTGTCGGCTCGAGTAGGGTCGTTCTTGAATTCAGGGGGGCGTTTATCAGCCTGAACAACTCCACCCTGGCAGTGGAGAGCTCACCCCGGAGATCCTCCAGAAGTCTCAGGTTTTCCAGCAACTGTCGCTGATATCGCAGCGCGTCCACCGGGTCGGCGATGCGCTCTTTCTCTGATTTGCGGGAATCCACCAGCGCTTGTTCGCCGGTCGCCACGGCATCGGCAACCAGGTTTTCGACCCGCTGCGCAACCAGAGCCCGCCAGAATGCCGCTCGTACATCCTGCATGAGGAGATGGGTGGTCTTTCGACGACGCTCTGCCGCAATCAAGAGACGGTCAGCATCCTGGACACTGGAGTAGTAACCCATGCCCACATCGAGAAGACTCCAGCTCAGGCCCAGTTCCGAAAGTTCGTGCGTTCGCTCCTGGGACACGAACTGATTGGGGGCAAGTTCCCCGTTCTGATTGCGGCTTAGGCGCGTGTTGTCGTTGTCGCGCGAGAGATACCCGGTTTTGGCCAGAATGGAGGGCAGCATTTCGAATTTGGTGGCATCGAGCTGCCGCAACGAGAGCGCCTCCTCCAGAATGCGCTCGCGGCGGGAGAGGTTGTACTTGAGGGCCCGCGCGATGGCCTCTTCAAGAGAGAGTTCGGCGTCAAGACCCGGCACCCCCTCTTGCGCTGTTGCCATGTCTATTGAAGCTTGGCTGGAAAGCGCCTCCTCAGTCAGGGGTTGCGGACGGGTAACCATCAGCGCTTGGGGCTGAGCTGGCTGCTCGTCCTTCGGCAACAGCCCACAACCGCAAAGCAGCCCCACCAGCGATATCAGGGCCAAGATGCTGGTCCGCTTACCCCAGCCGCGTAGTTCGCCGAGGTTGTTGACCTTGATTCTGTTGTCGAGACGGTTGGTCAAGATGGGTCATGCGAAAAAAATCCTGAATCCAATATAAATCAACTATTTATTTTTTCAATCTAAACTAGAATCTAGATTTTTTTTACGTAAATTATCCGCCTAACCCATTGATTAATAATCTTTATCCGTCTCCGTGACTGGGCGAGGCAGCAATCTTGTGAATCGAGAGATCAGCGCCGCGGTACTCCTCTTCCTGGGACAGACGGATGCTGACCACAGCCTTGAGGCCGCCGTAGACCACGAACCCGCCCACGAGTGCAACGAGCACTCCGAGGCCGGTGCCCAGCACCTGTGACATGAGGCTGATTCCGCCCAAGCCACCCAAGGCCTCCTGCCCGAATATCCCGGCTGCGAGTCCACCCCAGGCACCACAGATGCCATGCAGCGGCCATACGCCGAGCACATCGTCGATCTTCCAGCGGTTCTGGGTGAGGGTGAACAACCAGACGAACACGGCGCCGGCCACACCCCCGGTGATTAGAGCGCCCAGAGGATGCATGACATCCGAACCCGCGCACACGGCGACCAAGCCAGCGAGTGGCCCGTTGTGGACAAAGCCGGGATCATTACGGCCCACCAGCAGCGCCGTGAGAATGCCACCCACCATGGCCATGAGTGAGTTGGCCGCCACCAATCCGCTCACAGCGGCCACGGTCTGGGCGGACATCACGTTGAAGCCGAACCAGCCGACCGTGAGGATCCAGGCGCCCAGGGCCAGGAAAGGAATGCTGGAGGGTGGATGTGCCGCCGCGATGCCACCGTCCTTGTGATACCGACCGTGACGTGCGCCCAGCATGATCACCGCGCCCAGCGCGAGCCAGCCCCCCATGGCATGCACCACGACAGAACCTGCGAAATCATGGAAGGGCGCGCCGAAGTTCTGCTTCAGCCATTCCTGGACACCGAAATTGCCGTTCCAGGTGATGCCTTCGAAGAAGGGATACACGAAGGCCACGACCAGTGCGGTGGCCGCGAGCTGTGGATAGAAGCGGGCCCGCTCTGCGATCCCCCCGGAGATGATTGCGGGGATGGCGGCAGCAAACGTGAGCAGGAAGAAGAATTTCACCAGGTCGTACCCGCCGCGCGCATTGAGCTCAACTGCCCCGCGGAAGAAATCGACGCCATAGGCCACCAGATAGCCGATGAAGAAGTAGGCAATGGTGGAGACCGCAAAGTCGCACAGAATCTTGACCAGGGCGTTGACCTGATTCTTGCGGCGAACGGTGCCTACCTCGAGAAAGGCAAAGCCCGCATGCATGGCCAGCACCATGATGGCCCCGAGCAGGATGAACAACACATCGCTGCCTGTTTGAAGCGCTTCCATCCGAATCTCCCGCATTGTGTGTAGTGGCTTCGACAAAGCAAGAAGTGCACCACTCACGTGCATCTATTCGAGGGGAGATGGTGCGTACGCGCCAAAGCAAGGCAATACGGCGATCAAAGGGGACTCAGGAGGTTGCCGCCCCTTGGGTACTCCCCTGGATGAGAGGCAGGCTGGTCAAGGCGAACCGAAAAATTGCACCGGTTTTGCGCACAAAGTCAGGGAATGCCTTTTTTCAGGGCGCTCGCCGGTTCAGGCTCCCGCCAGCAAGCGGTCAGCAAGCGCCCGCGCGGCACCGAAATCGGTCTTGCCGCTGCCGAGCTTGGGAATAGCCTCGACTTGGAGAGTTTCGTGGGGAATGGTCAGGGGACTCACCCCTGTCTCCAGCAACTCCTTGCGCAAGGCATGCAGATCGAGGCTCGCACCCGCGACCAGCAGGATGATCTGCTCCCCCTTGCGCGGTTCCGGCACACTGAGCGCGCACACATCGAGCTCTGGATTGCCGCGCACGGCGCGTATTTGGGCCTCCACGGCGGAAAGACTCACCATCTCGCCACTCAGCTTGGCAAAGCGCGAGTAGCGGTCGACGATGGTCAGGAAGCCATCCTCATCAAGGTGCCCCTTGTCGCCACTGCGGTACCAGCGCAAGCCATCGCGCTCGAGGATCACCTGCGCGGTGCGCTCGGGATCCTTCAGATAGCCGAGCATCACCTGTGTCCCGCCGATGAGGATGAGGCCGTCCTCGCCGGCCGGGAGTTCCTCCAGCGTTTCCGGATCGACGATGCGGAAGCTCGAGCCCGGCAGCGGCATGCCGACGGTGCCAGGCTTGTTGCCAAGCTGCACGGTCCACCAGGTGGTGTCCAGCTGGTCCGGAATGTTCACACTGGCGACCGGTGTCGTCTCCGTGGCGCCATAGCCTTCGTAGATGTCCTTGTTGAACTTGAGCTTGAAGGCTTCACGCACATCGGGCGCCAGTTTCTCCGCGCCGGACACCACGATGCGGAGTGAGGAAAACATCAGTGGGTGCACACGCGGACTGCGTGCATAAAGCCGCAGGAAGGTCGAAGTCCCCATCAATACCGTGACCTGGTATTCGGCAACAACCTTGCCGATCGCCACCGCATCCGTGGGGTCTGGATGGCAGACGGCCGGAATGCCTTCCACCATCGGCATCAGGGTGGAGCCGGTGAGGCCGAAGGCATGGAACTGGGGCAGGGAAGCAAGCATCACGTCGTGCTGCTCCACATTCAGCATGTCCGCAATCTGCTTGATGTTGCCCATGATGTTGCGATGGGACAGCACTATGCCTTTGGGCTCGCCCTCACTGCCACTGGAAAACATGATGGCCGCCGGACTCTCCAGCGGCACCCGCGCGCAGTACAGGAGCCGCAGCACTGCGCGGGGGAGCAGTACCACCTGCAGCAGAGTCAGCAAGCGGCGCAGTGGTGTCACCCCTGCAGCCAGCTTTTCCAGTTCCAGCACTTCCACACCCGCCGTGAGGGCCTGCGGGTCGATACCGCGCTGCACGAGGCGATCGAGGAAGCGGGTGGAGGTGAACACCGTCTGGACATCCGCCTTGCGCAAGGCTGCCTGCACGGCCTCCGCGCTCGCGGTGTAGTTGAGGTTGACGACGGTGCGGCCACAGAGCAACGCAGCGAGATTGGCGAGGGTCCCGCCATTGCTGGTGGGCAGGAGCAGACCGATGTTCTGCCCTTTGCCATGACGACGGATGAACCCGCGGAGGATCAATGCACCGGTGAGTGCCCGCCAGGCAGACAGCGGACCGGACACGGTATCCGCCAGCAACATGTCGCCCTTCATGCGCTTGGCCGTGGCGAGAAAGGCTTCCGGAATGGTTTCGAGCGTGCGGGTGTAATCCTCCCAGGACTGGATGGAGAGCTCGAAGACGCGACGCTTCAAGGCTTCCGCTGGCGTGGACAGTGGCAAAGTACCGCCGAAAGCCACCACGAGATTACGCCGCAGCACACTGCGCCGCAGGGACTGCAGGTGGGTGCTGGCACGCGAGAAGGAACTGCCCCACAGCCCGCGGAGGTAGAAGGGAATGATGATGCCCTGGGCCTCCGTCACCGCTTGCTCATAGCCACGACGGAACTCCCCGAGATGTCCGGTGCGACTGATCGCACCCTCCGGAAACATGGCGACGACCTGGCCGGCGTTGAGGCATTTGCGCACCTCATCCAGCGCGGATCTGCTGCCGGCCCCGCTGATGGGGATCACACCGAAACTGTTGAGGAACCAGCGCAGGTACCAGCGCTCGAACAGGGCCCGCTCCATCACGAAACGAATGGGACGGGGACAGGCCATCTGCAGCACAGCCCAGTCTATCCACGAGATGTGATTGCCTAGCAGCAGTACGCCACCTGTCTTCGGAATATTGTGCGTACCCAGCACCCGTACACGATAGCGACGGGACAGCACGAAACGGCCGAACAGATGCACCAGTGCATGCAGCAGGCCCTCCAGCGAAAAACGCGCGCCGCCGCGTTGGTGGATGAACATCAGCGAGGCGGTGCGATGCCGGTGAGCGAGGCGCGCGCGGACATCTCGATCCAGTTGCCATCCGGATCCAGCACGAAGCCATAACGCGCAACGGTGCCGAAGTTCACCGCCGCCCGCCCGAGTCGCCCGCCGCGACCGACGATCGCGGCGATTTCGGCGTCCGCATCAAAGATCTGCACGGTGAGGTAGCGAAAACCGGGGCCGATGAAATCGGGTGTGTCGCTGCCGCCGGGTCCTTTTTCCACCCAGAGCAGGCTGTCTCCGCAACGCGCTACATTCGGCGCAACTTCCTCGAATTCCAGCGCGCCGAGATAGAAATCCATCATGCGCGCAGGTTCTG
>JAURMM010000046.1 GCA_030830685.1 Gammaproteobacteria bacterium | reverse complement strand
CGGTGGCGTGCCTTGGCGAGGAACGCGCCCGCCCCGCAGCCGATGTCGAGCACCGTACTGCCCTCTGGTATCCGGCGCGTGAGCTCGCGCAGGAACAACGTGCCTTTGGTCCTGCCGGAAAGCTTGCGCAACCAGTGCCGAACGAACGCCGCCAGACGCTTCAGGGGGCCGCGACGCTTTTTCTCCTTGCGTTGGATGATGGCCGATTCGGAATAGAAATCCGGGCGCGAAGCTGGTGCAGGCCAGGGATCGATGAAAGCGAAACCGCACTCACTGCAACAGCGGATATCCCAGTCGGCAATCCTGTGCAGGATCTCATGTGCGCCCACGGCACAGAGCGGACATGTGCTTCCGGGAACAGGCTTGGTTTCGGCATTCATGGGCGAACAAAAGATCTCAGAAAGATTGAAAAACGCGTTTTGTGATCCGCATGGCTTCGGCGCGCTGCGCGGTCAGCAGTGTTGCGCAAGCCAGCTGATTGCGCGCGCGCAACAGGTTGTGCTCTCCGCGGGAAGCAAAGTGGTCTGGATCCCAGCCGAAGTAGCGCTCATTCAAGGCATCGGCGGCAAACCGCATCGCAAGTTCGAGCTGAATGGTCACGGTAGCCTCGACGATTACACTCGCCTCCATCGGCAACAACAGACTTAGTGCAGCCTCCGCGTAGCCTTCGAGTGCGGCAGCAAAGAGATCGAGATCAAACTCAGCCTCGGCCGCATCCTCCGGCTGCCGGTTACACCAGGAACGCAGGGCATCACCAATCTCGAAAGGTAGTGCGGCGCAGGTCAGCGTATCCAGATCGACCAGGCAGCGTGCACTGCCGTCGCGCCCGAACAGAAAGTTGGAGAGCTTGGGATCTCCGTGCACATAACGGGGCGGTGTGACGGGCAGTTCTGTTTCGCGCGCCAGCGCCGAGAGGATTGCCTCGGCCAGCGTAGCGACCGTCCCGTGCAAGGGATGTGAGGCCTGTCCAGAGAGCGTTTCCAGCAGAAATGCACGATGCCGGGCAGGTTCATGGACGGCCGGACGCGGATGTGGCAGCGGGCCCGCAAAATCGCGCAGCGCGGCGTGAAACCCGCCGAGCATGGCACCCGCGGTTCGGGCATGGGCGAGATCGGGCAAAGTGGCGTAGCTGATGCCATCGATGAAAGTCATCAGGCGCCAGATGCCACCTTTGTGCTCAACCCACCCACGTTCTTCCCGGGTCGGGATGAGTCTCGGCACGAGGTGTCCACGCGCGGCAAGGTAGTCAGTGACGCAGGTGAAGTTGAGATTCACTTCCCGGGGGAACGAGGGATGCAGGCGCTGCAGGACAAACGCCGGGCCTTGGGCATCAGACAGTCGCCAGGTGGCATTGATGAGTCCGCCTGTCAGGCGGACTGGATCCACCAGGGGAATACCGTAGTGCGCGAGGACGGCCGGCAGCGCATCCTCAACCTTCATGACGTGCGGCCGGCCAGCTCCTCCTGCAGGCGGGCGACTTCCTGCTTGAGCGAAGCCACTTCGGCGCGCGCGCGATCCCGCTCGTGTTCGAAGCGCGCAGCCTCTGCCGTCGCCTCGAAAGCCGCATGTTCGGCCCGCTCTGCACGCGCCAGCGCCACGCTGCGCTGCTCGCTCAACTGTTCATCCGAATGGGCCGCGCCCCAGGTTGAGCGCCACAGATGCTTCAGCACGGAAAAACTCGGCCAGGTTTCATCTCCCATGCCATGCTTGCCGCGGAGCTCCGAAAATTCCGGGCGCCGCAGGTGCGCGGATGCTGCTTCATCCAGAAAATCGAAGACGCGGCGGCCGAGCTCCTCGGTGATCGCCGAGCGACCATCGTGAACTGCACGGTGGAGGGCGCGGGCCTCGAAAAAGCCTTCCTCTCCGTCTTCGAAATCCAGTTTCATGTGATGTGTTTCCGCCGGCGCGATCCGCGTGAGCTCAAAGTTCCTCGGCGTGCAGGCCAAGTTGGCGAATTGTCGCCTCTTCGCCCCGGTGCGTCACTACACCGGTCAAAGCCCGCTCCGGCGCCAGATACTGTGCAGCTACGCGCGCAAGATCCGCATGCGTGGTGGCGAGAACAGCAGCTCGGAAGCGCGCGCGGAACTCGGGCGTGCGGCCGTTCTGGCCGCTGTAGAACGCCTCGATCGCGGCGCCTGCGGGCGATCGTGGCTTGTCCAGCGACCGGATGACACCAAGAATCGATTCTTCCAGCCGCTGCGCGTCGTGATCGCCCGCGAACCAGTCAAATGCACGATCGAAATCTTCCAAGGTGCCGAGCAGGCGTGGGTCTCGATAGGAATAGGTAAAGAAGCAGCCGCCATCCCCGTCGTAACTCGCGCCACTGCCATACGCGCCGCCCTTTTCGCGGATAGCGGGATGCAGGAATCCGTCACCCAGATAGCGGCCCAGCACGGCGAGCGCCGGCGCATCTGCGTGACCTTCCGGAACCACGGCCCAGGCCTTGGCACAGAAATTCACTTCTGCATTCGTGAACCAGGCGGTCCCTCGGGCGTTTGGTGCTGCTGGCGCCGCGGGCAGGGAAAACGCTGCCTTGGTACTGCCCGCGGTTGCCGTTGGCAGCGCGGACAGCCCTGCCATGGCCTGCGTGAGCGCCTCACCCTCGCCCACCAGCAGTACCTGAGGGGTGCTCTGCAGCAACTTGCGGCGCAAGGCATCGAAGCGCGACATCACGGCTTCCAGCGCATGGGGGTCGGCATTTGCGCGGTCGTCCATGCGCTGGATGGCCTGAATGAACGAGGGACCATCCCACAGATCGGCCAGCCACCCACCCGGCGAGAGGCTGCGTGCTGCGCCGTACATGGCAAGCTGATGGCCGCGATCGCTGATGCCGAGTTCCTGATCCGCACGGGCCTGAGCCAACAGATCCCGCATGCGCTCCACTTCGTCAAAGCGCACACCGGACAGAATCTCGCCCAGTACATCACCCAGCGCGCCGGTATGCCGCCGCAGCCCCTTGGCCGAGAGCACCAGCCGACCATGGTGGCGACCGAGATCAGCCAGCCAGCTGCGGGTGGCCACGCTTGCGCCGAAATTGCCGAATTGCGCGCGACGGGCCTGGGTGTCCACGTAGGTTTCCGCGCCGCAGCCGAACTCGAGCAGCCACGCTGAGAACAGCGGCAACGCTTCCAGCTCCTCTCGGTCCAGGGCAGGCAGGGCGTAAATCCATTGTGCGTGCACCACGCCATTGGTGCCGCGGGTGTAGGCATGCACGCGCCGTCCACCCACATCACCCGCCTGGCCCTCGACGGGCGGGATGGCTGCGGGCACGTCGTCGAGTGTGACGCGCGGTAACAGGTCGGGATCATCCCGTCGCGCCTGGCGCTCTGCAAGTGCGTGCGCTTCCTGCTGCAGCACTTGTGCATCCGCGGGTGAGAGCGTCGCTGCAAGCGCGGCGAGGCGAGCGCGTTCGGCGGCCTGGTCAGCCTCCCGCTTGTGTACATCCGGCGTCATCACCACACAGACGCGGTGAGGATTTGCCAGCAACTGCCGTTGCAGCAGATCCTTGAAGAAACCGGGCTTACGGATGTCCGCGCGGAGCTCCGCGAGCAGAGCGTCGATATCGAGCAGTGCAATCGGATCTGCCTGATACATGGCTCCGGGCAGCATGCGGCTCATGAGCTGCAGGCCGTAGGGGTAGTGATCCCCGCTGATGTCGCGCTGTGCCATCTCCAGACGGTCTAGGGCAGCCTCGAGCTGGGTCATCGGCACACCGTCTTCTGCCAGACGCGTGAGTAGCGTCAGGATGTCCCGCTCGAGGGTGTCGGCATGCTCGGCTTCGGAACCCTCCACGCCGCAGGCGAAGGCCAGCTGGCGCGCGGAATCGTCCAGTCCGCACAGCTCCGAGGGGGCTTTGGCCAGCGGGGTCGTCTCCAGATAGTGGCGCAGCGGCGAGGCACTGTTGTCGAGGAGCACGCCCCCCAGCAGGTGAGCTTCCAGAACGCCGCGCGGACTGGTGGTATCCCCGAGCAGCCAGGCCCAGACGATGTGGGTGCCCGCGGCCAGATCCGCCGCGCTTTCCACGGCATAACGGCACTCCACACGTCGCGGTGCGGTTATCGGTGGCTGGCGTTGGCTGACGATGATCTGATCGCGCGCCGTGAAATGCGCGAGCGCCAGGGACTCGAGCTTTGCCTGATGCTCCAGCACCGGAAAATTGCCGTAAGTGAGGAATACCGCCTGACTCGGGTGATAGTGGCGTTGATGAAAGCGCGTGAGCGCCGCGTGCGTGAGGGCCGGAATGTCCGCGGGATCGCCACCGCTGTTGTAGCGATAAGCGGTATCCGGCAGCAGCGCAGACTGCAGATGCTGCCAAAGCTGTGCGACAGGCGAACTCATCGCGCCCTTCATTTCGTTGTAGACGACACCCTTGTAGATCAGGCCTTGGGCAGGATCTTCGGGCGAGGCAAATTCCACGCGACATCCTTCCTGCGCAAAATCGAGAGGATCCAGATTGGGGAAGAAGACCGCATCCAGATAGATCGCGAGCAGATTGTCGTAATCCTTGCGATTGCGGGTGGCGAAGGGATAGGCCGTGCTGTCACTGCTGGTGAAGGCGTTCATGAAAGTGTTGAGTGAACGCCGCAGCATCATGAAGAACGGATCACGCACCGGATAGCGCTTGCTGCCACACAGCGTGGTGTGTTCCAGGATATGGGCTACCCCCGTGGAATCCTCCGGAATGGTGGGGAAAGCCACCATGAAACCGTTGTTGTCGTCCTCACTGGCGAGGTGGAAATGGCGCGCGCCGGTGCCGGTGTGACGCCAGGACTGGACCTCGATGCCCAGAGATTCGATGCGGCGAGTGCCTTCGAGAGTGAAACGTGATGCGCTCATGGATTTCGGTGTGGCCTCACTGACGACGTGCCTGCTGTATCCGCTCGAGGGCGTCCGGCAGCAGGCGCAGGTTGTTGATTTCTTGATGTGGCGGGCGATGTTCCGCCGGCCAGCTCCGGCCGGTGCGATTCACCCAGACTGCGGCGACGGTGGCGCGGTGCGCACCCTCGATATCGTAGTAGGGTTCATCGCCCACATGCACTGCAGCCTCCGCAGGCACGCCGGCGCGCGTGAGGGCGGCCTCGAACATTTTCGGATCTGGCTTGCTGGTGCCGGTGTCGGACGGCGCCAGCGAGAACTCGAAATAATGTGCCACGCCGGCGCGCGCCAGATCCGTATTGCCGTTCGTGAGGCCAACCAGTCGATAGTCCCGCGCGAGGCCCCGCAAAACCTCGTCCACTTCGGGGAAAAGCGTGACCTCACTGCGTGCACGCACGAAAGTGTCCACGCCCTCAGGGGCGAGATGGGGGTCGTAGCCGTGTTCTTCAAGGAGGCGGGCGAGGGCCGCCCGCCGAAGTGCCGTGAAATCGTGACGTAGAGCAGGATCCGCCTGCGCCATGGCACGCCGGTAGGCCTGGAGCTCTTGCACACTGTAACGGGCGGCCACGCGGGGTGCGTGGGCGCTGATCCATGCGTACTGCACGTCTTCGGCACGCGCGAGTACAGGTCCGGCATCCCAGAGGGTGTCGTCGAGATCCAGCGTGATGAGTTTTATCACTGCAGCAGTCCGTAGTCGGCAAGAGGTGCTCGAGGCCGGCAGCATAACGCAGCCGGAAGGCAAGCGCGGAGGTTAGAATGCTGCGGCTCGGAAATCCGGAGAAACAACCATGCCTTCGTTCGATATCGTGTCCGAAGTGGACATGCATGAACTCACCAATGCCGTGGATCAGGCCAACCGCGAAATCAGCAACCGCTTTGACTTCAAGGGCACCGGCACCAAGGTCGAGCAGGCTGAGCATGTGATGACCATCCGTGCGCAGAACGAATTCCAGGTCAAGCAGGTGATGGAGATCCTGCGGCTGAAGGTTGCCAAGCGCGGTATCGATCCAACCTGTTTGGAAGAAGGTGCCCTGGCGACAGCGCTCAACGAAGCCCGCCAGACCCTGACTGCCAAGCATGGCATCGACAAGGACTCCGGCAAGAAGGTCGTCAAGTTCATCAAGGACAAGGGTCTGAAAGTCCAGGCCCAGATCCAGGACGAACAGGTGCGGGTGACAGGCAAGAAGAGAGATGATCTGCAGGAAGTCATCGCGGCCCTGCGCGCGGGGGAGCTGGGTCTGCCCCTGCAATTCACCAACTTCCGCGACTGACTCGCATGGGTGTCGAGGAACATTTCTACACCTGTCCCTATTGCTGGGAACAGATTTCGAGCCTGCTCGATCTGTCAGCGCCTGAGCAGCGCTACGTGGAAGACTGTGAGGTGTGCTGCCGGCCGATCGAGCTCGCTTTCACCGTGGAGGACGGCGAGCTCGCCTTTTTCTCCGCGCAGTCACTGGATGCCTGAAGGCGCATCTGCGCATGTATCACGGCCTGCTCTTGCTGGCGCTGGTGGGCGCCTCGCTGGGACTCTGGCAGTGGAGCGTGCGCGGGCGGGAGCAGGTGCTCGCCATCTCGCGCGAGGTCTGCCGTGATCTGCACATGCAGCGCTTGGACGACTCGGTGGCCCTGCTCGGCATGCGCGTGGTGCGCAGACCCCGTTGGGCGCTGGAGCGTCGCTACGAATTCGAGTTCAGTGCGGATGGTGCCGATCGCTGCAAGGGCCAGGTCTTTCTGTCGGGATTGTCCCTGCAGCGGGTGAGACTTGAGATGCCGAGCGGACCCCTCATCATCGAGCTGGACTCCCGACGCGGGGGCTGAGCGCAGCGCTCAGCGCTCCTTGAAGTGCTCTTCCACTTCCAGGAGCAGGGTCTTGTCATGCTCCTTCAGCGCGGCGCGCGCTGCGGTTTCCCGGGCGCGATGCTCGGCCATTGCGCGCTGCCTCGCTTCAGCCGCCCGGGCGCTGGCCGAGGGTCTCGGCAGGGCAGGGCCGCCGTCGAACGTGATCTCGAGATCATCTGCCTCGTTGCGTGGCGCCACCGGAATAGGTGCGGATTTTCCGGTGATGACCCCGCCCGTCGCGCGGGCGGGCTCCTGCCGGGGCAGGACGGGTGCGGGGTCCCGTGGCGCCAGCACGGCGAGTGCCGCCCGCAGGGCGGTGTTCTCCTGCTCCAGTTCCCTTACCCGTTGGCGCAGGACAGTGAGCTCATCGTAGGTTTGCGTGGCCCGGCTGGACGGGGAGTCAGCAGATGTCGGCGGGCTCACGGGTGCCGATCGCTGAGAGACCGGCACGGAGGCGGGAATTGTCGTGGGCACAGGGGGCGCGGGGGGCTCCAACGACAGATCAAAAAATTCGTGTGCCTCCAGGCGCGCAGCCTCTTCTGCAAGAGAGAGATCGGCGAGGCCCGGGTCAGAGCCCATGTTGCCTGACCCGACGCTGCGCCTGCCGCCGAGCCCGCCTGCCAGTTGATACGCTTCGAACCCTCGTTCTGCGAGCAGGAAAGTGCCCGCCGTGCTGAGCGTGCCGTCATCGCAGCACACGATGCAGGGCTTGTGTCGCTCCAGTTTCTGCAACTGCACCCGCAGGGTCCCGAGAGGCATCTGGATACTGTCGCGCAAGGGGGCTTCTGCCGCCCGTGCGGGATCCCGCACGTCCAGCCAAATCGCGTCGCGTTGCTCGCTGAGTCGCAGCGCGGCCTCGAAATCCAGGCTGCGAACGAGCGGCGCTTTCACGAACCGCTCGAAATCCTCGCGCGAGAGTCGCAGCAGCCGGCCTTCGTTCAACATGGCTATCGTTGCGTTGCGCGGCGCACCGGTGAGCAGCGCTTCTTCACCAAAAGCCTCTCCCGGACCAAGGATCGCAAGCTGCTGGCGGTCGCTGCGCGGCGAGGGTTGGCGAGTAACCAGGCAGCGGCCGCGCTGGATGATGTAGTAATGATCCGCAGTCTCACCCTCACGCATGACCACCGCCCCGGTCTGCACATCGACCGGGACCAAGGCGCTGAACAGCGCGCGCACATGTTCGGGGGACATGTGGTTGAACGGGGGTGTCTGGAGCAACTTGCCTAACCAGTCATGGATATCCTGCTGGTCAGCGGCCGCGGGCTCGGATACTTGAGCCATCACTCCCATCTCGGT
>JAURMM010000045.1 GCA_030830685.1 Gammaproteobacteria bacterium | reverse complement strand
CATACCGTCCTCATACCCCAGTGTGCCGAAAAACTAACGTTCAGCATGGCCCAGTTCCGCCAATGCAGATCAGTGCATGGTGCTGAGCGAGCACAGGTATTCGCCGCGCTCAAGCAGCGTGTGATAAACCTCCACTGGCGGCTGGTTGTAAAACTCTGCGCTGGTGAGCACCGAGCGCACGTGCTCGCGCTCATGCGGCGCCAAGGCGCGTGGCTGCGGCGCATGCTTGCGAGAGCGCTGCCGAGAACCATCGCTCGCGGTACTCGCGCGCCGGCGCCGGGCATAGACACTGGAGCGATTCAGGCCAAGTGCGCTGCATGCCGCCTGCAGTGGAATGTGCGCCGGACGCTCATCGAGAACCACCTTCATTCGTCGTCCCCACTGTTCACCTGGTCGAGCATCTGCAAGGCTTTTTTTTGGAGACTCAAGCAGCCGTTGGCGATCTCCAGCTTGCGCATCAAGCGCCCATTCTCGCGGCGCAGCTTCTCCAGCTCTCGTTGCTCGACTGTCAGCTTCGGTTGCGGCCCGGGCACGCTCTTCGACAGCGCTTGCTCGCCGCCTTGCGCCAGTTGCTTACGCCACTGCTGCAGCTGGCTACTGTAGAGTCGCTCACGGCGCAGCAGCGCGCCGAGTTCTCCGCGTCGGCATTGAAAGGCCTCGGCGGTGATGCGCAGCTTGTACTCAGTGGTGAAGACTCTGCGGGTGCGCGTCTCAAGTGCTGGCTCGGGCACGACCTGAGACGCTGGCAGGAAGTCTGCAATGGGTTTTGGCATGTCGATTTGTCCTGTGTCCATCGCCCTGAAAACTATGTTATCCCAGACACACAGTGTCCAGGCTCAGGTTGACACACAGGGCGTAGCGCTGCGCGCAGATGTCATAAAAATTCCCCCCAGGCTGGTGGTATGCGGTCCAGACGACGACGAATCCGCCGTTTCCGATGACTGCGACAGCTGAAGATGACTGTTCGACATCGGGGTAGGTGCCGACCCGGAATTCATCACCCGTCTTGTTACCGAGGGCATCAAAACGTTGGCAGTAAACCCTGCTCCCAGGCCCCACCGCTGGGCTGGCCGTCCAGGTCACCACAAATCCGCCATCGTCCAGGGCGCACACGTCCGGCCGATTGTAGTAATCGAGGGTGTCGGCATTTACCCTGAACGCGGCGCCAAGGGGGCTGCCTTGACCGTCGAAAGCTCTTGCCCACACGTTGTCGTCTTGCCAGCCAATCCCAACTGCCACAAACCCGCCACCGGACAATCCCGCAATGCCCGGTGCAGCGGAATCGAATACTTCGCTCAACAGGAATGCATCACCTTTTGGCACCCCTGTCGAGCTATACAGTCGCGAATACGGCTTGAAGCCAAGGCCGGAATCGACCCAAGCCACCACGTAGCCACCGTCTTTCAGGACTGTTGCAGCAGGCGCCCACTGGTCGTTAAGTTCTTCAGTCAGCTCGGTGCGGCTGGCGCGTTGAATCCCGAGATGTTCCGGGTCATGGGGCTTGGAGTGCTCTTGGACGCAAATGACTTTGTGCTCTACAACCCCGAGACTGGAGCGCTGCTCTACGACGCGGATGCTGCCGGCCCGCAGGCTGCGATACGGGTTGCCACATTGATTGGCAAACCGGCACTCGATGCGGGAAATATCGACGTTGTCTGAGAAGCTCACGCGGCGGTATCGATGATGCCCCCGCCGAGGCAGACCTCGCCGTCGTAAAACACGACCGACTGGCCCGGGGTGACGGCGCGCTGGGGCTGGTCGAAGTCCACACGTACCCGGTCCGGGCCCAGTGCGTGCACGACGCAGTCCTGATCCGGCTGGCGGTAGCGGGTCTTGGCTCGGCAGCGCAGCGGGATGGCAGGGGCTTCGCCCGCCACCCAGCTCAGGCTGTCCGCCTCCAGGCGGCTGCTCAGCAGGGCGGGATGGTCATGGCCCTGGGCCACCAGCAGCTCGTTTGCCGCCACATCCTTGCCCACCACATACCAGGCGCCTTCCGCCGCGCCCTTTACGCCGCCCACACGCAGGCCTTCGCGCTGACCCAAGGTGTAATAGAACACGCCCTGATGCGCGCCCAGCACGCGCCCATCCAATGCACGGATGAGCCCCGCTTGGGCCGGCAGGTAGCGGGACAGGAACTCCCTGAAGCGCTGCTCGCCGATGAAACAGATGCCGGTGCTGTCCTTCTTGTCGTGCGTGACGAGACCGAGCCGGCGCGCGCGCTCGCGCACCTCGGGCTTGGGCAGATCCCCCACTGGAAAGAGGCTCGCCGCGAGTTGTTCCTGGCCGAGGGTGTAGAGGAAATAGCTCTGGTCCTTGTTGCCATCGAGGCCTTTCAGGAGCGCCTGCCTGCCCTCGATTTCACGGATGCGCGCGTAGTGCCCGGTGGCGACAAAGGTGCCACCGAGCTCGCGTGCATGGGCCAGGAAGGCTTTGAACTTCACTTCCCGGTTGCAGAGGATGTCCGGATTCGGCGTCCTTCCGCGCGCGTACTCGCCGAGAAAATCCTCGAACACGCCATCCCAGTAGGCTTGCGAGAGATCGACCGTATTGAGCGGGATGTCGAGGCGTTCACAGACTTCCAGAGCATCTGCCACATCTTCCTCCCAGCGGCAGTGTCCAGACTCCGTGGGTTCATTCCAGTTCTTCATGAAGATGGCGGACACCGCAAAACCGGCCTCCTTGAGCAGCGCGGCGGTGACCGAGCTGTCCACCCCGCCGGACAGTCCCACCACCACGGGCGTGCCGGCTGGCGCGCGCTCAAGCAAAGCGGAGGTCATGTATCAGCGTGAGCGGGTAACGATGCCCGGCCAGATAATCCTCGATGCAGCGCATGACCAGCGGGCTGCGGTGCTTGTGTGATTCCGCCGCGAGCTCTGCCGGCGTCAGCCACACGGCACGCAGGATTTCCTTGTCCAGCACACGCGCAGGCTCATGCGACAGCAACCGGCCGTGGAAGCAGAATCGCACATAGGTCGTCGCAGCCTGCGGCGGTTCAATCAGGTAGATGCCAACCAGGCCTTCCGGTTCGATGTGCCAGGCACTTTCTTCCAGCGTTTCGCGGCGCACGGCGTCCAGCAGGGTTTCGCCGGGATCGAGGTGTCCCGCGGGCTGGTTATAGACGATGCGGCCACGATCTTCTTCCTCCACCAACAGAAACCGGCCCTCGCGCTCAAGCACGGCCGCAACCACGGTGTTGGGTTTCCAGAGTTCCTGATGCATGTGGGCTTGCGGCCTCCTCAGAGCTTTTCGACCACGGGCTTGTCCCAGGGGCCGGTAATGGAATAGCGACGTTGCAGAAATTTGTCGACTTGGGTCGGCACGCCTTTGAAAATTTTCTGACCCAGGTAGATGGCGGCCCCTGCGCCGATGCCGGCTGGCCCGAAGACTGCACTGGCGAGCGGAATGCTTTTTGAAAGTGCCGGGGTGACGATGGCTTTCTGATCGTAATCCTTGCTCGCAAGGCCGGTGCGTCCGCTGATCTCCACGCGCGAGGAAGGTCCTTCCATGAACAGCGTATTGGTGTAGGCGTTACCGCTTTCAAGGCGGAACCAGCCTTCGATGCGATCAAAGGCATATCCCTTGGAGAAGAGATCCGCAAAGTCCAGCGAGAGCCTGCGTGGCAAGGTCTGCAAGCTGAGCAGTCCGAAAAGTCGCCCGCTGCCCGGCTCGATGTCCAGCAGGCGGCCACGGCGCACAGTGAGATTCAGGCTGCCGGTGAGGCGATCGAGCGTGAAGTCACCGGGCGTGCCTGGCCAGCCGGCTTCGATTTCGAGATTCGTGCGTCCGCCCTCGATAGCACGCGCCTCATACCCGAAGCTGCCGAGCAGGGCGCCTAGGGCTTCGGCCTTCACATCGATGCTGAAGCGGGATTCGTGCGTGTCATCGCGCAGGAACCAGTCTCCTTTCGCGCGGATCTGTGCGGCCTCGCTCTGGAACACCAGGGAGTTCAGGTGCAGGCCCTGTGCCGTAGGCGTCGTGGCGAGGGAAGCTTGCCCGAGGTCCAGCTTGTTGTAATGAAAAGAAGCGCAGGCCATGGCGAGGCGTGGGATCTGCTGGGGGATGAGCTTGGCTTGTCCCTTGCGGTCGGCTGCCGGTGATTGCAGCCAGAGGCGTTGGAGATTGAGCGTGAGTGGACTCGCGGCAGGATCGCGCGGAATGGTGATCGCGCCGGCCATGCGTTCGCTGTCCACGGACACGCGCCAGGCGATGGGGTCGCGCTGCCCCCACAGTCTGACCTTCGTGAAATCCTGGCCGAGGGTAGTCAGCGAACCAATGGTCAGGTCCATCTCGACCGGCAGCGCGGGGCTCCCCGTTTCCTCGGTTTTGATGATGCCGGCCCATTCCCCGAGGGGCAGGGTGGCAAGGTCGCCCTGGATATGAATGCCGGCCTGCGAAAGATCCGGCGCAGGCCCTGATCCCAGGCGCACCGCGAGGTGCGTCAGGCGCCGGGTGCCGTCAGCGTCGGGCTCCTGGCGTACAGCCGCCTGCAGGATTTCGCCCATGGTCACCCGGGTTTCGCGCGCGCCCTCGCCTTGCAGCGGCAAATCGAGCGCAAGGGGCAGCGGCTCAGGCGCCGGTTTGTCGAGGGGCGGCGGGAGATCGAGCCGCATCCCAGCGAGGGAAGACTCGAGTATCAGGCGGCGCTGTCCGGTCGTTCCGCGCAGGCGGCCACGCCAACGCAAACTGCCACGCAGCGCCGGCGCAGACGGGTCGCGCGCAAGCACCGCGTGGAGTGCTGGCGCACGCGCGGCGAGCTGGTCCAGAACCTCCTCGTCATCAGCCATCCCGCCGAGGGCAAACTGCATGCCGTCAGGACTGGACGGGCCTCCGGAAATCTCCAGCTCCACGGCGCGGCCGGCCAGAGAGCCGCGAAGTTTGCGGCTTTCCCAGTCATTTCCGGCGAAAGCCAGGACACCCTGCAAATCCTCGAGCGTCAGGCCATAGGACGCGGCAACCAGCGTATTGCCTGCAAACCCCAGCGTGCCGTTGACGGTGCGCTGCATGCCTTTTTTCAGTCCGAGTGACATGTCGAGGGTGAGTTCTGTCGTTCCCGAGAGCGTCAGACCCCGCAGCTGTGGCATGGCGCGCTCGCGCAGCGGGCTCGCACCCAGCGTGCGAGCGATGTCGTCCAGTGAGGCCTGCACCTCCCCGGTGACTTCCAGCACGGGTTGCGGTGAAAGGAGATCCCCGAGGCGCAGCCGGGCGGTCTTGAGCGGCGACTGCCCGAAGCGTGCAGCGGTCAGGTTACCGGTCAAGGTTCTGCCTGCCACAGTGATCTCACCGGCAACACCAGTGGCTTCCGGCCAGACGCTGGCATATTTCAGCGTGACATCTTCCACCGCAGCCCGGGCGCGGAAAAATTCT
>JAURMM010000044.1 GCA_030830685.1 Gammaproteobacteria bacterium | reverse complement strand
TGGCAGCGTCTCTACCTGTGCGCCCTGCGCGCGCAGACGTTCGGCCCTGCCACGTTCCGCGCCCTCGGCGCAGAAAATCCACACCTGACCCGGCAGAGCGAGAATGCGGGCGCCCGGGGGTGTTCGCAGCGTGGAATCGAGGATGATCCGTGCCGGGGGATGCCCACCCAGATCGAAACGCGGATCCCGCACATCCAGCCCCGGATCATCCGCCAGCACGGTACCGCTGCCCGTCAGCACGGCGCAGCTGGAGGCGCGCAGCCGCTGTACATCGGCCCGTGCTTCTGCACTGGTGATCCACTGACTGGAACCATCTGCGAGCGCCACACGCGCATCGAGACTCATTCCGAGTTTGAGCGTGACGAAGGGCCGACCCCGTTCGCAGCGCATGAGGAATCCGCGGTTCTGGGCGCGAGCCTCATCGGCGAGCAATCCCCCCTCGCAGGTGATACCCGCCGTGCGCAGCAGCTGCGCACCGCCGCCGGCCACCCGCGGATTGGGATCCCCGGCGGCATAGACCACACGTGCCACGCCCGCTTCAATCAGGCCACGCGCGCATGGCGGGGTGCGTCCCTGGTGGGCACAGGGTTCCAGAGTGACATAGGCGGTGGCACCGTGCGCTGCCGACCCTGCAAGCTTCAGGGCTGCCGCCTCTGCATGGTCTTCGCCAGCTCGGTAGTGAAAACCTTCACCAACAATGCGGCCTTCGTTGACAAGCACACACCCCACGCGGGGATTCGGTCGGGTGGAGTAGCGTCCGCCCAGCGCCAGTTTGAGCGCGCGCGCCATGTAGGCACGGTCCTGGCGCGAAAACTTTCCTGACGCTTCCGGCATGCCGGGCCCTAGCGCTTGCGTGCCGCGGGCTCGCTCGGTATCAGCGCAAGCTGCTGCTCGCGCAGATCCGGCGGCAGTTCATTTTCCAGACGCTCGATTTCTTCCAGGAAGGCTTTGACGTCTTCGAAACTCCGATAGACCGAGGCAAAACGTACATACGCCACCTGGTCGAGCCCTCTCAGGGCCTCCATCACATACTCGCCGATGCGTCGTGAGTCGATCTCGCGTTCTCCCCCTTCGAGCATGCGCCGCTTGATGTGGTTGATCGAAGCCTCGACCCGCTCCATGGCCACAGGGCGTTTTTCCAGCGCCTTGAGGATTCCTCGACGAAGCTTGTCCTCGTTGAAGGTCTCGCGCCGGCCATCGCTCTTCACCACCCGAGGGAGGGTCAGCTCCGCAACTTCATAGGTGGTGAATCGTGACTTGCACTCCATGCATTCCCGCCGCCGCCGGATCTGATCACCCTCGCCGAGGAGACGGGAGTCGATGACCCGGGTATCCGGATGCGTGCAGAACGGGCAATACATGGGACGCTAGGCTCAGGCTGGGCGATAGACCGGGTATTGCCGACAGAGCTCGGTCACCTGGCCTCGCACGCGGGCAAGCACCTGCGGATCCTCCATGTGCTCCAGCACATCGCACATCCAGCCGGCGAGCGTTCTTGCATCACCCTCGTTACAACCACGTGTGGTCATGGCCGGTGTCCCGATGCGGATACCACTGGTGACGAACGGCGACTGCGGATCATTGGGCACCGCGTTCTTGTTCACGGTGATGTGCGCGGAGCCGAGGGCAGCATCTGCGGCCTTGCCCGTCAAACCCTTGGGGCTCAGGTCAACCAGAAAGAGATGGTTGTCGGTGCCGCCCGACACGACCTTGAAATCGCGTGCGAGGAACGTTTCGGCCATGGCCTTGGCGTTGCGCAGCACCTGTTCCTGGTAGTTGCGGAAGCCGGGCTCCATGGCCTCCTTGAAGGCCACGGCCTTGCCGGCGATCACATGCATCAAAGGCCCGCCCTGGATACCCGGGAAGACGGCTGAATTCAGCTTGCGCGCTATTTCCTCGTTGGCGCGGGCCATGATGAGGCCGCTGCGCGGGCCGCGCAGGGTCTTGTGCGTGGTCGTGGTGGTGACATCCGCGATGGACACCGGGCTCGGATACAGGCCGACCGCCACAAGGCCCGCCACATGGGCGACATCCGATACCAGATAGGCGCCGACCTCATCCGCGATCTCACGGAACTTCGCCCAGTCCAGGATGCGGGAATAAGCAGAGAAGCCGGTCATGATCAGCCGCGGCTTGTGTTCCCGGGCGAGGCGCACAACCTGGTCATAATTGATATGTCCGGTCGCGGGGTCGATGCCGTACTGCACGGCACGGTAGGTCTTGCCGGAAAAATTGACGCTGGCGCCATGCGTGAGATGCCCGCCATCGGCGAGGCTCATGCCGAGTACGCAATCTCCCGCATTGAGCAGCGCGAGATACACCGCGCCATTCGCCTGCGACCCCGAGTGCGGCTGGACATTGGCATAGGCGGCGCCGAACAAGGCCTTGGCCCGCTCGATGGCGAGCACTTCCACCACGTCCACATGCTCGCACCCACCGTAGTACCGCTTGCCCGGGTAACCTTCGGCATACTTGTTGGTGAGCAGCGAACCTACTGCCTCGAGGACTCGCGGGCTGGTGTAATTTTCTGAAGCGATAAGCTCCACGTGGTCTTCCTGGCGCTGTGACTCGGCGGCCATGGCGGCCGCCAGCTCCGGATCGAACCCGCTGATGCGCATATCCTGGCTGAACATGGTGTGTTACCTCAAAACGAAGACGAATCGGTTGTGCCGGGCGCGGCTTGCGGACAGCCGCGGGGGCAGAGGAACAGGGGGCGGCGGGCGCGAACCCCGACGGCGCGCGGTGGGGTGAAACAGGGGCACAGCCGGCGCGGCGAGTCATCGATTATTTCGCATTAGCCTTGCAAGCTCAATCCGTTTTCTGCCTACTTTCAGCCGCTTACTCCGTTACAATTCGACGCTTCCGCAGTCCTTCCATCCGGATTTCCGCATGAATACCGCCGACCAATTCTTCGCCCGTGCCGAGGCCCTGCTTGCTCGTCTGGAGCGCCTCGTGCCTGATACCGCTTCATCAGCCCCCGAGGACGGCGTGGCTTGGCGATGGCGACGCCACAACGGGGTGGGTCGTCTCAAGGCCATCCGGCAATTCAATTCAGTGTCGATGAGCGATTTGCAGCACATCGATTTCCAGCGCGATGAACTCGACCGCAACACCCGGCAGTTCCTGGCCGGCCTGCCTGCCAATAACGCTTTGCTCTGGGGCCCGAGGGGTACGGGGAAATCATCGCTGGTGAAAGCCCTCTTCAACCGCTACGTGGACGCGGGGCTGCGGGTGGTGGAAGTGGATCGCAACGACCTGGTAGACCTGCCCGAGATTGTCGAGCTGCTCGCGGGGCGGCCGGGCCACTACATCGTGTTCTGCGACGACCTGTCCTTTGACGAGCATGATTCAACCTATCGCGCGCTGAAGACCGTGCTGGACGGTTCGCTTTCGGCCACCCCCGACAACATGCTGATCTACGCGACCTCCAACCGGCGTCACCTGGTGCCTGAACGGCTCAGTGATAATCAGGATGCGCGATGGGTGGAAGGCGAAGTCCACCAGAGCGAAGCGGTCGAGGAAAAGATTTCCCTTTCGGAGCGCTTCGGGCTCTGGCTGTCCTTTCATCCCTACAATCAGGACCGGTATCTCGACATCGTCGCCCATTGGCTGGGCGCGTTTGGCATCAACCCGCCCCTCGATTCCGCCTGCGAGCGCGCAGCACTGCAATGGGCGCTGCTGCATGGCTCGCGCAGTGGCCGCTCAGCCTTTCAGTTTGCCAAGGATTGGGCGGGTCGCTGCGCGGTGGAGGGAGGAGCCAGCGCATGAGTGACGAGGAATTCGAGGAGGTCCGACGCGCGCGCGCCGAAGCAGATCTGCTCTACTCCAAGGCGCAAATCGTCGATGCCGTACGCTTGATGGGTGATCGCATCACCGCCCGCCTGGGGGCAGAGCGGCCACTGCTGCTGGCCACCATGACTGGCGGACTGGTGCCGGCCGCACTGCTGCTGCCGCATCTGGATTTCCCGCTACAACTCGACTACATCCATCTCACACGCTACGGCAAAGCACTGAGTGGCGGTGAGATCCACTGGATCAAACGTCCGCCGACCGGCATTGCAGGCCGCTCAGTCCTCATCATCGACGACCTGCTGGATCTCGGCCTTACGCTGCAATCAGCCGTTGAGGAGTGTGAGCGCCTCGGCGCCCGCGAAGTACTGACTGCGGTGCTGGTACACAAGGAGGTTCCAGATCGGCCTGGCCTCAGGCAAACCGACTTTCACGCTGTCAGTACTCCGGACCGTTATCTGTTCGGGTATGGCATGGATTACAAGACCTGGTGGCGTAACGGTCCCGGTATTTACGCGGTGAGAGGCGCATGAGCAGAATCGGCATCATCGGTGGCAGCGGTCTCGACCAACTGGCCGCACTGACGGGCGTTCGCGCGCGACGGATCACCACCGCCTGGGGCGAACCTTCTGCCCCGCTGCTGGAGGGTTGCCTGGACGGTACGCCGGTGGTTTTCCTGCCGCGCCATGGTGCTGCGCATCACCTGCCCCCTCACCGCATCAACTATCGCGCGAATATTGCCGCGCTGCGCGACGCCGGCGTAAAGGAGATCTTCGCGGTGGCCGCCGTCGGCGGCATCGGCCACGAAGCCGGACCCGGGACTCTGGTCGTCCCTGATCAGATCATCGATTACACCTGGGGACGCGAGCACACCTTTCACGATGGCCTCGGTGGGCGAGTAGAACATGTGGAATTCGGAGATCCCTTCTGCCCGGTACTGCGGCAATGCCTCATCGAGGCTGCCGGTCAGATCGGGCAGGCTGTCGTGACGCAGGGGTGCTACGGCGCGACGCAGGGTCCAAGGCTCGAGAGCGTGGCCGAAATCGGACGCATGGCGCGGGACGGTTGCACGCTGGTCGGCATGACCGGTATGCCGGAGGCTGCGCTGGCGCGTGAGGCAGGTCTCGCCTACGCCAGCTGCGCGCTGGTCGTGAACTGGGCTGCAGGTCTCAGCGCCGAACCCATCACGATGGACGAGATTCTGCGCGAGCTGCGCGAAGGCATGGGCCGCGTGGTAGGGGTACTCAGCGCGGCGGCGCGACGCCGGGAGTCTGCGGCGCAGGGTTGAGCGGTAGCGCGCCCGTTGCCGGGGTGTGTGAGTTCTCGCCAGGCACTTCGTTGGCAGTCACCTGGACAATCACGCCCACCAGCGGATGGTCTAGGTAATGCAGATCACCCGTCACCATGGCGCGGCTCTCGCCAAGCAGTATCGAAGCCTCCACCGTATGCGCAACGAACCGAGAGTCCAGGCGGAATCCCCGACCAGCGGGCGTGAGTCGCACCGCCCCTTCGACGAACGGTCGGGGCGCTGCGCCTGCGACCGCGGTCTCCGCTGGCGACGAAAGATAGACCGGCCGCCCCTCCCCTGCAGGCTGGCGCCAGCCCGTGTGGAACAGCGGATCCACGCGCCCGGTCCGCGCCAATGCCTGGCGCGCTCCTGCGAGCTTGAGCTCATGCGCAGGCAAAGTCTGCCAAGCCACGGGAACACCCGGCGCAGAGTGTTCCGGCGCCGGCACAAGCCGCAGCGCCCCGGCAAAATCCGGCAGCGCGGGCGCGGGCGACCAGGCGCTGTTTTCCTCGACCTTGTAGCGGAAGGCCATGACCTCGACCTGATACCACTCGGCGGCGCTCACGCTGCCCCCCGCAACGAACGTGATCAGGCCAGCCAGCAGGAAGTGGGCTGCACGCCGGAAGCCGGTCATTGCAGGCGCGTCAGCAGGTTGTCGAGTTCGGCGAAGCGCGAGCCTGCGTCCGGCATGTCGAACTTGAGGCGCAGCCTGTCCTGACCTTCAAGCCGATACCGGCTCGTGGTCTGGATCAGCTTGATGACCTTGGCCGGATCGACCTCCGGGTTGCTTCTGAACTCCACCACACCACCGCTGCGGCCAAAATCGATGCGCCGGATTCCGAGGCGATTGGCGGCAAGCTTTCTGGCCGCAACGCGGAACAGATTGTGTACGGGTTCGGCGCATTCGCCAAAACGATCGATGACTTCTTCCTTCAGGTTTTCCAGCTCCTGATCATCCGGCGCACTGGCAATGCGCTTGTACAGGATGAGTCGGGCGTGCACATCCGGCAGGTATTCCTCTGGCAGCAGGGCCGGTATGTGGAGTTCCACTTCGGTCGCACGCGACTCCTGGTCGTCAAAGTTCACCTGTCGGCCGGACTTGAGTGCGGAGACCGCACGATTGAGGAGATCGGTGTACAGGCCGAATCCTATCTCCTGGATCTGTCCACTTTGCTCTTCGCCGAGAATCTCCCCTGCGCCGCGAATTTCCATGTCGTGGGTGGCCAGCGTGAAACCAACGCCAAGATCCTCCATAGCCTCCATCGCTTCGAGGCGCTTCACGGCATCAGCCGAGATGGCCTTGCGCGGCGGTGAGATCAGGTAGGCGTAGGCGCGATGATGCGAACGACCTACTCTGCCCCGCAACTGATAGAGCTGCGCCAGACCGAAGCGATCGGCCCGGTTGATGATGATCGTGTTGGCATTGGGGACATCGATGCCGGTCTCGATGATCGTTGTACACACCAGCACATTGCAACGCCGATGGTAGAAATCGAGCATGACCTGCTCGAGGTCGCGCTCGCGCAGCTGGCCGTGGGCGAACTGGATGCGTGCTTCCGGCACCAGAGCCGCCAGCTCTCCCGCGAGCCTCTCGATGGTCTCCACTTCGTTGTGTACGAAATACACCTGGCCACCGCGCGAGATTTCGCGGAGCACGGCCTCACGGACAATCTCATCAGACCATTCGTAAATGAAGGTCTTGATCGCGAGCCTCTTGGAGGGTGGCGTCGCAATCACGGACAGCTCGCGGGTGCCTGCAAGCGCCATGTTGAGTGTGCGAGGGATCGGCGTTGCGGTGAGGGTCAGGATATCGACCTCGGTACGCAAGGTCTTCAGCTGCTCCTTCTGGCGCACGCCAAAACGATGTTCCTCATCGATGATCACGAGGCCCAGGTTCTTGAAGCTGATGTCCCGACCAAGAAGCTTGTGGGTACCAACGACGATATCGACCGTGCCGTTGGCGAGGCCCGCGCGCGCCGTGCGGGTAGCCCGCGCATCACTGAAACGCGACATCTGTTCGATTCGTACCGGCCAATCGGCGAAGCGATCCTTGAAATTCTGGTAATGCTGCTGGGCCAGCAGGGTCGTCGGAACGAGGACCGCCACCTGCCGTCCATCGCTGACCGCGATGAAAGCCGCACGCATCGCAACTTCGGTCTTGCCGAAGCCGACATCACCACACACCAGCCGGTCCATGGGCTGGCCGCGCTGCATGTCCGCAGTCACGGCCTCGATGGCAGCCAGCTGGTCGGGGGTCTCTTCAAAAGGGAAGCCCTGCTCGAAAGCCAGATAGGCATCCCTGTCGAGACTGAAGCCATGGCCTTTGCGCGCTGCGCGGCGCGCATGGATTTCCAGCAATTCCGCTGCCACATCGCGGATTCTCTCCGCAGCCTTGCGGCGTGCCTTGTCCCACTGTCCGCTGCCAAGCTTGTGCAGCGGAGCCCGGTCCGGGTCGATGCCTGTGTAGCGACTGATAAGACCCAGAGACGAGACGGGAATGTAGAGCTTGTCGCCATCGGCATATTCGAGCTTGATGTACTCGTTGGCGGTGTCACCCGCCGTCAGGACTTCCAGCCCCTGATAGCGCCCGATTCCGTGGTACTCGTGCACGACCGGTGCACCGACGCGAAGCTCGGCGAGGTTGCGCACCACTGCTTCGGAATCGACATTGCTGCGGCGACGCCGACGCCTCTGGGCTGCCCGCTCACCGAACAGCTGGCTTTCGGTGACTACCGCAAGCGACGGCTCCTCGATCTCCACTCCCTCTGCCAGCGGCGCGACCGCAAGACCGAGAGCACACTCTCCGGTCAGGAACTCCTGCCATGATCCAACGGGCTTCAGTGGCAGCTGATGCCGGCTGAAGAGCTCCGAGATGGTTTCGCGGCGGCCGTTGGATTCCGCGACGATCAGCACACGGCCCGGGTAACGGGTGATGTAATCGCTGACTGCCCCCAAGGGCTCGCGTGCTCGCGTGTCGATGGGCAGCCGCGTCGCAGGCCGGGTTGCGAAACGCTGACCCTGAGCGCGCTCTGCCCATTCCTCACCGCCCAAGGCAACGCGCGGGTAGCCTGCAAGACGTTCCTGGGTTTCCGGCCAGTTCAGGAACAGGCGTTTCGGTGGCAGCAGTGGGCGCTCGATATCATGGCGCAGCTGCTCGTAGCGTTCTTCCACCGTGTGCAGAAACCCCTCGGCGCCCGTGCCGACATCGCCGTCGAGCAGGAACAGCGCATCGCCCGGCAGGTAATCGAAAAGCGTGGAGACTTCCTCGAAGAACAGCGGCAGGTAGTATTCGATACCCGCGGGCGCGAGGCCATTGCACACATCCTCGAAAATGGGACATGCCGAGGCACGACCTTCAAAGGACAGTCGCCATTGCCGCTTGAAAATCGTGATGGCCTCGGGCGTGAGCGGAAACTCGCGCGCCGGCAGCAACTCGATACGGTCTATCTGGGTGGTGGAGCGCTGGGTTTCCACATCAAAGAGGCGCAGAGTCTCTATATCGTCATCGAAGAGATCAATCCGGAACGGATTGGGCGCTCCCATGGGGAAGACATCGATGATGGAACCGCGAATGGCGAAATCACCATGGTCCATAACCTGGGGCACATGCCGGTAACCGGCCTCGTTCAAGCGGCTGCGGAAGCTCTCGCGATCCAGACGATCACCTGTTTTCAGCATGAAACTCTGCCCCTGCAGCCAGGCGCGGGGAGGCAGTCGATGCAGCAAGGATCCCACTGAAATGATGAGGCAGCCAGTGCGCTGTGCGGACAGCTGGCTCAGGGTGGAGACGCGATCCGAGACGATGTCCTGGAAGGGGCTGAATCGGTCGTAAGGCAGCGTCTCCCAGTCTGGCAGGTGCAGAACAGGGATTTCGGGTGCAAAGAAAGGCAGCTCTGCGTCGTATTGCACTGCTGCCGCGGAGTCCGGACAGACCAGCACGGTCATCCCGGCATGCTGGCGCACCGCCTCGGCAATGGCGAGTGAGCGCCCTGCACCAAACAACCGAGTCCAATAACGAGTGGTCTCGCCGCGGGCCGGCAACGGCGGCGCAAGCGGACTGATCCGGACCTGATCATCCATGCGTGAACGCTCCCGCAACAGCACGCGCCTCAGCCATGGCAGGCATCGGCTTCAATCTCGGTCAGAATGCTGGTGAGGGCCGCGCGGGGGTCAACTGCGCGTGTGATCGGGCGGCCGATCACGAGAAAATCTCCGCCAGCCCTGACGGCACTCGCGGGGGTGGCCACTCTTTGCTGATCATCAAGGCTCGCCTCTGCAGGCCGGATACCGGGCGTGACCGTGAGAAAGCCCGCACCACATTCGTTTTTGACACCGGCGATCTCCTGCGGCGAGCACACCACTCCATCCAGCCCACACTCGCGTGCCAGCCGCGTCAGGCGCAGCACCTGCTGTGCGGGGCTGTCTTCGATGCCGATAGCAGAGAGCTCGGATGCATCCAGACTGGTGAGCACGGTCACGCCAATCAGTAGAGGCTTGTGGGCGCACGTATCGAGTGCGGCGCGTGCGGCGCGCAGCATGGCCGGACCACCGCTGGCATGCACGTTGATCATCCACACGCCGAGATCAGCGGCAGCCCGGCACGCGGCAGCAACCGTATTCGGGATGTCGTGGAACTTCAGGTCGAGAAATACCGGCCGGCCATGGGCCACGAGCGTGCGCACGATTGACGGCCCTTCGCGAGTGAACAGCTCCTTGCCCACCTTCACCGCGTACGGTGCATCACCCAGCGCCTTGACCAGTGCGAACGCTTCGTCCCCGGTGGGATGATCCAGTGCCACGATGATGCGGGGAGAGTCTTTCATTCGCCTTCTATTCCATGAATGGGTTTGATTCGGTTCCAGGACCTGCAGCTCGGGCATTGCCAGTAGAGTGAACGTCCCGAGAACCCGCATTGTCCGCACTGGTAGGTCGCCTTGATGGCGATCAGACGCTGGGCCGTTTCGCGCAGGATCTGCAGATCCTCGTAGGACTCTCTCCGCACGCCCTGCAGGGCATAGTCGATCAGCCGCTCGATGCCTTTGAGCGTGGGACGGATTTTCAGCTCCTGCACCACAAAGCGCTTGGCCTCTTCCACACCCTCGTGCTCTTCCATCAGGGCAGCAACGGCAAGCATGGGGGATGTGGCCGTGCGTTGCCCCGCCAGGCGCTCCAGATACTCGCGAAACTCCTGCATGCGGCCCAGTTCGCGGTAACAGCGTTCCAGCGGCAACAATGTCTCGCCGATCAGATCCGCGTCCTGATGTTCCACCCGTTTGAGCGCCTGTATGGCTCGTTCAAACTCACGCTCGCTGATCGCGACCGTTGCCAGCATGAGGCTTGCACGCACGCAGCGGCGATCGGCACTGAGCGCGCGGTCGAGCAGGTTGCGCGCTTCGGCGCGCTGCTGGGTATCAAGGGCAAGCTGGGCCTGTTCACACAGGAAGTGCGCGCGTTCCGCACTGAGGTTGTCGCCATTGACGCTTTCCAGACGCGCGCTGAATTCCAGTGCCTTGGGCCAGTCGCGCTCCTGTTGATAGATATCGAGCAGATGCCGCAGGGCACTGTCCTGATACAGGCCGAGATCCAGCAATTCCAGGAACAGGCTCTCCGCGCGGTCGAGCAGGCCGGAGCGCATGTAGTCCAGTCCGAGTTCAAGCAGTGCCTGCCCGCGCTGTGGCAAGTCGAGGCTGGTGCGCGCGACAAGGTTCTGGTGGATGCGGATGGCCCGATCGACTTCACCGCGACGCCGGAACAGGTTGCCAAGCGCGAGGTGGGTTTCAATGGTATCCGCTTCCACTTCGAGCACCCGGACAAACACCTCGATGGCCTTGTCTGGACGATCGTGAAGCAGGTAGTTGAGCCCCTTGAAGTAGTCACTGGCGATCTGCTGCTTGTGCTCGCGCAGCGCAGTCGCCGTCGACAGGGGTTCCCGGCGACCGAAATACCACCCGGAAAAGGCGGCGACCGGCAGCAACAGGGCGGTCAGGAAGAAAAGCTGTTCAGCGTTCACCCGAAGCGTCTCCCGGGGCGGGCTGGGAGGGCGGTGGTGAAGTGGCAGGTGTGAGCAGGCTGACGCGTTTCTGCGCGCGTTGCAGGGCCCGATGCTTGAGCCACAGTCCCGGCAGCACCGCGAGGGCCCCCAGCGCGGCGCCACCCATCAAGGCCGCAACCACGACCCAGGACAACGGCGCATCCAGTTGGGCGAGGTAGAGATCAACGCGCACGGTTTCATGATTGCGGCTGTGGAAGGCGAGCCCCAGAACCACTGCCACCAGGGCAATCAGCAGTCTTATCATGTGCGGTGCTCAGCAGTGGCATGCCACCGCGAGGTCTGCCCGGGAGCGGGCAGAGGCTCAATCGTCATCATCCTCGTCTGCATCATTCGCGGACGCGGCGCGACCACGTTCAATGGTCGCATCATCCAGTGCGTTCACGCGCTCACGTAGTTCCTTGCCGGGCTTGAAGTGCGGCACGTACTTGGCGGGCAGGGAAACAGGATCCCCGCTCTTGGGGTTGCGTCCCAGGCGGGGTGGTCGATAGTGCAGGGAAAAACTGCCGAATCCGCGAATCTCGATGCGCTTGCCGGATGCCAAGGTCTGACCCATCTGCTCCAGCATGGTCTTCACGGCCAACTCGACATCGCGATAGCCAAGCTGAGTCTGCTTGCGCACAAGAATCTCGATCAACTCGGACTTGGTCATTCCTGTTCTCGCTTGATCATCGCCATTGCGCCCCGGAACAGTGGAGCCGCACCCTCGTGGCGCGGCCCCGCCTGAGACCGGTTACGGCCTGGCCTTACCGGTTCTCGAGCTGCTCGCGCAGAAGATCACCGAGCTTCGTGGTGCCGGAGTATTCGGTATCCGAACCATACTCCTGCAGGGCGGTTGCCTCGTCGTCGCTTTCCTTGGCCTTGATCGACAGATTGATGACGCGGCGCTTGCGGTCGACGCCGACGATCATGGCCTCGATCTCCTCGCCTTCCTTCAGCACCTTGCGGGCATCGTCCACCTGGTCGCGGCTGATTTCGCTGGCGCGAATCACGCCCTCGATACCATCGCCCAGGTTTAGGGTTGCGGACTTGGCGTCCACGGCAGTGATGATGCCCTTGACCACCGTGCCCTTCCCGCTGTCGGCGAGGTACGAGGAGAAGGGATCCTGTGCCATCTGCTTCACGCCCAGCGAGATACGCTCACGCTCGGCATCCACGGCCAGCACCACGGTTTCGATCTCGTCGCCCTTCTTGAAGTTGCGCACCGCCTCTTCGCCCGCGATGTCCCAGGACAGATCGGAGAGATGCACGAGGCCGTCGATGCCACCTTCCAGCCCGATGAAGATGCCGAAATCGGTGATGGACTTAATCACGCCACTCACGCGGTCGTTCTTGTTGTGGGTGGCGGCGAACTCTTCCCACGGATTGGAGCGGCACTGTTTCATGCCGAGCGAGATACGACGGCGCTCCTCGTCGATGTCGAGGACCATGACTTCGACTTCCTGGCCGAGATGAACCACCTTCGAGGGATGGACATTCTTGTTGGTCCAGTCCATTTCGGACACGTGGACCAGGCCTTCCACCCCTTCCTCGATCTCCACGAAGCAGCCGTAGTCGGCGATGTTCGTGACCGTTCCGAACAGGCGGGCATGCTCCGGATAGCGGCGGGAAATATCGACCCACGGATCATCGCCGAGCTGCTTCAGGCCGAGCGAGACACGGGTGCGCTCGCGGTCGAACTTGAGCACCTTGACCGTGATTTCCTCGCCGATGCTGACCACCTCGGACGGATGCTTGACGCGTTTCCACGCCATGTCGGTGATGTGCAGCAGGCCGTCGATGCCGCCGAGGTCGATGAACGCACCGTAGTCGGTGAGGTTCTTGACCAGTCCCTTGCAGATGGCGCCTTCCTTGAGGCTTTCGAACAGCGCTTCGCGCTCGGCCGAGTTTTCGCTCTCCACCACGGCGCGGCGGGACACGACGACGTTGTTGCGCTTGCGGTCGACTTTGACGACCTTGAATTCGAGCGGCTTGCCTTCGAGATAGCTCGTATCGCGAACAGGACGCACGTCCACCAGTGAGCCGGGCAGGAAGGCGCGAATGGTGGTGATATCCACCGTGAAACCGCCCTTGACCTTGTCGCTGATCACGCCGGTGACAGTCTGGCCGGCTTCGCAGGCCTTTTCGAGTTCGTCCCAGGCCTTGGCGCGTTTGGCCTTGTCGCGCGAGAGGCGGGTTTCACCATAGCCATCCTCGACTGCATCCAGAGCCACATCGACCACATCGCCGACGGCGATTTCGAGCTCGCCCGCGGCATTACGGAACTGGTCGGCAGGAATAACGCCTTCGGACTTGAGCCCGGCGCTGACGATCACGAAATCCGGACGAATCTCGACCACCGTGCCCTGCACGATGGTGCCTGGCTTCATCTTGGTCTGGGTGAGGCTCTGCTCGAAAAGTTCGGCAAAGCTTTCTGACATCACTGCTTCTGAAGTACTCACTGTGTTTTCTCGTTCTGGCGCGGGGAGGAACGGCAAAGTGCCGCCGGTGCGGCATGGGCATGACCGTCCCCACCTTTGACAGGGTTAGGGGTTGAACAAACGGACATCCGGTCTTGCGCGGTCTCTGGGTCAGGCGAGACCACGTTGGCGCACCAGGTGCATCACGCGGTCTGTCACTTCGGCAATCCCGAGCAGGGTCGTATCAAGAATCTCGGCGTCTGGCGCGGCTACGAGTGGCGCTATGGCGCGTGTCGCATCGCGTTCGTCGCGGGCGCGGATGTCCTCCAAGAGCGCCGGCAAGCTAACATCATTTCCCTTGCCCTTCAACTGCTTATAACGCCTCTCCGCGCGCGTCTCGGCACTTGCCGTCAGGAAAATCTTGAGCGGCGCATCCGGAAACACCACCGTCCCCATGTCCCGGCCGTCGGCCACCAGCCCCGGCGCCCGGCGCATCGCGCGCTGGCGCGCGAGCAGAGCCTCACGCACCGGGGGGCTGGCCGCCACCCTGGAAGCCGCATCCCCGATGCGCTCAGTGCGCACGGATCGGGTCACATCCTCGCCTTCCAGGTGAATCTCGAGATCCTCGGCCAGGGGACGGAACTCCACCGGCAAGTCTGCTGCCAGCGGAGCGAGGCCTGCCGCATCATCCAGCGCAAGGCCGCGTTTGAGGGCAAGGAAACCCACCAGGCGGTAGAGCACCCCGCTGTCCAGGAAATGCCAACCGAGTTGCGCGGCCAGACGCAGGCACAGCGTGCCCTTGCCGGTGCCGCTCGGCCCATCCACCGCGATGACGGGAGGTTGGACAGCCATGTGCGCCGTCAGATCAGCAGGCCGGCGGTTCTGGCCAGCGCCACGAAGTCCGGGAAGGAAGTCGCGATCGCGGACGCGCCATGAATGGTGATATCAGCCTCGGCACGCAGGCTCGCCATGGCAAAGGCCATGGCAATGCGGTGGTCGCCGTGCGCCTCGATGGTGCCCGCGCCAAGGCGCTGGCAACCTTCGATGACCATGCCGTCCGGCAGGGTCTCGACGGTGACGCCCAAGGCCCGCAGACCCCGTGCCATGGTCTCGATCCGGTCACTTTCCTTGTGCCGCAGTTCCTCCGCACCGGTGACCACAGTGCGGCCCCGTGCGCAGGCGGCGGCCACGAACAAGGCGGGGAATTCATCGATGGCAAGGGGCACCAGATCAGCGGGAATCTCAGCCCCGTGAAGTTCCCCCGGGTGCACGGTGATGTCCGCCACCGGCTCACCACCGATCTCGCGTGGATTGTCCAAAGAAAGCTTCGCGCCCATCAGACGCAGGATGTCGAGGACGCCGGTACGGGTGGGATTGACCCCGACTGCGCGCACGGTGAGGGTTTCGCGACCCTGCAATGCCGCTCCGACGAGGAAGAAAGCGGCGGAGGAAATATCAGCCGGCACCACGATGGAGGTGGCGCGCAAGGCCTGCCCCCCTCTGATGCACACCCGGGAATCGGACTGCGCGACCTCGACACCAAAGCCCCGCAGCATCCGCTCGCTGTGATCACGGGTGATGGCAGGCTCGGTTACGCAAGTCTCGCCTGCGGCAAAGAGTCCAGCGAGCAGCAATGCCGACTTGACCTGCGCACTGGCCATGGGGAGGACGTAGTCGATCCCGTGCAGTGCCCGTCCACCTTGGATGTGCAGGGGCGGCGTACCTTGCGCCGCGGTCTCGATACGGGCGCCCATGAGTCCCAGTGGCTCGGTCACCCGGCGCATGGGTCGACGACACAGTGACGCGTCGCCGCTCAGAGTGGCCGGCAGTCCTGCACCCGCCACGATGCCGCACAGCAAGCGCATCGACGTGCCCGAATTGCCGCAATCCAGCACCTCGGTCGGCGCTTTGAGGCCGTTCAGGCCGACGCCATGGATACGCAGCAGGCGGCCGTCTTCCAGCTCATCGATCGTGACGCCCATCGCGCGAAACGCCCCCATGGTGGCGCGGACATCTTCACCCATGAGGCAGTCGCGCACCTCGGTCACACCCTCGGCGAGCGCACCAAGCATCACCGAGCGATGCGAGATGGATTTGTCGCCGGGGACGGTGAGGCTGCCCTGCAGGCGCCCCCTCGGCCGCGCGATGAGGATGTCGTTGCTCACGGCTTGCCGCTCCTCCGAAGGTAGGCATCGCGTACCTGCTTGGCATGCGTGAACATGGCCTCCATCGCCGCCCCGTCCCCCCGGGCGATGGCCTGCCGGAGGTCATTGAAAGTGGCTTCGAAGCGCGCGCACAAGGCTTCCAGTGGCGCCCGGTTCTGCAAGGCGATATCGCGCCACATCGCGGGATTGCTGGAGGCGATGCGGGTGAAGTCGCGGAAGCCACCCGCGGCATAATCAAGAATGGAGCCCCGGCCATCCTCGAGACCTGCCAGGCAGTCCACCAGAGCGTAGGCCAGCATGTGAGGGAGGTGGCTCGTGGCCGCGAGCACCTCATCGTGGTGCGCAGGGGCCATGTCGACCACCTCGGCACCCGTTGCTTCCCACATGTCCCGGACGGCCGCCAGGGCTGCCGGCGCGGTCTCGGCAACCGGTGTCAGGATGACCCGATGTCGTTCATAGAGCTCCGGGTTGGAGGCTTCCACACCACTGCGCTCACCGCCTGCAATGGGGTGCCCGGGGACGAAACGAGGAAAGTGTGCGCCGAGCGCGAGTCGTGCATCAGCGATGATTCCGACTTTGGTGCTACCGGCATCGGTCACGATGGACGAGGCGTCCAGTGCCGGCGCGATAAGCTCAAGAATTCCACGGGTTGCGCCCAAGGTGACGGCCACCACCACCATGTCGGCACCGGCGACGGCTTCGGCCGGGTCGTGGGTGTAGCTATCAAGGACGCCCATCGTGACACCCTGTTCCAGGTTGCGCGCATCACGACCGCAGCCCACCACTTCCCGCACCAACCCGCGCCGGCGCAGGGCTGCCGCCAAGGAGCCGCCGATCAGACCGACGCCAATGACCGCCAGCCGCTGGATCATCTCACTCAAAGGACTGCGCGCGGATAGGAGCCGAGGATGCGACAGGTGGAAGTATGGCGGGCCACTTCAGCCAGCGCCGCGGCCACCGGGGCGTCCTGCTGATGGCCCGCGATGTCCACGAAGAACACGTATTCCCAGGTGCCCTGGCGCAGTGGCCGGGACTGGATGCGACTCATGCTGATGCCTGCCTGGGAGAACGCCTGCAACACTTCGCACAAGGCACCGGCCCGGTTGGCCGTTCCGAACACGAGTGAGGTAATGTCGTCACCGGTCGGTCCGACAGGCGAGCGTCCCAGCACCAGGAAGCGGGTCGTGTTGTCCGCCTGATCCTCGATGTTCGAGGCCAGCGCTGGCAATTCATAGAGGGCCGCCGCGATGGTGCCAGCAATGGCTGCCGCCTCGGGCTCATCCACGACGCGGCGCGCGGCCTCGGCATTGCTGCTGGTGGCGATACGTTCCGCGGCCGGACAGTGGGCATCGAGCCAACGCCGACATTGGGCGAGCGCCTGGCCATGCGCGTACACGCGCCGCACACCTTCTACCGTAGCCACCCGTGACAGGAACTGGTGGTGAACCGGCAGAATTACCTCTCCGCACAGGCTGAGGGCCGATGCACGAATTGCATCGTGGGACTGGTTGACCGGCCCTTCCAGCGAATTCTCGATCGGGAGAATGCCGAAGTCGGCGCCACCCGCTTCCACTTCGCGGACGATGTCATCGATGTTGGCCACCGGCAGGAACCGCGCGGCACCACCGAAATGTTTTTCTGCGGCGGCATGCGTGTAGGTTCCGGCAGGCCCGAGATAGGCCACGCGCAGGGGTTCTTCCAGCGCAAGGCACGCGGACATGATTTCACGCACGATGCGCACGGCGTGCTCAGCAGGCAATGGGCCGGGGTTTTCATCGCGCACCCGCCGCAATACCTCGGCTTCGCGCTCCGCCCGGTAGAGCATGGTGACGGCGCCACCCTGCCGCTTGATGCGGCCGATTTCGACAGCGTGATTGGCACGCTCGTTGATGAGGCGGAGGATCTCCCGGTCGATGGCGTCAATCTTGGCCCGTGCGGCCTTGAGCGCGTCTTCCTCCCGCATCACTGCCCGGCCTCGTCCCCGCCCTCATCCTCGACGTCTTCCGATGCATCCCCCCCAACCTCTGGACCGCCGGCGGTATCCGCGATCGGTTCCATCCCGATGAGCTTTTCACCGTCGCCGAGTGAAATGAGGCGCACCCCCTGGGTATTCCGACCCACCAGCGAGACGCCCTCCACCGGGGTCCGCACCAGCGTTCCACGATCGCTCACCAGCATGATCTCGGCTTCCGGCGTGACCCCAGCTGCGCCGACCACGGCACCGTTGCGGGCCGAGGTCTGAATCGCGATGACGCCCTGGCCGCCGCGACCGTGCACCGGGAATTCGTCCACGCGAGTCTGCTTGCCGTAACCGTTTTCCGTGGCGAACAGGATGGTCCGCTCGGGATCGACCGGAATGAGCGCAATGACGCGCTGCTCCTCGCCAAGACGGATACCACGCACACCGTGCGCAGTCCGGCCCATGGGCCTGACTTCCTGTTCCTTGAAACGCACTGCCTTGCCGTCGGAGCTGACCAGCATGACATCGCTGGTGCCATCGGTCAGGACCACCCCGACGAGACTGTCATCCACGTCCAAATCCACCGCAATGATGCCGCTGGAGCGCACATTGGCGAACTCCTGCAACGGGGTCTTCTTGACCGTGCCGTGGCGGGTAGCCATGAAGATGTAGCGATCCGGCGTGAATTCCTTCACCGGGAGCATCGCCGTGATGCGCTCATCATCAGCCAAAGGCAGCAAGTTCACGAGCGGCTTGCCACGCGCAGTGCGGCCGGCCTGGGGCAGTTCGTAGACCTTGAGTCGGTAGACCTTGCCGTGATTCGAGAAGGACAGCAGGGTGTCGTGGGTGTTGGCGACGAAGAGCTTGTCGACGAAATCCTCGTCCTTCACCACGGTCGCCGCCTTGCCCTTGCCGCCGCGGCGCTGCGAGCGGTAGGCCGCGATGGGCTGGGATTTGGCATAGCCCTTGTGGGACAGGGTCACCACCACATCCTCGGGCGTGATCAAATCCTCGAGTGAAAGATCCTCATGGGTGGTTTCGATGCGCGTGCGCCGTTCGTCACCGAAGGTATCGCGGATCTCGACCAGCTCGTCGTGAATCACCTGCAGCAGCCGCTCGGGGCGGGCGAGGATGTCGAGCAGATCATCGATACGGACCAGGATTTCACGATATTCATCGAGAATCTTGTCCTGCTCCAGCGCAGTGAGGCGCTGCAGGCGCATCTCCAGGATTTCCTTGGCCTGGCGCTCGGAGAGGTGGTAGCCGTCTTCGCGCAATCCGCAGTGGGCAGGCAGGTCGTCGGGTCGGGAGGCCGTCGCGCCAGCTCTGGCGAGCATCGTCTCCACCACGCCCGGTGTCCACCCGCGGCTGGTCAGCGCGGTGCGTGCCTCATTGGGGCCGGGCGCCGCCTTGATGAGGGCGATCACTTCGTCGATGTTGGCGAGCGCGACAGCCAGCCCTTCCAGGATATGGGCACGATCCCGCGCCTTGCGCAGTTCGAAGAGTGTGCGGCGGGTGACCACCTCGCGGCGATGGCGCAGAAAGCATTCCAGCAGGGACTTGAGGTCCAGGGTGCGCGGTTGGCCGTCCACCAGCGCCACTGTGTTGATACCGAACACGGTCTGCATCTGGGTCTGGGAGTAGAGGTTGTTGAGCAGAACCTCCGGCACCTCCCCGCGCTTGATCTCGATGACCACCCGCATCCCGTGTTTGTCGGACTCGTCTCGGAGCTCACGGATGCCGGTGAGCTTCTTTTCCTTCACCAGCTCGGCAATTTTTTCCATCAGGCGAGCCTTGTTCACCTGATAGGGAAGTTCCGTCACCACGATGCGCGGTGAATCCCCTTCTCCATCTTCGATCTCGGCCTTGGCCCGAACATAAATCCGGCCTCGCCCGGTGCGGTAGGCCTCACGGATGCCGGCCGCCCCGTTGATGATGCCAGCCGTGGGGAAATCGGGCCCGGGCACATACCGCATGAGCTCCTCAACCGTGAGCAGAGGGGTCTCGATGAGGGCGAGGCACGCGCTGATGATTTCGCGCAGATTGTGGGGCGGGATATTGGTTGCCATGCCCACGGCGATCCCGCTGGAACCATTGACCAGCAAGTTCGGAATACGGGCCGGCAGGACAGTAGGCTCGCGTTCCTTGCCATCGTAGTTCGGCACGAAATCCACGGTCTCGCGATCGATGTCCTCGAGCATCTGCGCCGCGATGCGGTCCAGGCGGCATTCGGTGTAGCGCATGGCTGCGGGGGCATCCCCGTCCACCGAACCGAAGTTGCCCTGTCCGTCGATGAGGGTGTAGCGCAGGGAGAAATCCTGCGCCATGCGCACCAAGGTGTCGTAGATCGCGTTGTCCCCGTGCGGGTGATATTTACCCATCACCTCGCCCACGATGCGGGCGCACTTGACGTAGGGTCGGTTCCAGACATTGTTGGACTCGTGCATCGCGAACAGGACGCGGCGATGGACGGGTTTGAGACCATCGCGGACGTCCGGCAGGGCGCGGCCCACGATCACGCTCATGGCGTACTCCATATAGGAGTGCCGCATCTCGTCTTCGATGTTGACCGGAATTAGCTGGCGTGCGAAATCGACCATCTGGCTGCCGTGGGATTGATTCGGAGGACGAGAGGTAAGTTCTTGGAATGAAAGGGATCAGTTGTCCCCGGGCAAGGCGCGATTGTAGCACGGCGCGATCGGGGTAAGCACCCCGCCCACAGGCCGCAGCCGCTCAGGCCATCAGAGCGGCCATTCCCGCGGAATCTGGGCGCTCCAGCACCCCGCGCTCAGTCACGAGGACATCCACCAGCGCCGCGGGCGTGACGTCAAACACGGGATTCAGCGCCTCTACGCCGGGCGCGGCGAAGCGGGTGCCGGCTACTTCCAGCACCTCCGAGGCCGCGCGCTCCTCGATGTGGATGGCCTCGCCGCTGGCGGTGGACAAGTCCACCGTGGAGCTCGGTGCCACCACCATGAACCGGGCCCCGTGATGGCGAGCTGCCACCGCCAGCGCATAAGTGCCAATCTTGTTTGCGACGTCACCATTGGCTGCCACGCGATCGGCACCCACGATGACCCAGGACACACCCTGTGTCCGAATCACATGCGCCGCGCTGCCATCGGTGATGAGGCGCACGGGTATGCCGTCCCGCTGCAGTTCCCAGGCGGTGAGCCGCGCGCCCTGCAGCCAGGGCCGGGTTTCGGTAGCAAAAACTTCGCTCAGGTGCCCGTCCCGCCAGGCACTGCGGATGACGCCGAGTGCCGTGCCATAGCCCGCAGTGGCCAGTGCGCCCGCGTTGCAATGGGTCATGACACGCGCGCCAGGTGACAGCAGCGCTGCGCCAAGGTCGCCCATGCGGTGATTGGCTGCCAAGTCTTCTTCGAAGATGCGACAGGCCTCCTCTGCGAGTGTGGCTTCGGGGTGCGCTGCTGCCCCGCGCAGACAGGTCGCCATCCGGTCCACGGCCCACGCAAGATTCACGGCCGTGGGGCGCGCCTCACGCAACTCACGCAAGGCGATGTCCATGTATTCCACGCGCCGCACCTCCGGCAGGCGAGAGGCGAAACGTGCCGCCAGCACCACACCGAAGGCACCTGCGATGCCGATCGCGGGGGCGCCACGCACCACCATGGTCGCAATCGCCTCCACCACACTGGTGTGGTCCGTGCAGCGCAGGTAGTTCTCCTGGCGCGGAAGCAGGCGCTGGTCGAGCAGGATGAGGGCTTCGCCATCCCAGCGGACGGGTGCGAGGCGTAGATCGGTCATGGATGTCGGTACCGGTTGGAGGAGTGGCGCTATGTTACCGTGTGCGCCACCGTTGCGAGGACTGTCCCGCGTGCAGCACGCCGATCAGATCATTCATGCCCGCTGGATCATCACCGTGGAGCCTACGCTCGGCACGCTGGATGATCACAGCCTGGCCATCGAGCATGGCCGTATCGTTGCCCTGGTGCCAACCGCCGGCTGGCAGCAGCAGATTCGTGCGGACCGCGAAGTGGATTGTCGCCGCCATGCCTTGCTGCCGGGTTTCGTGAACACCCACACGCATGCCGCCATGAGCCTCTTCCGAGGTATGGCTGATGATCTGCCACTCATGCGCTGGTTACAGGAACACATCTGGCCGGCCGAAGCGCGCTGGCTGGCACCGGATTTCGTGCGCGATGGAACGCGTCTCGCGGCATGGGAAATGTTGCGCGGCGGCACGACCTGCTTCAACGACATGTACATGTTTCCGGATGAGGCCGCGGCCGCTGCCAGCGGGCTCGGCATCCGCGCCATGCTCGGCATGATCGTCATCGGCTTCCCTACAGCCTGGGCGCAGGACACCCGCGAGTACCTGCGCAAGGGCCAGGAGGTGCATGACCGCTACCGCGATCATCCGTTCATTCACACGGCTTTTGCGCCACATGCACCGTACACCGTGGACGATGCCGCTTTGAGCGAAATCGTGGTGCTGGCCGAGGAGCTCGATGTTCCCATCCACATGCATGTGCATGAGACAGCCCAGGAGGTGGCAGAGGCGGTCGCCCGCGATGGTCGCCGGCCGCTCACCCGGCTCGCTGAACTGGGCCTGCTCTCACCTCGCCTCCTTGCCGTGCATATGACCCAGCTGCTGCCTGTAGAAATCGAGGCGCTTGCGCATGCGGGCGTCTCCATCGCGCACTGCCCGGAATCGAACCTGAAGCTCGCCAGCGGCATCGCCCCCGTGAGTGGTCTGATGGCCGCCGGCGTGAACTGCGCCCTCGGCACCGATGGCTGTGCCAGCAACAATGATCTCGACATGCTGACGGAGATGCGCACGGCTGCCCTGCTGGCCAAGGGCATCACCGGGAATGCAGAGGCACTCCCTGCCTCCGCCGCCCTGCGGATGGCGACCCTGAATGGCGCGCGCGCCCTGGGGCTGGAGCACGAGATCGGCTCACTCAAACCAGGCAAACAGGCCGACCTCATCGCGGTTGATTTCGACGATCCCCGGCTGTGGCCGGTCTATGACCCCGTGGCCCAGATTGTCTACGCGGCCCAGCGGGATAACGTGCGTGAAGTCTGGGTGGCAGGGCGTCACGTGGTGAGCGGTGGCGAGGTGACGCTCGCTGACACCCGCGAGCTGCTCGCCAATGCTATGCGCTGGGGAGATCGGATCCGCGCAAAAGATCCCACTGGTTGACGATCACGCAGAACAGATCGGCTGTCTTCTCCGCATCGTAGATGGCGGAGTGTGCGGCTTCCTCTGACCATTCGAGCTGGGCCGCAGCCACTGCACGCGACAACACGGTCTGCCCGAAGGCCACGCCTGCGAGGCTCGCTGTATCGAAGGTGCTGAAGGCATGGAAGGGGTTGCGCTTGACCTTGGCGCGCGCCACAGCCGCCTTGAGGAAGGAGAGATCAAAGGCGGGGTTGTGACCGACGAGAATTGCGCGGGAGCAACCGTGCAGGTTCACCGCATCCCGGACACGGCTGAAGATGTCATTCAGCGCTTCCTTCTCATCCACTGCAAGACGGAAGGGGTGCCAAGGGTCGATCTTGTTGAATTTCAATGCCGACTCTTCGAGACGAGCACCTTCGAAAGGCTTCACATGCCGGGCGATGGTCTCGGATCTGTGCCAGCCCTTGGCTTCATCCCAGGCCACCAGCACGGCAGCGATTTCGAGCATTGCATCCGTGCTCGCGTTGAAACCTCCGGTCTCGATATCGATAACCACCGGCAGGAAACCGCGAAAACGCTGAGCAACGGCAGACTTGGTCACGGATTGGAACCACTGGATTCGGGCGAGCCCGATTGTAGTGGCTTTTCGCGTTGCAACCCATCTCGCGCATTCGTATTCTTCGCGCCATGAATCAAGCTCCCCCGCTCGCGCTGGACGCACTCACCGCCGTATCCCCACTGGACGGACGATACGCACGACACACTGCCGATCTGCGCCACAGCGTCAGCGAGTTCGGGCTGATCAGACTGCGCACGCTCGTCGAAGTGCGCTGGCTGCAACAGTTGGCTGCAGCTGCAGAGATTGCGGAGCTGGCGCCGCTTGATGCGGCTGAACAGCAATGTATGGAAGCGCTCGTCTCTGACTTCAAACCTGAACATGCTGCGCGGGTCAAGGCCATCGAGCAGACCACCAATCATGATGTGAAGGCAGTGGAGTATTTCCTGCGCGAGCAGTGCGTGGCCCAAGGGTCGCTGACACGGGCGATTCCATTCCTGCACTTCGCGTGCACATCAGAAGACATCAACAATCTCGCCTACGCCCTGATGTTGCGAGAGGCGCGCGAAGAAGTGGTGTTGCCCAGGCTGAAGAACCTCTGCGCGACACTCAGGTCCATGGCGCGGGAGCATGCGGATGCCGCGATGCTGGCCCGCACCCACGGCCAGTCAGCCACACCCACCACCATGGGCAAGGAACTGGCCAACGTGGTCTATCGCGTCGAGCGCCAGATCGCACAACTCGAAGCACTGCCTTTGCTCGGCAAGTTCAATGGTGCGGTTGGCAACTACAACGCGCACCTGTCAGCCTATCCGGAAACCGACTGGCCGCGCCTCGCCGAGGGCTTCGTCACCTCGCTGGGGCTGACCTGGAATCCCTACACGACGCAGATCGAGCCGCACGATTTCCTGGCGGAATTCAGCGCAGTCTGCCAACGCGTCAACACCATACTCATCGACCTCTGCCGCGATCTCTGGGCTTACATCTCCATTGGCTACTTCCGTCAGCAGCGGGTGGCCAACGAAGTGGGCTCCTCGACCATGCCGCACAAGGTCAATCCCATCGACTTCGAGAATGCCGAAGGCAACAGCGGCATGGCGAATGCCATGTTCGAGCACTTCGCGAACAAGCTGCCCATTTCGCGCTGGCAGCGGGATCTCACCGACTCAACCGTTCTGCGCAATCTCGGCTCAGCATTGGGTTACATGGTGATTGCACTGGAATCCTGTCGTCGGGGGCTCGGCAAGCTGGCGCTCGACCGCACCGCGCTGGCGGCCGACCTCGATGAGGCCTGGGAAGTTCTGGCGGAGCCGGTGCAGACGGTGATGCGTCGCCATGGCATCGCGGACTCCTACGAAGTGCTCAAGGGACTCACCCGCGGCCAGCGCATCGATCGCCAAGGCCTGCACGCGTTCATCGACACACTGCAGATTCCGGCTCACGAGCGTGACCGTCTCAAGACCCTCACGCCGGCAAATTATCTTGGCGCAGCCGCGGCCCTCGCCCGCGCCATCTGAACATGCCCGGAGAGGGTCCCGACACCCCCGACGCACCACTCAATCTCGTCGAGGCCGCTGCGGTGCGCGACGCGAGTGTCGAGCTGGTACGCCGGGCGCGGCGCTCAGTGGATCTCTTCTCGCACCAACTCGATCCCCAACTCTACGACACCAGTGAATTCGTCGACGCGCTACGGGCGCTTGTGGTCGACAGCCGGCGTGCGCGGGTGCGGGTCCTTGTCCGTGAGGTGGCGCCGCTGGTCGCGCGTGGACACCGGCTCATCGAGCTTGCCCAGCGTCTTTCGAGCTTCATGGAGATACGGGTGCCCGCCCCGGAGCACCAGGACACTGCAGATGCCTGGCTGGTGGTGGACCGCTGCCATTACCTGCACCGCCGAACGGGTACACGCCATGAAGCGACAGCGGCCTTCGACGATGCCAGACGCGCCCGGCAACTGACCTTCCGCTTCGATGAGATCTGGGCCCGCGCGCAGCCGGATCTCAACCTGAAACGACTGCATCTGTGAGGCGGGAGGGCTGCCTGTCGCCACCTGACGGTCGAACTGGTGGCGATAAGCGGGGGCCGAGGTGACAATACGGCCTCCCGCGCCACCTCCATCACCTCCAAGACCCAGCATGTCCGCAGACGCCACGCCCCACGCCCGGATTTTTGCCGGGGACGCCGCCCTCTCCGATTTCCGTATCGAGCGCCTGCTCGAGCGTCTGCGGCAGCGCCACCCCGAGCTCGTAGCGGCACGTGCAACCTGGCTCTATGTGGTCTGGAGTCATGCGCCCCTGGCAGGGGAAACCCTGACGCGGCTGATGGCGCTGCTAGGTACCCCGCATGCTGACTTCACGCCACCCGCGCGGGCCCGCTATGTGGCGCCACGACTCGGCACCCTCTCGCCCTGGGCCAGCAAGGCAACCGATATCGCGCACAACTGCGGGCTGAACGGAATCCTGCGCATCGAACGCGCCGTACTGTGGGAGCTGAATGGCTTCCGGGACGAGGATTGGGAAGAAGTCACACCGCTCCTCCACGACCGCATGACGGAGAGCGTGCACCCGGCGGCAGAAGGGCTCTGCTTCTACGGCACCTTGCAGCCCGGTGTGCTAGGCCGGGTGCCCTTCCGCGCCGAAGGCCGCACCGCGCTCGAAGCCTTGGATGCACGCCTCGGCTTGGCCCTCGCGCCAGATGAAATCGACTATCTGGCCGACTGTTATCTTGCGCTCGACCGCGATCCGACCGATGCGGAGCTCATGATGTTCGCGCAGGCCAACTCTGAACATTGCCGCCACAAGATCTTCAATGCCGACTGGCAGATTGATGGTGTTGCGCGCAGCCCGAGCCTCTTCGGGATGATTCGCGCCACGCATGCAGCACATCCCAATCAGGTCCTCTCCGCCTACCGCGACAATGCCGCGGTGACGCGGGGTCACACGGGAGAACGGTGGCAGGTGGACCCCGCCACACGCTGTTTCCACGCCGAGCACGAGCCGATGCAGCTGCTCATGAAGGTGGAGACCCACAATCACCCCACCGGAATCTCGCCCTATCCGGGCGCGGCAACTGGCGCGGGCGGTGAAATCCGTGACGAAGGCGCCACCGGGCGCGGCGGGCGCCCCAAAGCGGGCTTCAGTGGTTTCACGGTGTCCCATCTGCGCATTCCCGGTTTCACCCAGCACTGGGAAGCACCTCGTCCGGTCAATCCCCGTCTCGCAAGCCCGCTCCAGATCATGCTGGAGGGGCCGATCGGTGCAGCCGCCTTCAACAACGAATTCGGTCGACCAGCGCTCGGGGGATATTTCCGGACGTTCGAGCAATCCAGCCTGGATGGCAGGCGTCGTGCCTACGACAAGCCCATCATGCTGGCGGGAGGCATCGGCAACGTGCGTCCCGGCCATGTGGAGAAATTGCGCCTGCCCGCAGGTGCATGCGTACTGGTCCTTGGCGGACCCGCCATGTTGATCGGCCTCGGCGGGGGTGCCGCGTCCTCACAACGCGGCGGCAGCAGTCAGGGCGATCTTGATTTTGCCTCGGTCCAGCGAGACAACGCGGAGATGGAGCGCCGGGTCCAGGAAGTCATAGATACCTGCTGTGCGCTCGGTGAGCACAATCCCATTCTGTCTATTCACGATGTGGGGGCCGGCGGACTCTCGAATGCCGTGCCTGAGCTCCTGCACGACAGCGGTCGGGGCGGTCGGCTGGATCTGCGCGCGATTCCGAGCGCAGATGCAAGCATGTCGCCGCTCGAGATCTGGTGCAACGAAGCACAGGAGCGTTATGTGCTGGGCGTGGCCCCCTCCGACCTGGACAACCTGCTGGCGATCTGCAGGCGGGAGCGGTGTCCGGTAGCGGTGTTGGGCGTGGCAACTGAAGAGCCCCATCTTCGTGTGGAAGACTCGCGCACCGGCGAGGCGGTGGTCGATCTCCCGATGGAAGTTCTGTTTGGCAAGCCACCGAAGATGTTCCGTACGGTGGAGACCGCGCGTTTCCCGGTGCAGCCTCTGCCCGGGCGTTGGCCCGCACTGCCTATGCTCATCAGACGTGTCCTGCGTTTCCCGGCAGTGGCCGACAAACGATTTCTCATCACCATTGGTGATCGCACGGTCGGCGGCCTGTCGGTACGCGACCCGATGGTCGGCCCCTGGCAGGTGCCGGTCGCGGACTGTGCCGTGACCTCGCTCGACTACACGGGTGTCACGGGCGAGGCCTTCGCCATCGGCGAGCGCATGCCGCTCGCCTTGCTGGATGGTGCTGCCTCGGCACGCATGGCCATCGGTGAAGCACTCACCAATCTCCTGCCTGCCCGGATTCTCGATCTCTCCGAGGTGGTGCTTTCTGCCAACTGGATGGCGGCCGCAGGCCAGCCGGGAGAGGACGCCACGCTTTACCAGGCGGTGGCCGCCACCAGCGAACTTTGCCAAGCGCTCGGGATCTGCATTCCTGTCGGCAAGGATTCGATGTCCATGCGCAGCAGCTGGCGAGCAGATGGCGTGGAACACGCCAGTACCTCTCCGGTCAGTCTGGTGGTATCTGCCTTCGCACCCGTGGCAGATGTGCGTGCCACCTTGACGCCCATGCTCGCAGCCGAGGATGACACGCTGCTGCTGTTGGTCGACCTTGGGCGCGGCCGATATCGCCTCGGCGGCTCAGTGTGCGCGCAGGTCTGCGACAGCCTTGGTCATGAAGCGCCGGATCTCGAACATCCAGAGGACCTGGTCGCCACATTCGCCGCGATGCAATTGTTGAATGAGAGCGGTTACCTCCTTGCCGCGCACGATCGAGCCGATGGTGGCCTGCTGGTCACGCTGATGGAAATGGCCTTCGCGAGTCGGCGCGGCTTCAGGATTGATATCGCCACGCTTGGAGCAGATCCGGTGCAGGTGCTCTTCAACGAAGAGCTGGGTGTGGTGGTGCAAGTCCGGGCCGAGGATCTCAGGGCGGTACTGGCCGTGTTTTCGCAGCAAGGCATACCGGACGCCCATCTTCATGTTCTGGGTCCTGTGGTGGCAGGCACAGTGCTTTCGATCACGCACGGATCCGAACTGCTCTATCAGGAAGATCTCTTCGTGCCCCTGGAAGAGTGGACTGCCACTACCCACAGACTGCAGCGGCTGCGCGACCATCCGGACTGTGCAGATGAGGAGCTTGCCACCGTGCTCGATCGGCAGGATCCTGGCCTGCAGCTGAAAGTGCCCGAGGGGTTGCCTTTCACGATCCCGCCGGCACTGGCGTTGTCGCGGCCGCGCGTCGCGATCCTGCGCGAGCAGGGTGTGAATGGGCAGCGTGAAATGGCCGCGGCGTTTGCGCGAGCAGGCTTTGATGCCTTTGATGTCCACATGTCGGATCTGATGAGCGGAACCGTCTCGCTTGCGAACTTTCAGGGTCTGGCGGCCTGCGGCGGTTTCTCCTACGGGGATGTGCTGGGCGCGGGAGGCGGCTGGGCCCGTTCAATCCTGTTCAACGCGCGTACCGAGGCCGAGTTCAGTGCGTTCTTCCAGCGTCCGGAGACGTTCTCCCTGGGTGTCTGCAACGGTTGCCAGATGCTGTCCCAGCTGAAAAGCCTCATTCCAGGTACGACTCACTGGCCTCGTTTTCTGCGTAATCGTTCCGAGCAGTACGAGGCGCGACTGGTGATGGCAGAGGTGTTGCCCTCAGCTTCCGTTCTGCTCCGGGACATGGCCGGACTGCAGGCCCCTCTGGTGGTGTCGCATGGCGAAGGACGTGCAGTTTTTGCGGATGTTCCCACGGACGTCTGCGTACGTTTTGTCGACAACCGGGGCCTCGAAGCGTATCACTACCCGCACAACCCAAACGGTTCGGCAGCAGGCATCACCGGCGTGACCTCCAACGATGGTCGTGCCACCATCCTCATGCCCCATCCCGAGCGCGTGTTCCTCACCAAGCAGTTCTCATGGTTGTCGCCCACCTGGCAGGCGATGGAATCCCCCTGGTTTGGTCTGTTCGCAAACGCGCGACGTTTCGTGGCTTGAGCCGCAAGCACAGCCTCGCTGCCTGAACCGGCCGCATCGATGGTGCACATGAGACGCGGATTGATGTTGTTGCGCGTGAGCCTGGCCGTGACTGGTCTTGGTTTGCTCTTCTTCAGTCTGCGCGGCGAACTCGCGGCCCTGCCGCAGGCAGAAGGCGTGCGCGTGCTCATCTCGCTGGTGCTCACCCTCGGCGCCTTCTGTTGCTACGCCGGTCGCTTCCGCACTGTGATGCGTCTGGTCAATCTGGATCTCCCGCCCCTGCATGCGCTGCGGCTGACCGCGAGCGCCAGCTTCTATCAGGCCTTCGTGCCGCTCTCGGTCGGTGGTGACCTTACCCGCTTCGCACTCTGCACGGCCGCAGCGCCCGGGATGTCCCGCCGGAAGATCGCGGGCGGCATCGTGCTGGATCACCTGCTCGGCTCGCTGGCGCTGCTGCTGCTCGTAATGCCATGGGTGCTTGATCGGCTGGCGGGGGAAGGGCTCTGGCTCGGGGCGACTGTCCTGGGCGCGGGCCTGTTGCCGATCCTCGTGCTCTCGACCCTGCGTGGTCTGCGACACCGCACCCGGAGAATGCTGAGTCCCCTGCGCACTCGTGTGCCCGACACGCTTTACGCGCTCGCTTTTTCGCTTGGGATGCAGCTGCTGCTGGCCGTGGCCGTCTGGAATCTTGCGCGCATGTGGGCGATCGAGATCGCCTTCCTGGACGTGCTCGGTGTGGTGGCCTGCGGGGGGTTGCTACAGGTGGTCCCGGTGAATGTAGGCGGACTGCATCTCGGAGATCTGGCGGGGGGTGCGCTCTACATACTTCATGGTCTCAGCCTGCCACAGGCAGCCCTGTTGGCGACCTCCCTCTATTGCCTGCGCGTGACTGTCGCCATCCTCGGTGGGATGTGGGACCTCACGCAGGCCAGGCGTCCAACTGCCCCTGGGGGGCTCAATCCCTGAAGATCTCGGGCGCGGGACGCGCACTACGGTTGACGATTCCCGGGATGCGCCGCATGAGCCAATTCACCAGTCGGTAACGGCTGCGACAGAGAATCGTGAGCGGTAAACTTTCAGCGCCCACCAAGGCCTTGGCCTCATAAGACCCGAGTCCGAGATGGATGTGGCGGCTCCTGCGTTCGATACCTGCGCGAATCACCTCGTCCACCAGCAGAAACCATTCCCGCCCCGGCTTGCCAGCCTCCCGGCCGAAGAAGGTGGCGACCGTGTTGTCACGATCGGTGATCACCATGCCATGCGCGACCGCCTCACCGTCTCTTTCGGCCACCAGCAGACAACTGTCCCGGCCGAGCCGACGATCCATCTGGCGGTAGTACTCCTCCGTCAGGACCTCACGCTTGAAGCGCGAGCCGGCCTGCTGCACCACCAACACCTGTCTCAACCAGGTTTGTGCGGCGTCACCGAACTGTTCGATTCGTCGCACTGTCAGACCGGGCTCTCGCGCGCGACGCAGTCGCCGCACCACATCCTTGCGGTAACGAGGTTTCATTGCCGCGAGATATTCCTCATGAGAGTTCCAACGCACTCTGATCCGGGCGAGCGGCATATTGGCCACGCAGTTGAAGCCGCGCTCCTGCAGGGCCTCCACCACGTCGGTTTCTTCAGGCAGGAAGTCACGGATCACGACCAGTGAGCTGCCTTCGTCCCACGCGATGTCGGCCGTTGCGTCGACGAGGCGGGCGATAAGACGCGCACGAGGAGCATCGATCGCAACGGAAAGGGAATGCCCGGCCACCAGCGGCGATGCACATTCGGTGATGCGTGCCTTGAGCAGGGTGGGGCGGATGCGCCGGGCCACTTCCACCAGTCGCTGCAGCGCGCGCGGCAACAACTGCGCGAAGTCCGTGCCGATGGTGTACACGCAAGCGTGTGCCACGATCTCGTTCCGGGCGTTGAAGACTACCGGATAGAAGTACCGGCATTCCGGAATCGCGGCCGCCTCGACTGCACTGAGATACGCATGGGAGCGCGTGATGGCGGCAGGGCCAACCAGCCGATCCCAGCGCTGAGGATCGATGTCCGTAACGGAGGTGAGGATCATGGTGCGGTAAGCACCCTCTTCCTGGACTGGCTGCGGCCTGCGGCGCGGGCGCGGGCGTCCGGTGATGGCGCTGCGGGCCGGTGCCGACTCTGCGGTGAAGATATCGGTCGGAGCAGGCATGAAAACGACGGGACTCCCGGTATGGGGTGGTGACGGCCGGCGCGAAGGGTACCACGCGCACCTGCCCGGCGTGATAGATTTCCGGCCGGCACATCTGTCGCCCTCGTCACCCGGAGTCTTCCCGCGCATGCGCAGAACACTGCCTCGCAAGAATCCCGCGCCTGCAATCTCGCCCGAAGAAGAGGCCCTCTTCCGCTCCGCCGTTTCAGACGTGCGGCCGCTCAGTCACGACACTGCAGCGATGCCGACGCGCCAGCCCCGATTGCCGCCACGGCGCCGGCTGCACCAGACCCCGGTCATGTCGCTCACGGAACCCTCGGAGACCGAGTTGACTGAGGCAGACCATCTGGAATTCCGCCGGCCGGGCCTGCAGCCCGCGCTCTGGCGACGTCTGCGACGCGGCGAGTTTCCGATTCAGGCCACACTCGATCTGCATGGCCAGACCGTGGATGAAGCACGGCAGCGACTGGCCATGTTCATCCGGCATGGCGTTGAAGAAGGCCTGAAGTGTGTGCGGGTGGTTCACGGCAAGGGCTATCGATCGCCGGGTCTCGCACCAGTGCTGAAGCCGCGCGTTGCGTACTGGCTGAGCCATCTTGGAGAAGTCACCGCCTTCATCAGCGCGCGGCCCGCGGATGGCGGCACGGGTGCGGTCTATGTCCTGCTGAAACGCCACCCTCATTCCTGATCAGGAGCATCACGCCATGAAGTGGATATTGTGGATCATCGCCGTCACCGCCAATGGCAATGATCTGGTGATCGACAAGATACCGTTCGAGGATGCCACAGCGTGTGCCACGGCAGCGGCCCAGGTTCAGGGCATCAACGGCACGGCCATCGGCTCCAATGCCCGGATTGAATCGATGTGCCTGCAGACCGGGACGTAAGGTTCCAGGTGTGTCTTTGGCGGCTCAGCCACCTCTCGGTTTGATCAGCGCAACCGCCATGGCAGCAATGCCTTCGCCGCGCCCGGTGAAACCCATCTTCTCCGTGGTGGTGCCCTTGAGGTTGATCAGGTCCTCCGGAATGGCGAGATCCTCGGCGATGCGCGTGCGCATCAGCGCAACATGCGGCGACACACGTGGCTGTTCGCAGATCACTGTCGCATCAAGATTCATCACCTCGTAGCCTGCTTCCGCCACCAGGACCGCTACCCTGCGGAGCAAAATGCGGCTGTCTATGCCCTTGAACTCGGCGCTCGAGTCCGGGAAATGTCGGCCGATATCACCCAGCGCCGCGGCGCCGAGCAGCGCATCGCAGATGGCGTGCAGCAGTACATCACCATCGGAATGGGCAGCCAGGCCACGCGTGAAGGGAATTCGAACACCGCCCAGCACTACATGGTCGCCGTCGCGGAACTTGTGGGCATCGATACCCTGGCCTACGCGCATGTCATGACTCCTCCGCCTGTGTCCGCAGGAAACACTCGGCAAGCGCGAGGTCCTCCGGGCGCGTAATCTTGATGTTGTCGGCCCGGCCCTCGATGAGTCGTGCGACTCCGCCGGCCAGTTCAATCGCCTGTGACTCATCCGTCACCAAGGTGCCGCTCGCAAGTGCACTCGACAGTGCGCGGTGCAGCCATCCATAGCGGAACATCTGCGGCGTCAGCGCATGCCAGACGCCGGCTCGATCGACAGTCTCCTCAATGCGGCCATCGGCGGCACGGCGCTTGAGCGTGTCGCGAACGGCCGTACCGAGAATGCCGCCACAGTCTTCATGCATCAGTGCATCGATGAGGCGTGTGATGTCATCCGCATGCACGCAGGGCCTGGCTGCATCATGCACCAGCACCCAGTCGTCATCTTCGAGCGTGGTCCGCAATGAGTCCAGTGCGTTCAGCACCGAATGACAACGCTCTGCTCCGCCCTCCGCCTGATGCACCTGAGACAGGCGCTGGGCCACTGCCGGCCAGAGTTCATCATCTGCGGCGATCGCAACGGTGACGCCGGCTATGCGCGGGTGCCTGAGAAAACGCTCCAGCGTGTGCTCGAGTATCGTGCGCTCACCCAGCTGAAGGTATTGCTTGGGCAAGGGCGCACCCATGCGGGCACCCTTGCCCGCAGCAGGAATCACCGCCCAACATCGCGGTGGGGCGTCGATGCTGCTCATGGCGGCGGGGACCCCGAGTGTGCTGGCGCCGGTGAGGTCGGGCCGAGATCGGGGGCAGGGTCGATGATCTGGTAGAAGGTTTCGCCCTCCCTCACCATGCCCATCTCGCTGCGCGCGATTTCTTCGATGGCCTCAAAACCCTCCTTGAGGTTCACCACTTCAGCCGCGAGTTTGCCGTTGCGCAAGCGCAAGGCCTCGAGTTCCTTCTCCTGAGCCTCGATCTGAGCCTCTAGCTTGCTCGCGTCACGCAGGCCACCTTTGCCGAACCACCAGGTCACCTGAAGACCCAGCAGGATCAGGCACAGCAGACCGACAAAGACCCTCAGCATCCAGTGTGCGTGTTATTTGAGGTTATGGAAGGCATCGCGGCCGGGATAACGGGCGCGCATCCCCAGTTCGTGTTCAATCACCAGCAGGCGGTTGTACTTGGCGATGCGGTCGGATCGCGACAGGGATCCGGTCTTGATCTGGCCCGTACTGCGCGCCACGGCGATGTCGGCGATAGTGGTGTCTTCGGTCTCGCCAGAGCGATGCGAAACCACCGCAGTATAACCCGAGCGCTGGGCGAGTTCGATCGCCTCGAAGGTTTCGGTAAGCGTGCCAATCTGGTTGACCTTGATGAGAATCGAGTTGGCAATCCCGTCACCAATACCCTTCTGCAGGATCCGGGTGTTGGTAACGAAAAGATCATCGCCTACCAGCTGCACCTTGCGGCCAATCGCGTCAGTCAGGATGCGCCATCCCGCCCAATCGTTCTGATCCATGCCATCTTCGATGGTGATGATCGGGTAATCGCGGGTCCAGGCGGCGAGCATGTCTGCCATCTGCTGGCTGTCGAGCGTGCGCTGTTCGGAGGCCAGATGGTAGCGGCCGTCCTTGTAGAATTCCGAACTTGCCACATCGAGCCCCAACACGATCTCACTGCCGAGCTTGAATCCCGCACGCGCAATGGCGTCGGCAATCAGATCCAGCGCGGCCTGGTTGGAGGGCAGATCCGGCGCGAACCCGCCCTCGTCACCGACAGCGGTGCTTGCGCCGCGCTGGTGAAGGACCGCTTTCAAGGCATGGAACACCTCGGCACCGTAGCGCAGGGCCTCCCCGAAACTCGGCGCCCCGACCGGCAGAATCATGAACTCCTGGAAATCCACATTGTTGCTCGCATGCGCGCCACCATTGATGATGTTCATCATTGGCACCGGCATGGTGTAACGCTCGGATTGCTGCAGGCTCGCATAAAGCGGCAGTCCGGTTTCAGCTGCCGCCGCATGTGCTGCGGCCATGGACACTGCGAGCGTCGCATTGGCGCCAAGCCGAGCCTTGTTCTCGGTGCCATCGAGGGCGATCATGGCGCGATCCAACCCGACCTGATCCGCAACTTCGCGCCCGATGACTGCGGGCGCAATCAGTTCGTTCACATGGCGCACGGCCTTGAGCACACCCTTGCCAAGATAGCGGGACTTGTCCCCGTCACGGAGCTCCAGGGCCTCGCGCTCGCCGGTTGAAGCACCGGACGGAACCTGCGCCGAACCACGGGCTCCGCCGCGCGTCCAGACCTCGGCACGCACCGTCGGATTGCCGCGCGAATCCATGACTTCCATGGCCTGGATTTTCTGTATTTCAGACATCGGAACTCCTCACTGCTGGGGCACGCCACCAACGCAGGTGCGAGGGGCCGCATGAACTGGATCTTGAGGCGCGACGCTCAGGACTGCATCACACCTGCTTTTTTCACGGTTTGATCGAGGCTCTGGAGGGTCTCCAGCAATTCGCGCATGCGCCCGAGCGGCCAGGCATTGGGACCATCACTCAAGGCACGGTCGGGATCAGGGTGGGTTTCCATGAACAAGCCGGCGACGCCTACGGCGGTGGCGGCACGGGCCAGGGCGGGCACGAATTCGCGTTGGCCACCCGAACTTGCGCCCTGCCCCCCCGGCATCTGCACCGAATGTGTGGCGTCAAAGACCACCGGAGCCGCGGCGCGCATCACCACCAGCGCACGCATGTCCGAGACCAGGTAGTTGTAGCCGAAAGACGCGCCTCGCTCGCAGACCATGATCTGCTCATTGCCCACCGCACGCGCCTTGGCCACGACATGGGCCATGTCCCAAGGGGCGAGGAACTGGGCTTTCTTGATGTTGACCGGCTTGCCCTGGCGGGCCACAGCCTGGATGAAATTGGTCTGGCGGCAGAGGAAGGCAGGTGTCTGCAGCACATCCACCACCGCGGCAATCTCGCCGAGCGGCGAATCCTCGTGCACATCGGTCAGCACGGGCACACCGATCTCGCGGCGGACTTTTTCAAGAATGGTGAGTCCGGCTTCGAGACCCGGGCCCCGGAAACTCTCATGTGAGGTCCGGTTCGCCTTGTCGAAGGATGACTTGAAGATGAAGGCCATGCCGAGCGACCGTGTCAACTCGGCAAGGATGCCGGCGGTATCAAGACAGAGCTGCTCGGACTCGATGACGCAGGGTCCTGCAATCAGGAAGAACGGCTGATCGCCCCCTATTTCGAAATCACACAGCCGCATGCCGGGTCACTTTCCCTTGCTCTGCCGGTAGGCAAGCGCGGCCCGTACAAAGGCTGTGAAAAGAGGATGGCCATCGCGCGGCGTGGAGGTGAATTCCGGATGGAACTGGCAACCTACGAACCAGGGATGCTCAGGAATCTCGATGATCTCCACCAGATTGCCATCCATGGAGCGGCCCGCGATACGCATGCCCGCAGCCTCCAGTTCCATCATGTAGGTATTGTTGAATTCATACCGGTGCCGATGACGTTCGACGATGGTTTCCGCATCGTAGGCGCGGGCCACCAGGCTGTCCGTGGCGAGCTTGCACTGCTGCCCCCCGAGACGCATGGTGCCGCCCTTGTCGGTTTGCTCTGACCGTCGCTGGGTGGAACCGTCCGCAGCCTTCCATTCGGTGATGAGCGCGATCACGGGGTGCGGCGTGACCGGATTGAATTCCGTGCTGTGTGCGCCCTCAAGCCGCGCGCAATGGCGGGCGAATTCAATCACGGCAACCTGCATGCCGAGGCAAATCCCGAGATAGGGCACCTTGTGTTCCCGCGCATGACGGGCACTGAGAATCTTGCCTTCAATCCCGCGTTCGCCGAATCCGGGCGCCACCAATACGGCGTCCATCTCGTCAAGGACGGCAATGCCTTCGCGCTCCAGGATTTCGGCATCGATGTAGTGGATATTGACCCGGGTCCGCGTATGCACTCCGGCATGGATCAGCGCTTCGCTCAGGGACTTGTAGGACTCCGTCAGGTGCACGTACTTGCCCACCATCGCGATGTTCACTTCGTGCGCGGGATGCTCCTGGGCCTCGACCACCGCTTCCCATTCGTGCAAGTCGGCCGGCGGGGCACTGAGCCCGAGCTTCTCCACCACGATGTCATCCAAGCCCTCGGCGTGCAGCATCATGGGGATCTTGTAGATGGAGCTCGCGTCGATCGCAGAGATGACTGCGTTTTCTTCCACATTGGTGAACAGTGCGATCTTGCGCCGTTCGGAGGCCGGCAAGGGGCGATCTGCCCGACACAACAGGATATCCGGCTGGATGCCGATGGAACGCAGTTCCTTGACCGAATGCTGGGTGGGCTTGGTCTTCATCTCACCCGCCGAGCTGATGAACGGCACGAGCGTGAGGTGGATGAACAGCGTATTGCGGGCCCCGAGCTCGATGCGCATCTGGCGGATGGCTTCAAGGAAGGGCAGTGATTCGATGTCACCCACCGTGCCGCCTATCTCCACCATCGCGATCTCGGCATCACCCGCACCCTGGCGGATACAGGCCTTTATCTCGTCGGTGATGTGCG
>JAURMM010000005.1 GCA_030830685.1 Gammaproteobacteria bacterium | reverse complement strand
GGTTGCGCAGGTGGAATATCCCTGCCACCGCAAGCCCGGCAGCCAGACCCATCAGCGCCGCAGCCGCGCCGAGGCTCTCGCGCAGACCCCAGCCGATGCAGACGAAGAGTCCGACTGTGACCAGTGCATCGGAGGCGAGATCATAGTTGTGTCCGAAGCGGCTGGAGCGTCCGCTCATTCGTGCGAGTTCACCATCAGTGTGGTCCAGGAAATTGGACAGCACGATGACCAAGGCCGCGGCATTGGGCGATTCTCCGCCTGCAAACAGCAGCGCGCCGTACAGGCCCACGAGCAAGCGCACCGTGGTCAGAACGTTCGGACTTACCGAGGTGTGACACAGCGGACGCACCAGTGCTGCGGCCAGGCGGGCGTCCCATGGTTTGGAAGAGAGGGTGCTCATCGTGATTTTTTCCCGCAAAAGAGGCCCGGGGCATTCTCCATCATCAGCGCGGCGCTGCTAAGCATGTGCAGGCTATGGCGGTACCACAGGGCCAATCGGCACAAGGCAGGCAGTTCCCAGGGGCGTCGCGCCAAGGCCGCCAGGCTTGCCCGGGTTGGCTGCTCCGGATTGGCCATTCCGGCCAGGGCGCTGGTTGGCAGGTTGCTGTGGGCAGGGTCGATGACTGCGCGCAGGGCGAGGAAAGGAATTCCTGCTTCGCATGCGCAGATGGCAATGGCTGCAGATTCCATGTCCGTCACGGCGCACCCATGAGCTTCATGCAAGGCGGATTTAGCCTTCCGGGTGGTGACGGCGTCCGCCACACTGAGTCCCACCCCGCGCACTGCGCGCAAGGGTGCGAGGATTTTCATCAGGCGCTCAACGAGTTCTGGCGGCGTATCAAAGCGCCGTCCACTGGCGGCGTCCACGATTCGCGTGCAGATCACGAGCGTTCCGGGCTTGAGGTCCGGAGCCAGTCCGCCGGCCGTGCCCCATGACACGAGCAGGGAAGTTTTTCGGGATGCTGTCACCACTTGCGCCGCGCGCCGCGCGGCGGCTTCACCCACACCAGTGAGCAGGGTCTGGCAGCACGAGGCCAGCGGGGCGCAGGATGCCAGCTCGGCCGGCATGGCTGCCAGGATGGCCGGCCTTTGCGAGGTCGCGGTGGGCGTGCGTGGACTGTCCAGGTTGCCGGACTTCACAGTGCGTGTTGGGCTTCCATGCCTTCTATGAAGGTCGGGCCTCGGGCCAGGACGGCTTGATGGGGCAGGCCCAGTGCCGACAAGGCAAAAAGCCCTCGCAGCAAAGTGTCCTGCGCGGCCAGCACGCTGGTGGCGAGCACCGTGGCCTTGACTGCCCGGCGGGAAATCTTGACCTGCTGGCCATCCACGAAGTCTGGATGCTGATCAAGCTTGCGCAAGGTGAGGATTGCCATGCCCAGCGCCCAGAGGCAGAACTTGCGCATCCCAGTCTCTCGTGCGGGGATTGCCAGGGTGTACTCGAGCGCGTTGCGCAGGTGCCCGTGGGTGATGCCAATGAGCGCCCGGATTCCTGCACTGAAAGCGTCACCACCCCGACCCGCACTGACGGTGCTCAAGACGATGCTGCGCGGTTCAAATTCACTGCGAGGAAGCCAGCAGGCGCCGCGTGCCCGGTCTTCCCAGATGTCTTTCAGTATGTTGGTCATCTGCAGGCCCTGGCCGAAGGACACGGCCAAAGGCATGAGCTGCTCGCGCCTGGCGTGCATCTCCGGGCAGAAATCGCAGAAGAGTTCGGTCAGCATCTCGCCAACTACTCCGGCCACGTAGTAGCAGTAGCGGTCCATGGCGAGCTGATCAGGCACTCCATCGAGCGTCTCCTGACCCTGATAGTGGACCATTCCATCCATCATGACGCGCACGCAGCGAGAGAGGGCGCGTTGCTGGGGCTCGCTCAGCGAGTGGGTCACGCGCAGAACGGCGGGTGTATGGGCGATGAGATCACGCTCGGCGGCGGAGTTGTGGGCCGCAAGCAGTGGTGCGAGCTCGGCGGCGAAACCAGCGCTTTCTTCCTCGCCGGTCACGCCCCTGAGAAAACGATCAGAGAATTCACGCTTCTGTTCGAAACTGAGTCCCGCATCGTCTTCAATCGTGTCGGCTATTCGACAGAGCAGATATCCGTTCGCCACCGCGCGGTAAAGCGCATGCGGGAGCACGGGGATGGTCAATGCGAAAGTGCGGGAAACGCCCTGCAGGATGTGCGCCTGATAGGCGTCGTCGGCAGATATAGTCACGCTTGCCTCGAGGCGCCAGACAAAACGCCCCGGATGCCCGCTCCAGGCACCGGGCCTGCAGCGTCCCGGAGAGACGTCTCATCCTGGACAGCGGGATTGTAAAGTTGGTCGGGGTGACAGGATTCGAACCTACGACCCCTGCCTCCCGAAGGCAGTGCTCTACCAGACTGAGCTACACCCCGACGAATCATTGACTGCGCGAAAGGCCAGACTGACTGGTGTTCAATACTGGCGCTGGACTGCGAACCGCGTGAGCCCCGACAGCACGTCCCGGAACTCCGAGGGTGGTATGGCGGCCAACGCTGCATCCGCCTCAGCGGCCTCTCGCTCAGCGAGCGCGAGAGTGTATGTGATGGCACCGGTCGATTCAATTGCCGCACGGATCTCGGTGAGCATGTCTCTGCCGCCGTGCTCGATTGCGGCTCGAATCAGTGCGGACTCGGCGGCGTTCCCGTGCCATTGTGCGTACAACAGAGGAAGCGTCGGCTTGCCTTCGGCGAGATCGTCGCCGAGATTCTTGCCCAGTGTGGCGCTGTCGGCCTGGTAGTCCAGCGCATCATCCACCAGCTGGAAGGCCGTCCCCAGGTGGCGCCCGTAGGCGGCCAGGGCGTCCTGCAAGGCCGTCGATCCTCCCGCAACAACAACTCCCAGTTGGGCCGCCGCTTCAAAGAGGCGGGCTGTCTTGTAACGGATGGTATCGAGATAACGTTGCTCGGTGATGTCCGGATCGTGGCAGTTGGCCAATTGCATCACTTCGCCTTCGGCAATGATGTTGGTGGCATCTGCCATGATCTCGAGCACCCGCAGGTCGCGCAGTGCCACCATCATCTGGAACGCCCGTGAATAGAGGAAATCCCCCACCAGGACGCTTGCCTCATTTCCCCAGATGGAGTTGGCTGTTTCCCGGCCACGTCGCAGATGTGAATCGTCGACGACATCATCGTGCAGCAGGGTGGCGGTATGAACCAGTTCGATGATGGCGGCGACCTCGACATGTCGGCCACCGGCATACCCGAGGGCCCGGGCCGCCAGCAGTGACAGCGCGGGACGCAGGCGCTTGCCCCCTCCGCCTATGATGTAGGCGCCCAACTGGTTGATCAGAACCACCTCTGACTCGAGGCTGGCTCGTATGCGTTGGTCCACGGCGGCCATGTCCGCCCCGATCAGGGCGCGGAGCTGGTCCAGGGGGGCGTCGGAGTTCTGGGCGTTCAAGGGCATTTCCTGTCTGCGGAACGGCTCATCCGGCTCCCGAGTCTTGCTTGGGGCACAGAGAGCCGATTAGAATCGCGGGCCCCGTCGCGCCCGACGCGCAAGATTACTTCAAGAGTTCCAAGCAATGCACGCCATCATCAGGACCGGCGGTAAACAATACCGCGTAGCCGAGGGCCAGACCCTCCGCGTCGAATCACTGCCCGCCAACCCCGGCGATTCCATCGAACTCGGGGACGTCCTCATGATCAGCGACGCAGGCCAGACAATGGTCGGCGCTCCGCTGCTCCCGGGCGCCAAGGTTCTGGCAACCGTTGTTGCCAACGGGCGCGGTGAAAAGATTCGCATCGTTAAGTTCCGCCGGCGCAAGCACCATCGCAAGCAGATGGGGCACCGCCAGAACTTCACCCAGCTCGAAATCAAAAGCATCGTGAAAGGATAAGCGCCATGGCACACAAGAAAGCCGGAGGCAGTACTCGTAATGGGCGCGACTCACAGGCCAAGCGCCTGGGCGTGAAGCGTTTTGGTGGTGAACTGGTGAATGCGGGCAATATCATCGTCCGTCAGCGCGGAACACGCTTCCACCCCGGTCCGGGGGTGGACTGCGGCAAGGACCACACGCTCTTCGCGGTGGTGGAGGGACGCGTTCAGTTCCTGACCAAGGGACTGGACGGTCGCAAGTATGTCAGTGTGGTACCCGCCTGAAACGCGGCGCCATGGCATGAGCGCATCGAAACCCCGTCGTTGACGGGGTTTTTTGTTTTAACCATCCGACGCCGCCATGAAATTCATCGATGAGGCATTCATTACCGTCCATTCCGGCAAGGGGGGCGACGGCTGCCTGAGTTTCAGGCGTGAAAAATTCATCGAGTTCGGTGGCCCGGACGGTGGCGACGGCGGGGACGGTGGCAGTGTCTTCATCGTGGCTTCGAGTCGCCTCAACACCCTCATCGATTTTCGTCACAAACGCAGCTTCAAGGCGGGCAATGGCCAGCCGGGGATGGGCCGCGATCGCATCGGTCGCTCTGGTGATGATCTGGAAATTGCAGTACCCGTGGGCACGCTCGTCCGTGATCAGGAATCGGGTGAACTGCTCGGCGATCTGGACCGCGACGGCGGCAAGATCCTCGTTGCCAAGGGCGGATTCCACGGGTTTGGCAATGCGCATTTCAAGAGCAGCACCAACCGCGCCCCGCGCCGGATAACAAAGGGCATGCCGGCGGAAAGCCGCCGCCTGACCCTCGAATTGCGCCTGCTTGCCGATGTGGGCCTGCTCGGCCTGCCGAACGCGGGCAAGTCGACCCTGATCACTCGTGTTTCTGCGGCGCGACCCAAGGTTGCCGATTATCCCTTCACGACGCTCCACCCCGTGCTCGGTGTGGTTTCGCTGGGGCCTGACAGAAGCTTCGTGATTGCAGACATTCCGGGCATCATCGACGGCGCCGCGGAGGGCGCGGGCCTCGGACTGCAGTTTCTGAGACATGTCGAACGCACGCGGATTCTGCTCCACGTACTGGATGTCTCCATGACCGATCCAGAGCGTGATCCGGTCAAGGATTTCGCAACGGTGGGCCGTGAACTGCGCAAGCACAGTCGGACACTGGGGACCCGCGAACGGTGGCTGGTAATGAACAAGCTGGACCTGTTGAGCCCGGAAGACCGCACCCAGGACTGGCAGAAGTTTGCCCGCAAGCTGCGCTGGAAAGGGCCGGTTTTCACCATCTCCGGAGCCACCGGCGAGGGATGTCAGGAACTCGTCGAAGCGCTGGAACGTCGCTTACGGGAGATCCATGAAGAGGCCCTGGAACGGGCCGCACACGGGACGCGCTGAGACATGGGTTCGGCGGGAACCTCGACGCCCTCTGCCGCTGACGCTCGCCGCTGGGTGGTGAAGATAGGCTCGGCCTTGACCACTCGCCAAGGCGCCGGCCTCGATGCGGACGGGATTCATGACTGGGCAGCACAGGTCGCCGCCATTCGAAGGGCGGGGCATGAGGTTGTGATCGTGACTTCCGGTGCGGTGGCGGAAGGCGCCGTGCGCTTGGGTTGGAAGGAACGTCCTCATGTACTCAATCAGTTGCAGGCCGCCGCTGCGGTGGGGCAGATGGGACTGGTGCGCATGTGGGAGCAGGCTTTTCAGGCTCAAGGATGCGTGGCCGCCCAAATCCTCCTGACGCATGACGATGTTGCCAGTCGCGAGCGCTACCTGAATGCCCGAAGCACCCTGTCCACCCTGCTGGGTTACGGTGTGGTTCCGGTCATCAATGAAAATGACACGGTGGCCACGGAAGAAATAAAGCTGGGGGACAACGACACCTTGGCCGGTCTGGTCAGCAACCTGATCGAAGCCGACCTCATGGTCATACTGACCGACCAGGTTGGCCTCATGACGGCCGATCCCCGGCACGATGCAAACGCCGAGCTCATTACCCGCGCAGAACTCGATGACCCCGAATTGCTCAAAATCGCGGGCGGTGGGGGTGACTGGGGGCGGGGCGGAATGCGGACCAAGATCACTGCAGCCCGGTTGGCCGCGCGCTCAGCAACGTCCACCGTAATCGCGAGTGGTCGCCGGGCCGGCGTGCTTGTCGACCTCGCAAAAGGAGTGCCAATTGGTACTTTCCTCGCCGCGCCGCCTGCCAAGCTTGCGGCGCGCAAGCAATGGCTCGGCAGTACACTGCATGCCAAGGGCCGATTCTTCCTCGACGAAGGTGCCTGCCGCGTCCTGCGCGAAGAGGGGCGTAGCCTCTTGGCAGTGGGTGTACTGAAAGTCGAGGGAGAATTCCGGAGAGGCGAGCTCGTTGCCTGCGTGGACTCGCAGGGACGCGAGATAGCGCGTGGGCTTACCAATTACGGTGCCCGGGAGGTTGATGCCATCAAGGGAATGCCCACATCCAGAATCGAGGAGATTCTGGGCTACGCGCAGGAGCCTGAGCTTATCCACCGCGACAATCTTGCGGTGCTGTGACGGGGGCCGGGGAGAGCGACCACACCGTTGGCCCACGCAGCACTCACGCGCTGCGTGGCACCGGGAGATCACGCCATCGCGACGATGCGCGCGTTCAGACGGGATTTATGGCGAGCAGCCTTGTTCTTGTGGACCAATGCAGTCTTGGTCATTCTGTCGATCACGGGCACCGCAGCTGCGTAGGCCGCTCTCGCGGCATCCTTGTCGCCGGACTCGATGGCCTTGATGACCTGCTTCAGGCGCGTGCGGAACTGGGACTTGCGGCTGGCGTTGTGCAGGCGCCGCCGCTCGGACTGTTTGGCACGCTTGCGTGCCTGGGCGGTATTGGCCAATGTAGGCTCCGTCGAACTTGGAATAAAAGGGGCCGAAATATGCTTGGTCGGGCCTTCAGTGTCAATCCCGGAGCACGTTTCGCCCGCGTCAGCGCGCTCAAGCCGGTGCAATTCTCGAGGGTCCTCCCCTGAGTCGAAGCCTCCTGCGGTCCACCCTGCTGGTGGGCCAGATGACCCTCATCTCTCGCATCCTCGGGCTGGCCCGGGACGCCGTGATCGCGGGTGTGTATGGCGCGTCGGCCGCGACAGATGCCTTCTTCGTCGCTTTCAAGATCCCCAACCTGTTCCGCCGGCTGTTCGCCGAAGGGGCGTTCGCGCAGGCCTTCGTCCCAGTGCTTGCTGCATGGAAAACTGAACGCTCTCCCACCGAGGTAAGAGACCTGCTGGCTGCAGTCGGTGGCGTGCTGGCCGGCATCCTCGTCTGCCTCACCGTAGCGGGCGTGCTGGCTGCTCCGGTGATCATCGCGCTGGTGGCTCCGGGCTTTCTCGAGGACGGGAGCCGCTACGACCTCAGCGTGACCCTGCTCCGGCTCACGTTTCCTTACCTGCTATTCATTTCGCTCACGGCTTTCCTGGGGGCGGTGCTGAATACCCATGGCCGTTTTGCGATTCCCGCCATCACCCCGGCCTTGCTCAATGTGGC
>JAURMM010000043.1 GCA_030830685.1 Gammaproteobacteria bacterium | reverse complement strand
GCTTGAGCAAGGGGTGGGTGTGCGCGCCGTCGCGGGCGAGAAGACCGGCTTTGCCTACTCCGACGAACTGTCGCTGGGCGCCCTGGAACGCGCCTGTGAGGCAGCCCGGGCCATCACCCGCCAAGGCCAGGACGGGGACGCGCGGCTCCTCGCGGGCGGCCCGGTCCCAATCCGCTACCAGGCCGAGGATCCGGTGGCCAGCCTGCCGGTGGCCCGAAAGCTCGACTTGCTGCGGCGCCTTGATGCCCGACTGCGCGCGGCAGACCCCCGCGTCAAGCAAGTCATGGCAAGTCTCGTCGGGCGCTACACGCAGGTTCTGGTCGTTGCCTCGGATGGCACGCTGGCCGCGGACATCCGTCCGCTGGTGCGGTTGAACGTCACCGTCATCGTGGAGGACAAGGGTCGCCGGGAGAGCGCGAGCCACGGGGGAGGTGGGCGCACTGGCTACCTTCCCCTGATCGAGGGTGGCAGGGCCGAGGCGGTCGCAGACGAGGCCCTGCGCCAGGCGCTGGTGAGCCTGGAGGCGCGCCCGGCCCCTGCAGGTGAGATGACCGTGGTCCTTGGCGCAGGCTGGCCAGGGATCCTTTTACATGAGGCCATCGGCCATGGACTTGAGGGGGACTTCAACCGAAAAGGCACCTCGGCCTTTGCGGGCCGCATCGGCGAACGCGTGGCCGCCCCCGGCTGCACCGTCGTTGACGACGCTACACCGCCCGACCGGCGAGGCTCGCTCACAGTGGACGACGAAGGCACCCCTGGGCAGCGCACGGTACTCATCGAGGACGGCATCTTGCGTGGCTATCTGCAGGACAAGCAGAACGCCCGCCTGATGGAGATGGCCCCCACCGGTAATGGACGCCGCCAGTCCTATGCACACAGACCGATGCCGCGCATGACCAACACCTACATGCTGGCCGGCGACCACGCCCCGGAGGACATCCTGCATTCTGTGCAACGCGGCCTCTACGCCGTCAGTTTCGGTGGCGGCCAGGTCGATATCACCAACGGCAAGTTCGTGTTCAGCGCGAACGAGGCTTACTTGATCGAGGATGGCAAGGTCACCGCACCCGTGAAGGGCGCAACCTTGATTGGCAACGGCCCCGACGTGCTCACCCGCGTGTCGATGGTAGGCCACGACCTCACGCTGGACAGTGGCGTGGGTACCTGCGGCAAGAACGGACAGTCTGTGCCGGTCGGCGTAGGGCAACCGACGCTCCGGATCGATGGCCTCACGGTGGGCGGAACCCAAACCTGAGACAACCGGTGCAGCGCGGCCTCGTGCCTCAGAAACGCGGCAGCTCCGGATGCGGAAGCTTGCCGCCCTGTATACGCATTGCACCGAACTCGGCGCAGCGGTGCAGAGTTGGAACTGCGCGCCCCGGATTGAGCAAACCAGCCGGATCGAACGCGGCCTTCAAGCGATGGAACTGCTCCAGTTCGGCGGTCGAGAACTGCACGCACCTCTGATTGAGCTTTTCCACACCCACCCCGTGCTCACCGGTGACAGTGCCGCCTACCTCCACGCAGAGCTCCAGAATCCTGCCGCCGACATCTTCAGCAAGCGCGAGCTGACTGTCGTCATTGGCATCGAAGGCAATGAGCGGATGAAGATTGCCATCTCCGGCGTGGAAAACATTGGCAATCAAGAGCCCGCTCTCTTCTGACAGCGCGGCGATACGCTCGAGCACATGCGCCAGCTCGCGCCTGGGGATGGTGCCATCCATGCAGAAGTAATCCGGTCGCACGCGGCCGATGGCCGGAAAGGCGGATTTGCGACCCTGCCAGAAGCGCAGGCGCTCCGCCTCATCCCGTGAGCAGCGCACCTCGGTCGCGCCCACCTCTGAAAGCAGCCGGTGCACGCGGTGAATTTCAGCTTCGACCTCGGCTTCCACGCCATCGAGTTCACAGAGCAGAATCGCTGCCGCGTCGGTTGGATACCCGGCGTGACAGAAATCCTCCGCCACCCTGATAGCCAGCTGGTCCATCATTTCGAGCCCGGCCGGGATTATCCCGGCCTCTATGATGCCCGCCACAGCGCGGCCTGCCGTCGCCACATCGGAGAAAGCCGCGAGCAGCACCCGGGCAACGGGCGGGCGTGGCAACAGGCGCACGGTCACTTCCATGATGACCCCAAGCAATCCCTCGGAGCCGTTGATCGCGGCCAGCAGGTCCAGCCCTGGTGCATCAAGTGTGGCACCGCCAAGTTCAACCCAGGTGCCATCGCTCAGGAAAAGTTTCACGCCCAGCACGTTGTGCACGGTGAGCCCGTACTTCAGACAGTGCACACCCCCGGAATTTTCAGCCACATTGCCACCGATGGAGCAGGCAATCTGCGAGGAAGGATCAGGTGCGTAGTACAGTCCGTAAATCGCGGCGGCTTCGGAGATGGCCAGATTGCGTACGCCTGGTTCGAGCACAGCCACAGCGTTGCCCGGATCCACGGACAGAATGCGATTGAAGCGGCTCAGGCTCAGCACGCAACTTTCGGCCAGCGGGAGCGCGCCACCGGAAAGTCCAGTGCCGGCACCGCGCGCGATCACCGGCACACCCTGCGTGGCGCAAGTCTGGAGAATCCTGCGGACTTCTTCGCGTGTGCGCGGCACGCACACCACACGCGGGATTTGCCGGTAGGCCGAGATGCCGTCGCACTCATAAGGACGCTTGGCTTCCGCAGAAAGCAGCAGCGCATCCGGCGGCAGGAAGGTGGCGAGCTCAGCTTCGAGACTCACCGCGGATCGCTCAACTGGAGAAGGTGTGGTGGGCGGGAATCACCACCACGCCATCCTCCGTGACCAGAAAACGCTCGGCATCGCGCGCCGGGTCGATGCCAATCCGCTCGCCGGCAGGAATGTGCACGTTGCGGTCGCAGATGACCCGGCGGACTTGGGCACCCTCCCCCACGGTCACTCCGGGAAAGAGGATCGAGTCCTCCACCATGGCGCTGTCGTCGATGTAGACCCGATTGCCGAGCACACTGCGGCTCACGCCCCCGCCCGCAATCACGGTGCCACCCGAGACGATGGAATTGACGCAAATGCCCTCATTGCAAGAGCGCCCGGGCACGGTCCGTGCCGGGGGACGCTGCTGCTGATAGGTACGCACCGGCCAGTCGGCCTGATAGATGTCCAAGGGCGGCTCGAGCTTCAGCAGATCCATGTTCGCCTGGTAAAAGTCGTCCAGGGATTGCAGGTCACGCCAGTACTTGTCCTGCGACACGCGCCCGAACTCGCCGCCAAAGCGGTAACCCCCGATGCGCGCACGGCCTGTCAGTTCGCGCCGGATGAGATCGATCAGATTCTGCGAGCGCGCCCCGTCATTGCCGAGCCCTTTCAGGCACTGGATGAGACAATCGCGACGAAAGGCGAACACACCCATGGGGCCGTAGACGCCCTCTTCGCGTGGCAAGGGCGCCGGCGGAGAGTGTTCCCGGATAGCCGGCACGTCGCCTTCGCGGACTTCGAAGCTCGCCGGGAAGCAGGAACCGAGTGCGGTCTCGCTGTCGATTGCGGCGATTGTGACATCCGCACCGCGCCGGACGTGGTAATCGACCATCGCAGCGTAGTCCATGCGGTAGATCTGCTCTCCGGAGATGATCAGGACCGTGTCGTCTGGCGCACCCTCCAGGATGTAGAGATTCTTGCAAATGGCGTCCGTCTGCCCGCTGTAGATGCTGAGCTCGGCCGTGATGGGTGGGGAGACGGTATTCACGAACTCGCCCATGTCCGTGTTGAAGATCGACCAGCCATCCCGCACATGATTGTGCAACGACAGCGAATTGAACTGGGTCAGCACGTTGATCCGTCGCAGGCCGGAATGCATGCAGTTGGTGAGCACGAAATCGATCACCCGGTAGTTGCCTGCATAGGGCAACGCGGCCGTAGTCCGGCGGGCGGTCAGTGGCATCAGCGGCTGGCCATCGCCAATGGCGAGCACCAGAACCGTGGTCTCGGGGAGCGTGGGCATCTGCATGGGCGAAACCGGGCGATAGGCCTTCCATTGTAGCCCCCGCTTTCCGGCCGACGGAACCCGCAGCACCTGCAAATCACTTGCGGCATTTGGTAGTCGCTTGATCCTCAATGAGTTATCTTTGCCCGACAAGGTGCCGACCCGGCGCCACGGCATGCCCCTCGCCCATGGCGGAAGAAATCCTAGTCAACGTCACGCCCCAGGAAACCCGCGTCGCATTCGTCGAGAATGGCGTGCTGCAGGAACTCCTGATCGAGCGCACGCGACGCCGTGGATTCGTCGGCAACCTTTACCTCGGCAGGGTCAATCGGGTGCTGCCCGGCATGGGCGCAGCCTTCGTCGATATCGGGCTGCCGCGTGCCGCCTTCCTGCATGTCTCGGACATCGTCGCCGCTGCCGAGCGCAAGCAGACGACCGGCCAGGAGGTGCCCATAGAGCAGGCGGTCCACGAGGGCCAGTTGCTGCTCGTGCAGGTTGCCAAGGAGCCGCTCGGCAGCAAGGGCGCGCGTCTGACCACCTACGTGAGCATCCCGTCCCGATACCTCGTCTTCATGCCCGACACCAACTCACTCGGGATCTCCCAGCGCATCGAGAATGAGGACGAGCGCAAGCGTCTGCGGGACATCATGCTTGGCCTGGAGCCGGGTCTGAAACCTCTGAGCGCGCCGCTGGAAGAGGGTCTGCCACCTGCTCCCGCCACCCGCCAGGAGGCCTCGGGCGGATTCATCGTCCGCACGGCGGCCGAGGGCGCGGCGGCCGATGATCTGAAGGCAGACAACCTTTTCCTGCGCCGGCTGTGGGGTTCCATCCAGGAACGGGTGCGTGCCGGCAAGGCTACTCAGGTCGTGTATGAGGACTTGCCCCTGGTATTGCGCATGATTCGGGATCTGTCGGCAAGCCAGGTCGAGAAGATTCGTATCGACTCCCGGGAAACCTACGTCCGCGCACGGACTTTTGCAGAGGAATTCACGCCCGAACTGGTAGCCACCCTGGAGCACTATCCGGGTGAGCGGCCCATCCTCGACCTGCATTCCACGGAGGATGAAATCCAGCGGGCTCTGCAGCGCAAGGTGGATCTCAAATCAGGTGGACATCTCGTCATTGATCAGACCGAAGCCATGACCACCATCGACGTGAATACCGGCGGGTTCGTCGGCCACCGCAATCTCGAAGAGACCATCTTCAAGACCAATCTCGAGGCTGCCCAGGCCATCGCGCGTCAGCTCCGGTTAAGGAACCTTGGCGGCATCATCATCGTCGACTTCATCGATATGCTGGAAGAAGAGCACAGACGCCAGGTGCTGCGCGCGCTGGAGAAAAGCCTGGAGCGGGATCATTCCAAGATCACGGTCAGCGAGGTGACCTCGTTGGGCCTCGTACAGATCACCCGCAAGCGCACGCGCGAGAGCCTGGAACATGTGCTGTGCGAGCCTTGCCCCACCTGCAGTGGGCGCGGTTCGATCAAGACCGCAGAGACCGTGTGCTATGAGATATTCCGGGAAATCCTCCGCGAGCAGCGCCAGTATGATGCGCGCCGCCTTTTGGTGGTGGCGGCCCAGAACGTGGTCGATCTCCTACTCGACGAGGAATCGACGAGCGTGGCCGAACTGGAAGAGTTCATCGGCATTCCCATCCGGTTCCAGGTTGAAACAGCCTATACACAGGAACAATACGACGTCGTCCTGCTCTGACACGTCAGCTGTGTGATGCAAGGGATTTTCAAAGCATGGCGACGGGTGGCGTGGAATGCCTGCGCCCTGTTGCTGGCCTTGGCGGCCCTGCTATCACTGGCCCTGCGCGCCACCCTGCCCCAGCTGGAGTCCGAGACGACTGCCGTGGAGACCTGGGTCGGTCGCGCGCTCGGTTTGCCCGTTTCAATCGAACACCTGCACGCGCACTCGCACCGTGGTCTGCCGGTCCTGCGCGCAGACGGGATCCGGGTCTACCACCAGACCGACCCCGCACTTGAAGTCTTGCGCTTCACGCGCGCTGAGGCCGGTCTCGATCTCTTCGGCAGCCTGCGCCACGGCCAGTTGCGCCTCGGCAACCTGCGGCTGACCGGGCTGGAACTCGACCTGCTGTGGCGCGCCGATGGGCGCTTCGTGATCGACGGCTTCACCCGCCAGGATCCGCGTTTCCTGCGCTGGCTGATCGCACAGGATGGGCTTGAAATCGAAGCGAACCGCGTCACCCTGCGGGATGAGCGGCAGCGTTTCCAGCCCGTCTCCGCGCGTGCCGTCACACTTCGGGTGGACCGCGTGAATGGCGACACGGAGCTCACGCTGGAGGCCCTCGAGGTGGACGCGCTGGCCTCTGGCCTGCGCGCCAGCGCGAAACTGCCGGCGGGTAATGCCACAGATCCGGACGCCACTATCGCCTTTTTCGTGCAAAACGTGGATGCCACTGCCGTGCAGTCCTGGCTGCAACCGGG
>JAURMM010000042.1 GCA_030830685.1 Gammaproteobacteria bacterium | reverse complement strand
CGCCTGCCGCGCTACCGCGCCGACATCGCCATCAGGAATGGCGTGATTGCCGGGCTGGGCCAGATACCAGCCCATGCGGGCAAACGCGTCATCGATGCCAGTGGCCTCATCGTCGCCCCGGGCTTCGTCGATCTGCATACGCATTACGATGCCCAGCTCTTCTGGGATCCCTACTGCACGCTGTCCAGCTGGCACGGCATCACCTCAGCCGTCATCGGCAACTGCGGGTTCGGCTTCGCACCAGTGCAGCCGGAATTGCGCGAACGCGCGATGCTCAGCATGACCCGCGTGGAAGCAGTGCCCTACGTCTCCATGAAAGAAGGAATGCCCTGGGACTGGGTCACCTTCCCCGAATTCCTGGACTCCGTGGACAGAGCGCCCAAGGCCATCAACCTGCTGCCCTATGTGCCGGTCGGTCCCATGCTGGTGTGGGTGCTGGGTCTGGAGGCTGCCAAAGCCGGTCACAAGCCCACCCCGGCCCAGGAGGCAGAGCTCTGCCGTTTGCTGGAGGAATCCCTCGATGCCGGTGGTTGCGGCTGGTCCGCACAGCGCCTGATGCCCTCCGGTCCGGCTGCCGTACAGCTCGACTATGACGGCACCCCGATGGTGACGGATGTGATGCACGACGAAACCTGCGAGGCCTTTGCACGCGTGCTCGGCCGGCGCAACCAGGGTTTCATGCAAATGACCATCGCCTCGCATTCTGCCGAGCATGACCGGCGCCACATGGAACGCCTCACGGAATTGTCAGGCCGCCCGCTGCTCTGGAATGTGCTGCAGGTCTACGACCACAAACCGGAGGTCCATCGCGGCGGACTGCAATGGCTGAAGCAGTGCCGTGACCGCGGGCTGCGGATTTATGCCCAGGGCCTGACGACCGATGCCGGCTATGCGTTCACGCTGGAAGACTGGAACCTGTGGGATGAAAAACCCGCCTGGCGCGAAGTCACGCTCGGGACCGTGGAAGAACGTCTCGCGAAGATGGCGGATCCCGCGCGTCGGCCCGCGCTCAAGTCCCAGATGCCCATCGTCGTCACCAGCGGCATTCCCAACCTCGTCGTGACCGGGCCGGCCAGTCCGGAAACGGAGCGCTTCCGCGACATGCTCATCAGTCATGTGGCTGAAATCACTGGCAAGCACCCGGTGGATGCGCTGCTCGACATTGCCGTGCATGACAAACTCAAGACCGAGTTCTATGCCAACGGCACCAACGCCTACCCGGGATACATGAAGGAGATCTTCGATGATCCGTGGGTGGTGTTGGGCGTGTCCGATGGTGGCGCACACACCAAGTTCCTAACCGCGGGGCGCTACCCCACCGAGACCATCACCAAGGCCGTGCGCGAGCACGGCATGCTAAGTCTGGAGGAAGCGCACTGGCGGCTCAGCGCCCTGCCGGCCATGGTGGCCGGCTTCGAAAACCGTGGCGTGCTGCGTGTGGGTGCACCGGCCGACATCATCTGTTACGACTACGACCACCTGGACATCTGCCCGGCCGAGATCGCCCACGATCTGCCGGGCGGAGAGTGGCGCCGCATCCAGCGTGCCAAGGGCTATCGCTACATCCTGGTCAACGGGGAAGTCACGATCGAGGATGACCGCGAAACCCATACGCACAGTGGTCAGCTTTTGCGTCATGGGGTGATCAAGGCTGCACGCGCAGCCTGATGACGGGCGAGGGAAGAGTCAGCGCTGTCGGATAGGCCTGCCTACCCGGCACGCGCGGGCTTGGCGCATAATCACCCGGACCGGGAGGGATCGCCGGTGAGCGGCCTGAGCCCGGGACGATATCAATCCAGTGAGGGAACCCAAGCCATGCGTCATTCCTTGAGAACCGTGACTGCCCTACTGCCCCTGATGCTCGCGCTGTCTGCCTGCGGCAAGAGCGAGCAAGCTGCACCGCCTGCGACCGAAGGCGCCAGCGGTGCATCTACCGCTGCCCCTACGGCACCTGCCGAGCTGCCGCCGGCCGCGGTGGACGATGAGGTCGTGGTCTACGACCCCATCGATACCAGCAAGCTGCGCAATACCTGGTGGGAGCAGTACAACAAGGGCGGCTGAGCAAGCCGCCCTTGCTTCCGGGCAGGGGCTGTCAGGCAGCCGGCGTCCAGCCCGGAGGGGCTCCGCCCTGATCTGGGCGCGGCGGCGGTGGTAGCTTGCGCTTCTCCCCCGGAGGCGGCTCACCCGGATCACCCGGAATGGGTTGCCCGGCCATGTAGCCGATGACCTCCAGTGGGCGTGGCCCACCGGCATAGGCCGCGGACAGTGCGGCCTCGATATCCTCAGCCGATTTGGCGGTCTGCGCTATCTGGGTGAGTGAGAGCTGATGTTCCTCGAAGGGTGAGTACTGCGGCAGATCGGGTGTCGTGCCATTGCGCGGCGTGGTGACCGGCACGCGGTCATGCTGGCGCTGGGCCAGGCGCTGCAGAATGTTCCAGGCTTTCTTGTTTTCCTGGATAGGCCAGACATCAACGAGACCGGACGCCTGGAACTTGCGCCAGATGTCTTCCCCGCGCTGGGTGCGGATCACGACGATGGTCGCCTGATCGGTGCCGACGCCGCCACAGGCGATATCCGCCAGCTCTGCGGAAAAGTCGCCGCAATGCTTGCACTCCGGCCGCTGATACTCGTGCATCGCCTCTTCCAGCGGGATACGCGCGATATCACCATCTTTCTTGTAGATGAGGACCTCGCCCTTCACGTTGAACTTGCTTACTTCCGTGAGCGGAATGCCCATCTGCTGTGCGATCCGTTCGGTCATCAACTCCGGACGGAACACTTCGGTGCAGAAGAGACCGACATTGAAAGCCAACCGCTCCGAGTAACCCTTCATGAAGCCGCGCTGACGGGAGACGATCTGCGGCTTCTTCTTGGCCGCGAGCAGGATACTGGGGTCGACGTAAGTCATCTTGCTGAGAGGGGTGATCTGGCAAGGCACGCCGACAAAGGCGACCTGCTTCAGATCCTTCTTCTCGGCGTCGGCCAGCGCCAGATTGTTCGGGCAGTAGGTGTACCAGCTGCTGGCGCTGGACTTGATGTCCTCTACCTCGGTCATGACCTTGGGCGTGGGGAAACACGGGTCATCATTTTCGCCGACGGCGGACACCACGGCCCCGTCGATCTCACCGGCCTCGCGCGCCCAGGCGAGCAGTGCGGTGACGATGCCGCCGTCCTGCGCGCGCTGGAGGATGTCGTCGCGTTTGGTGCGCGCGACGAAGATGTGGCGGTAGACGCCGAAGACACCTTCATAACCGCGATCATTGCCGAACTGCGCATCCCGCAGATGCTGTTCGCGCGGCCACAAACGCGGGCAGACCGAAGCGCAAACGTCGCAGCCCACCCCTTCGCTGATGCCGCAGTAGTCGAAGGCCGCACTTTCCTTGGCAGTCTGTTTGGGCTTGCCGTCGATGTACTCGATCACGTTGTGCGGGCACACCAGAACGCAGCTTCCGCATTCGCAGCAGCTGCCGGCAGCCACCACGTCGTTCATCATGTCTTTGAAGGAATTGTGGTAAAGCGAACTCACGCGAAAGTCCTCGAAACTACGGGTTGGCGGGACGGTTCAGCGTCGGACCTTAACATACGCCCCGGTATGGCGGAAGCCGCACCAAGGTGGACGGGGCGTCAGCCCCGCTCGAGCAGCATGCGCAGGTCGATGACCGCGGCATTCGCCCGCGAGATGTAGGACGCCATCACCAGCGAGTGGTTGGCGGTGAAGCCGAAACCACCTCCGTTGAGGATGATGGGACTGCCCAGCGATTCCTGCGTGCCTTCAAGCTCACGAATGATCTGGCGCAGGCTTATCCGCGCGTTCTTCTTTTCCAGCACCGAGGCGCAGTCGCGCTCAATTGCCCGCAGCAGGTGCAGCAAGGCCCAGCTCGCACCACGGGCTTCGTAGAACACATCATCCAGTTGATACCAAGGTGTCTTGACGATTTTCACCGCGGCGGTAGCCGTAGATTGCTCCGCACCCGCCTCGCCCGCGAGGTCGGTGTTGATGCGTACCTGTCCGACGCTGGCACTCAGTCGCTGCGACAAATCCCCGAGCCGTTTCTCGACCAGGCCCAGCCAGACCCGGAGATTGTCCGCGCGCGCGTAGAACTGGGCGTCCTGTTGCCCGCGCTCATCCAGCCGCGCCAGATAGGCATGCAGGGCCGCCTGGGCTGAGGCGTACTCACGCTCGGCTGCGGGAAACATCCAAGAGTCACTGTCGATGTTGAGATGATTGTCAGCGCGGGTGAGATCCGGATCCTCGGTGGATTGGGTCTGCGAACGTGAGAATTCGTTGCGCAGGCTCTTCGCCACGTCGCGCAACTGGGTCAGTACGCCCCACTCCCAGTTCGGAACGTTGTCCATCCACGCGCCGGGCGGCATGACATCGTTGCTGAGGTAACCGCCGCGCTTGTGGAGCAGGGTCTCCAGAATTTCGATCGTTGCTGCCGTGGTGTAGACACCACGCACCGGCTCGGCACCGTCTGCGGAGGACCACTTCCGCGCAGCGTCCTCAATCGAGAACGGCGCGGGCTCGTGATAAAGTACCAGCATTGCGCCCGCGATGATGAGAAGAGGCACGAGGAGTGCGAGCAACAGCCAGCGTAACGGGCCTTTTGCGCTATTCATCATTCTCT
>JAURMM010000041.1 GCA_030830685.1 Gammaproteobacteria bacterium | reverse complement strand
AGCGTTGGCCCGGCTCCAGGCTGGTGGTGATCCCGGATGCCGGCCACTCGGCTTTCGAACCGGGCATCACGGCGGCGTTGCTGGAAGCGACCGACAGTTTCAGATGATTCCCACAAAAAAGCCCGTAAGCGTTGCTCAAAAATAATGCGCAACCATATGGCAAAAAAAGAAAACCTTTTAAAAACAGCCCCTAACCCGATGACCCTCCCGATTTTGGCGCCTTGCCGAGTCATCGGGACTCGGCTAGCGTGAGAGCAGCCTCGAGTCAATCAGCGACCTGGAAAAGGAGGACGAATGTTCGAATTCGAGCAGGATGCCGTTGACGCACTGGTCCTCGAAAGTGCACAGTTCCGACGGCTATACGACAAGTACAGCACGCTCAGGACCCAAGTCTGGGGCGTCAATGCTGGACTCGTCGTCATGGGTTCCTTCGAACTGGAACGACTCAAAAAGAGGAAGCTCCAGCTGAAGGACCGGATGGCGGAGATGATTCGCCTCTACCGGTGCACCATGCCCCTAGCCGCCTTCAATAATAATTAGCACCAATGCAACGCCCGCGCCGGTTGGGACCCCTTCCCCGCCGGCGTACTTTTTCAGAGGCGCCTCTCGCATGGCCTCCATCCTCTCTCCCCAATACCTGGATATCCGCCTGGAGCAGGGCATTCTCCACGTCCTGATCAACCGTCCGGAAAAGCGCAACGCGCTCAGTCAGGCGGTGCTGGGCGAACTGCGTGCAGTTTTCGAAATGCATGCCGGGAGCCCGGATCTGATTGCAGCGACACTCACCGGTGCAGGTGAGCGCTGTTTTGCGGCGGGTGGAGATCTGCAGGAATTTGATACCTTGCGCGACCGCGAAGGTACCGAGGCGATGGCAGCGCATTCGCGCGCAGCGCTCGATTCGATCAGGCAATTCCCGGTGCCGGTGGTCGCGCTGCTCAATGGTGATGCGATTGGCGGCGGCGCGGAGCTCGCAGTTGCCTGTGACATGCGCGTCTTTGCCTCCCATGCCCGCATGGCATTCGTGCAAGGTGCGATGGGGATTTCACCCGCCTGGGGCGGCGGTGCGGATCTCGTGCGCCTGGCAGGGCCTGCACGCGCCCTGCGTCTGCTCACGCGTGCGGAATTCATTGAGGCCTCACTGGCGTTCCAACTCGGACTTGCGGATGCGGTGTGCCCCATCGATCAGGATTTTGCTTCCTTCCAGCAGGCTTTCCTTGCGCCCATCACAGCCCGCAAACCCCAGGTCATGCGCGCCTTCAAGCGTATTGCCACCAGCTCACAAACAGCGGACGGGGGCGCGGATCCCCGCGCCGTGGAGATGGCGAGCCTCGTGGAGACCTGGCTGCATCCGGATCACTGGGCGGCTCATGATGCAACCCTCGCCCGCATCTCCGGCAAATCCTGAGTCACAGCCGTGAAGTTGCAGCAACTGCGCTACATCTGGGAAGTCGCCCGCAACAATCTCAACGTCTCGGCGACTGCCGAGCGTCTCCATACCTCGCAGCCTGGTGTGAGCAAGCAGATTCGTTTGCTGGAGGATGAGCTTGGCGTCCAGATCTTCTTGCGTGCCGGCAAGCATTTCACGGATATCACTCCGGCGGGGCAGCAGATCATCGCACTGGCCGGGCGAATCATGTCCGAAGTCGAGAACATCAAGCGCATCTCGCAGGAACATACGGATCAGCGCAAGGGCAGTATCTCCATTGCGACCACGCACACCCAGGCCCGCTATGTACTGCCGGACGTGATTCGCAAGTTCATCGCGCGCTATCCGGAGGTGGCCTTGCACATGCACCAAGGGTCGCCTGCTCAGATAGCCGAACTCGCCGCTGAACATGCCGTCGATTTTGCCATCGCGACCGAAGCACTCGAACTCTACCAAGGCCTGGTGATGCTGCCTTGCTACCGCTGGAATCGCAGCATAATCGTGCCCCCGAATCATCCACTGACCCGCCTGGAACGTGTGTCCCTGGCGGCACTCGCGGAGTACCCGCTGGTGACCTATGTATTCGGTTTTACTGGCCGTTCCCAACTGGACGAGGCCTTCCGCCGCGAAGGCCTTGTGCCCAAAGTCGTGTTCACGGCGACGGACGCGGATGTCATCAAGACTTACGTGCGGCTGGGGCTGGGGGTAGGGATCGTTGCCTCCCTTTCCTACGACCCCGCTCTCGATCGCGATCTGGTGGCGATTGATGCAAGTCATCTCTTCGACTACAGCGTGACTCGAATCGGCTTCAGTCGTGGCAGTTTCCTGCGGCGCTACATGTACGATTTCATGGAATTGTTCGCGCCACACCTGACCCGTGAAGTGGTGGATGCGGCTGCGGCGGCGGGTGATGCAGAGGCGCTGGAGGCGCTTTTCCAGGATATCCCCTTGCCGACGCTCTGACCCTGTCAGGGACGGTCCGCGCCGCCGGGTTTCAGGATTTCATCCACGAACTGCAGAAAAACGGTGTATACGCGCACCCCATCGGCTGTGCGGACCACGAAGAAGGGCGCTGCACGAACCCCGTGTTCCAGCGCCAGCCGCGCGCCCTCGCCGGTCGGGTCCCGTTCATCGATGGCCGCAACTGCGTCCATGCGCGCCCACCAGCCGCCTTGCTTGAGCCAGGTCTCCACTTCCTGGCACTTGCGACAAGGCACACCGTTGGCCTGGATCTTCTTCACGAGCGTGATGTGCATGGTGGCTCCGCCTGAAAGGATACAGAGCGTAAACAAGCGCGTGCGCAGGCCCAAAGACCGATTGGGCGCAGCTTTAGAACCCGGAGTTATGGTGGGGCTGATTGGGGCCCCGCAACCGGTGTTGGCATCAGGGCCTGCAGGGCACGCTCGCGCGCTGCGGGCGGGAGTTGCCCGAGCTCCAGCACAGCGGCGTGAAACCGTGACAAATCCTCATTCAAACGGATCAGCAAGGTCCGGAACGCGGGAACCCAGGTGTGGTAGGTCGCCACAGAAGCAAGCTTCGCATTGTTCAGATCTTCTGCCAGCCAGCGGGTGTAGTCCGCTGCCTCGGGCCAGTCCTGGGAGCGCCTGCTGAACTCTTCGCGCAGTGCGGACAGGATCTCCGCTTTGCGCGCGCGCTTTTCGGATTCCGGTAGCGTAGAGGCGTAGACCTGCGCCAGCTTGTCCCGATACTCGAGAGTCAATGCGACGAATGCCTCCTCATGCGCAGTGTCCTCAGGCAGTGGGGCTGCGGGATGATGCCTGCGCCACCAGCGGGCCAGGCCAACTTCCGCCACGGCCATGGCAAAGCTTTCGTTGAAGGTGGTGTCACCTGGCAGGTAGAACCATTGGTGGGCAAGTTCGTGAAACAGCGTGCGCACGAGGGTGACTTCGTCCCATCTCAGCATCGAGGAGAGCAGGGGATCTGCGAACCATCCCAGCGAGGAATAGGCGGTCACGCCACCCACGAACACGTCATCCCCACGCGCCTCCAGGCGCGCAGCATGCCGGCGGGCCGCGGCCTCTGAGAAATAACCGCGATACGCCAGGCAGCCCACGATCAGGAAGCAACTTTGTCTGAGCTCGAAAGAGTAAGGCGGGGCGGCGAATACGTTCCACACCACGTAAGGTCGGTGCAGCTCGACATAGCTCTGGTAGCTGCCATTGTCTGGTAGCCCAAGCTGCTCATGCGCAAAAACGCGAGCGTCACGCGCCAAGGCCAGTCTGGAGCGGACGTCAGGCGAGATGGTCTGGTCTGCAAGTACGTCGTCCACGGCCCGCCGCGCGAGCATCAGTGAAACCTGCCCATGCACCGCCTGGGCATAGTACTGCGGGGAGGTGCATGCGCTGAGCGTGAGCATGGCGAGCAGCGCGCACATCAGCACGGGCAGCGCGCCGGGATTGCCGCGCTGGACCATGCTACGAAAGGGCTTTGAGGCCCGAACAACCCGGGGCGCTGGCGAGGGCAAAACGTTGCTCGACTTTGGTTAAACTAGGCCCACTATCCGGAGCTCCCCACATGGACCACCCCGTCTTCCGCGCAATCATCCTGCTTTTCGCAGCCTTGTGGGGCACGATTGCTGTGGGGGCGCCGCAGGATGTCATCCTGGTCCTCGACAATTCGGGCAGCATGCGCAAGCTCGACCCCGGCTTTCTGTCCCGGGAGGAGGCAGCTGACTTCCTCGACGAGTTGCCCGAGGACTTCAACGTCGGCCTGATTCTGTTCGACCAGACGGTGCGGCTGACCAACCCCCTGGCGCCCGCCACCACAGCCCACAAGGCTGCGCTCCGGGCCAGTCTGCGCGCCATGGATCTGCGGGGCCAGTTCACGGACAGTCCTGCCGCGATAGAACGGGCCATTCTGGAACTCTCCCTGCGCGGTCGGCCCCAGGTTGCGCGCAGCATCGTTTTTGCTTCCGACGGCATCGTGGACACCGGCAGCGCTGCGCTTGACCAGGAACGCGCCCGGTGGCTGCGCGAGGATCTCACCCGCGAGGCCGCCGCCGGAAAAATCCGGCTTTTGCCGCTGGCCTTCACCGCCGGTGCAGACCTCGACATGTTGTCTGCCCTCGCCGAGCGCACACGTGGCGAAATGGCGCGGGCAGTCAAACCTGAGGAACTGGAAGCAGCCTACACCGAGGTGCAGGCGCTCCTCATGCGCAGTGCATCCACGGTCGATCCGGAAATTGCGGCCAAGGCAGCCCGCAAGGCAGAAAGCCTAGGCGCAGAGGAGAAAGCGGCGCTGGAATCGCTGGCGGCAGAGACCGGGGTTGCGTTCGAAGAATTGCTGGCGGGTGTGGAGACCGCCACTGATGAGGCTTCCTCCGCTGCGGCGCCAGCAGCGTCGTCCGAGGATGGTGCTGACACCGAGATGCTGTTTGAGGAGACGTCGGAATCTGAGGTTGAAGCAGCAACCGAGACTGAAGGCGAGGCGGAAATCCTGGAGGAATTCCTCACCGCAACGCCTGAGTCCCTCGCCGCAGAGGTGGGTGCCAAAACCACTTCCGACAACGCCAAGAAAGCGGAAACCTTGGTCATCAGCCCGGAGGAGAGAGCTGCGTTGGAGCAGATGTCCCGGGAAAGTGGCGTGCCGGTAGAGGATCTCTATCGGGAACTGCAAAGCGCTCCCTCCGATGCGCCCGTGGTCACGGCGGACAAGAAGACCGGCCTGCTGGCTACGAGCCCGGCGCTGGCAGGGACTGGCGTGGTGCTGTTGCTGGGTCTGACGGCAGTGCTGTGGTGGCGTCGACGAACCGGCCACGGGCCAGCAGAAGACCCCTCGTCTGCGGCTGCTCACAAGGGACATGCGACACTCGTCGATGTACACGCCATCACCGATACGCCTCGCCGCACCCTCACCGGTCGACAGATGGTGATAGGACGCACGGTGGGGGTGGACACGGAGCATGTTGATTACTTCGTCATCAACAAGGCGACCGTCGGCCGACGCCATGCCATTCTCAAACAGAAGGACGGTGCGTGGTGGCTGGTTGACCTTGGCAGCGTCAACGGAACGTTCGTGAACGGTGAGCGTGTGCTCGGGGAGCGGCAACTGCACCACGGGGACCGCATCCGTTTCCACAAATTCGAATTCGAGTTCTCGACGGAAGGCACGGATGTCCCGCCTTCTGCGTCATTCGCGGGTGATCAGACGCTGATTTCCGAGCGCAGTGCCCTGCTTGCGGCGGGCCTGTCCGCAGAGGATCTGGCTGCACTGGAGGCAGATCGCGAGGCGTTCTTTTCCAACCCGGACGGGGAAGATGTGAATGTCGAGCCGCGGGCTGTGGCCGGCAAGGATGATCGAACTCTCGACGATGGCAGGGCCGCCGCTCTGCTTTCTGAACGCAGTGCTGCGGCAGAAATTCTCGGCACCGATCTGACATTCGAGGTGCCGGTCCCTGCCTTGAGCAAGCCCGAGATCGATCCCGACCTGCAGAAAACGCAGCGTTTGCAGCCGCCCGGTCCGGGAGCCTCGTGAAAAGACCGCGTGCGCGCAAGAACCGCTCCGCGAGAAAGCCCGGAACCCCGCCCCACCAGCATGCGTGACAAGACTTTTGAATTGCTGGCCGCGCTTGCCGACGGCCGGGCACACTCTGGCGCGGACTTGGCGCGTGCGGCTGGTGTTTCGCGCGCGGCCATCTGGGCCAGGGTGCAACGGCTGCAGGCGCTTGGACTGGAAATCCTCGCCGTGCCCGGCAAAGGCTATCGACTCGCCCAGGCCTTCGAGTTTCTGGATGAGGCGACCATTCGCAGCCAGCTCTCGGCGGTGGCGAATGCCGCCATTCCTGCGTTGACCTGCCTCGAGGTCACCGACTCAACCAATGAACGATTGCTCCAGCAGGCCACCACGGGCACTGTGCATGGGCACGCGATGTTCGCCGAATATCAGAGCGCAGGCAGAGGGCGGCGCGGCGATGTATGGGTCGCGCCACCGGGCAGTGGGCTGTGTGTCTCGCTGGGCTGGCGCTTCGATGCCCCACCGGCCACGATGAGCGCACTCGGTCTCGCGGTTGGCATTGCGGTGGCCAGAGCAGTTGATGATCTCGGTCTTGGTGGCGTGCGACTCAAGTGGCCGAACGATGTTCTGTACGAGGGCCGCAAGCTCGCGGGAATCCTCATCGAAATGCGCGCAGAACATGGCGGACCCAGCACGGTGGTCATCGGCATCGGCCTGAACGTCCATATTCCGCCCAATGTGCGTGCCGGCATCTCGCAGCCCGTGGTCGACCTTCATGAGGCGCTGGGTAGAGCACCGGCCAGAAACCTCATCGCGGCGCGCCTGCTGGAGGCGCTTACTGTCCGTCTTGCAGATTTCGCGCGATCGGGCTTCGCGCCGCTTGCCGCAGCCTGGAGCCATTACGACGGACTGGCGGGCAGGTGCGTTCAGCTTGAGCTGCCCGGCCGCACGGTGGTGGGCGTCGCCCGTGGGGTTGATCCGACGGGCATGCTGCTCATCGAGCATGAAGGGCGCGTTGAGGCCTTTCTGTCCGGGCATGTACGGGTGCGGGCATCATGAGGGTGCTGGTCGATATAGGTAACACGCGCATCAAGGCTGCGCTCGATGACTCCGGCCCTCTTCGCCTGCTTGAGGCTTGTGCCTGGCGAGACTCGGATCTCACGCAGGTTTTCACCCGGGCGCTGGAGACTGCGGCGGCCCCAGAGGCGATTCTGGTGTCCAATGTTGCTGGCAGTGCCATCGCCGAAGCGTTCACGCGCTTTTGCACGGCGCGCTGGCGCATCGAGCCGCAGTTCATGCGCGTGCGGCGGGAATGTGCCGGCATGACCACTCGCTACGACGATCCGACGCGCCTTGGCGTAGATCGGTGGCTTGCAGCACTTGCGGGGTGGGTGGACACGCGGGGCCCCGTTTGCGTGGTCGATGCCGGCACAGCACTCACGGTGGATGTGGTCAGTGGCAGCGGGGAACACCGTGGTGGACTCATTGCGCCCGGCCTTGCACTCATGGCCCGCAGCCTCACCCAGGGCACGGCACAGCTCGAAATCGATCAGCTTGAGCCTGTTGCCCACTTTGCCACCAACACGCGTCAGGGCATTTCCCTGGGTTGCCGCGAAGCAGTCGGCGGCCTGTTGCAAAGAGTGGCTGAACGCTGGGTGCGTGAGCTTGGTGAGCATCCGCGCTGGCTGCTCACCGGGGGTGAGTCTCGTCTCGTGCAGGAGCTTTGCACCCTTGATCTGGAGCGCGTGCCCGACCTTGTGCAGCGGGGCATCGCAGCCGCCGCAGACTCACCGTGAACTCCCATCGGAACAGCACGCTGCGCTGGCTTGCAATTGGCCTGCTGCTGGCCAATGTCGCGCTTTACGCGTGGCATGCACAACACCGTCAGGCCACACTGAAAAGTCTACCCTCCGATCTGCAGCCGCTGCCAGAAGGCACACCTGGGCTCGAGCTTCTCTCCGAGCAGCAGCGCAACCAGCGAGCAAATCGCCAGCTCAACCCCGCGGCCGCGGCGCAGGGCGAAACACTTTGAAAAAACTGCGAGGCTGGGCTAATTTTGCCGCCCGCGCCGGATTAGCACAGTGGTAGTGCAGCGGTTTTGTAAACCGAAGGTCGGGGGTTCGAATCCCTCATCCGGCACCATCTTCAGTGGCAATCACCATCACATTCAACTTTCCAATCGGGCTGCGCCGCCACGATGGTTCCCGCAGGGCACCCGGTTCAGTCATGAATCAGTGTCGGGGCATTTCAGGGGTAACGCGGGAGGGATCTGGTCGTGCCCTGATGCCCGATGCGCAGTATGATTGCGCTTTCTGGCCAGGCATCGCCGTCCGGCCTCTGTCCATCTCCCCCTCACAAGAACATGAGAGTGTGTCCATGACTTCGTTGTTTTCTCCCTTGACCTTCGCCCGCGGTCCCGCCATGAAGAACCGCTTCATGCTAGCCCCGCTCACCAACCAGCAGAGCCACGAGGATGGAGTCTGCTCCGATGAGGAGTTCAAGTGGCTCACCATGCGCGCTGAAGGTGGATTCGGACTGACCATGACCTGCGCCGCCCATGTGCAAGCCGAAGGCAAGGGATTCCCCGGGCAGATGGGAATTTTCTCCGACGATCACCTTCCCGGCCTCACCCGACTTGCCAAGGCCATCAAGGCCAACGACAGCGTCTCCATCGTGCAGCTCTATCATGGCGGCATGCGTGCGCCCAAGGAGCTCATCGGCATGCAGCCCCTCTGCGCATCCGATAACGAGAAGTGGGGCGCGCGTGCGATGACCACCGCCGAGGTCGAGGCAATGATCGAGGCATTCATCCGAGCAGCCCAGCGTGCCGAGCAGGCGGGTTTTGATGGCGTGGAGTTGCACGGCGCACATGGCTACATCCTGGCGCAGTTCCTGTCTCCCGAAATCAACCAGCGGACCGACAAGTTCGGTGGCTCGCTGGCCAATCGGCAGCGCCTGATTTTCGACATCCTCGAAGGTATCCGGAAGCGCTGCGGCAGCAACTTCATGGTGGGCGTGCGACTGTCACCTGAACGCTTCGGCATGAAGCTGCCGGAAGTCGTCGAGGTGGCCGCCCAGCTCATGCGCGAACAGCTGATCGAGTTCCTGGACATGTCCATGTGGGATGTCTTCAAGATGCCGGAGGACGGCGTGAGCCAGGGCAAGAGCCTGCTCTCCCACTTCACGGAGCTGGATCGCAAAGGCGTGCGTCTGGGCGTGGCCGGCAAGCTGAATACTCTCGCCGATCTTGAACGCGCCATGGCAGCCGGTGTTGATTGGGTCATGCTCGGCAGGGCCGCGATCATCCACCACAACTACCCGCAACTGCTGCAGGCCGATGGGAAGTTCAAACCCATGACCATTCCGGTCACACCGGAACACCTGCGCGCCGAGGGCTTGAGCGACAAGTTCGTCGAATACATGAAGCTCTGGAAGGGCTTCGTGAAGGACAACGACGGCATCATCGACAACGAGCTGATCCTGAACAGCTGATACCTTTATCCCGACCCCACCGGGCCGGCCCGCTCTGGGCTGCCCCGGATGGGGCACGGCGGTGCTTTCGTCGTTGCTGACAAAGGGTCAAGATCTCCACGGTACCAAGCACCGTGATACAGGAGGCCCGATGCGACTTGAGCCGGCGCAGCTTCAACGCTATCGAAGCGACGGACTGGTGCACTTCCCCGGCTTGTTCGACGCGGCGGAAATCGCCGCGCTGAAGATGGAGCAGGCGCGCATACTCGCGCTCGATCTGGAGGCGCACTTGCGCGCTGCCAGCGGGGAGTTTCTCGGCACGACGGCGATGGATCGCGTGAGTCCGCTGTACGCGCGACTGCTGCGCGACGAGCGCCTGCTCGGCCTTGCCGAACAACTCCTCGGTCCCCGGCTCTACTGTCACCAGTACAAAATCATCCTCAAGCAACCCTTCGGCAAACTGTCGCTCCCTTGGCATCAGGACTACGGACCATGGCTGCACCATGACGGCATGCCGGAACCCAAGGCCATCAGCATCGGCATCTACCTTGACGAAGTGACTGAGTTCAACGGGCCGATCGTCTACATTCCAGGCTCCCACGCTGATGGCCTGATCGAATACGAAGTGATCCCCGTGCCGGGCACCACACCCATCCCGAGCCTGCCGGACGCGACCGTCGCGAAGCTTGCGGCTCGCGGTGGCCTCGTCGCGCCGAAGGGGCCGCCGGGATCGGTGACGATTTTCGACAGCTGCATGGCCCATGCGTCGGGTCAGAATCAGTCGCCCCATCCGCGCAACCTGATTTACCTGAGCTACAACCCGGTCAGCAATGCAATCCGCAAGCCGACGCGGCCGACGCATTTTGCTTCACAGGACTTCACGCCTTTGACGCCGGCGCCACGCGCCGCGCTGCTGGCACCGTGACCGGGTTCGCACTGGACGCTGCGAGGGTTGTCCATCGGGTCGGGCGCGCAGCGCGCCATGTGAAGCGCTGCCAGTGAGTGCTCCGGTCCTCGAAACCCTGGAGATCCACCACCCCGACAGCTACGCCGCGCGGGGTTTTCCATGGGCGGCGTGGGATTTGCTGCGCGCAGAAGCTCCGGTGTTCTGGTACGCCCGTGAGGACGTAGAGCCCTTCTGGGCGGTGACCCGCCATGCGGACATCATGACGGTGGCGGATAACCCCAGAGTTTTCATCAATGGTGGGCCGCGCTTGCGCCTCACGCTGAAAGGTCACCCGGAACTGGGTCGCGCGGGTCGTGATGATTTCGGCGCCACCCACGGCTGGGATCCGGATGAGCCCCCTGACATGGTGTTCATGGACAACCCGCGGCATCGCCACATGCGCCAGCTGACCAGCTGGGCCTATACCCAAGGGGCCATGCGTGCGATGAAACCACACTTCGAGATGCTGGCCCGGCAATTCACTGAAGAGTTCATTGCTTCGCTGACAGCTGCAGACGGCGAAGCGGTGGATTTTGTGCACGGTCTCGCCGCGCGACTGCCGCTTGTCGCCACTGCGGAGATCCTGGGGCTGGCCCGTGAAGACTGGGATCGCATTCTGATCTGGGGGGACGCCCTGATCGGCGAGGTGGCACCCGAACATCGACTGCCCGGTGAGAGCAAGGGCCGGGCCAGTTACCGCTTGATGTATGAGCTGAGGAGCTATTTCGAAGCGTTGATCGAAGAGTCGCGCGCGAATGGGGCAGCTCGCGGAGGACTCATCGATCGCATGGTGCATCATGAAGTCCAAGGCAGGCCGCTCACCAACCAGCAGTTGAACGGCTATCTGCTCCTGCTGCTCGCGGCCGGCAATGATACGACCCGCAACGCACTCTCTGGTGGACTCGAGGCCCTGCTGCTGCATCCTGCTGAGCGCGACAAGCTGATGGCCAATCCTGCGCTCGTGCCCTCTGCAGTGGAGGAGATTCTGCGCTGGACATCACCCATCGGAAATTTTCTGCGTACTGCGGCGGAAGACTTCACCTTGGCAGACACCCGTATTCACGCGGGAGACACCGTGGCGCTCTTCTATCCTTCAGCAAATCGCGATGAGCGGGTGTTCGAGACGCCCTATCGCTTTGACATTACACGCAGCCCCAACCCGCATCTCGCGTTCGGCTTCGGTGCCCATTTCTGTCTGGGAACGAACCTGGCCCGCGCCGAGCTCACGGCGAGCCTCACAGCATTGCTGCCGTATCTCCCTGAATTCGTGCTGGCGGGCACGCCCACGCGCATCCGTCAGACCCATGTGCTTGGCTATCACCACCTGCCGGTGCGCATGGCAGTTCGAGGCGTCTGCTGATTCCGGGGCTCCTTGGCAGGCGGGTGGCGCCGCCACGGCCGCTGCCGCGATGATGGGCTTGAGAGCGCGCGATGTCTCGAGCAGTGCGCGATTCACCAGGTGCGCCGTGTCCTCACTGGCGCTCAGGGGAAGCGGTCCTCGCGGGCTCCGTTGAATGTCACGCACCCGGCGGGTACGGGTGGCTTTCTGTGTGACTCAAGAGTGGGCGGCCTGCGGCCGCTGATCACGCCGAGCCCCTCTGGAATCCTGCGCCCATGCACTTGCCTGATTCAGTCACCTTCGCCTCCCTGGGAGCGCTTTTCTCATCCTTGGCT
>JAURMM010000040.1 GCA_030830685.1 Gammaproteobacteria bacterium | reverse complement strand
GCCTTCGTGAGCAACCCGGCGTTTGATCCCAACCAGTTCGTGAACGGCATCAGCACGGCACTTTATTCGGAATGGCGTGATTCACCCGACCGCCCGCTCTTCAACCGAGCCTTGCAGGGCCTCTATCCGCCGGGTTCGACGATAAAGCCCGCGATGGCCATAGCCGGCCTCCACTATGGTCATCGGCAGCCGGGGGACACCAGCTATTGTCCGGGCTGGATGCGGCTGCCGGGCCACACGCACAAGTATCGCTGCTGGCAGAAAACCGGCCATGGCACGGTGGACCTGGCGCGTTCGATCGCCGAATCCTGCGATGTGTACTACTACGACCTTGCCCGTGACCTCGGCATCGACCGTATGCACGAGATGCTAGGCCAGTTTGGCCTAGGGGGCCTCACCGGCATCGACTTGCCGGGCGAACTCGCGGGCTTGCTGCCGTCACGTGAATGGAAGCAACGGGCGCGGAAACTCCCGTGGTACCCGGGAGAAACGCTGATCAACGGTATCGGCCAGGGCTTCATGCTCTCCACACCACTGCAGCTGGCGCACATGGCGGCGATACTCGCGAATCGCGGCGAGGTGATGGCCCCTCATGTGGTAGCCAACCTGGAAGATGCCGCCACGCGCGAAGTCGAGTCCATCGCGCCGTTCCGGCGGAGTGCGGTGGTTCTGAAAGATCCGTCCCAGTGGGAGCACGCCATCGAGGGCATGCGTCAGGTGGTGAACGGGCCCACCGGCACCGCGCGCGCGACGGGGCAGGGGGCAGCCTACGAGTATGTCGGCAAGACGGGCACCGCGCAGTTGTTCAAGATCGCGCAGGATAGGACGGTGCGGAACGAGGATGTAGCGAAGCACTTGCGCGACCATGCGCTGTTCATTGCCTTTGCACCCATCAGCCAGCCGGAGATCGCACTCGGCATCATCGTCGAGAACGGGGAGAGCGGCAGCAAGACCGCCGCGCCCATCGCAAGGCAACTGCTCGATTACTACTTCGCGACCCTGGGACAGCGTGATGCAAACGGCTAGCGAACGGGATCTGCTCGCGCGTTTGCATCTCGACGGCGCCTTGCTGGGCGGCACGCTGCTGCTCTGCGTGCTGGGCTTGCTCGTGCTCTACAGCGCGTCCGGGGAGTCGACCGAAGTCGTGCTGCGCCAAGGCTTGCGCATGCTACTGGGGCTGGGCGCCATGTGCGCGATCGCGCAGTTCAGCCCGGCGCAGCTCGCACGCTGGGCCCCGCTGTTCTACCTGCTCGGGGTGATCTTGCTGCTGGCCGTGGCCGTGGTGGGCACGGGGCGCGGTTCGCAGCGTTGGCTCGATCTTGGCGTCATCCGTTTCCAGCCGTCTGAAATCATGAAACTGGCCGTGCCGCTGACCGTCGCTTGGTTTCTCAACGACAAGCTCCTGCCGCCCAGCGTGCCAGTGGTGTCCGTGGCGCTGATTGGCATTCTGGTTCCCGCGGGTCTGGTGATGGAGCAGCCGGACCTGGGCACGGCGATCCTCATCATGGTCCCTGGGCTACTCGTGCTGTTCTTCGCGGGCCTGGGGTGGCGCTGGGTGGCCGCCGCGGCTTGCGCTGTTGCCGCGTTGGCGCCCATCGGCTGGTATGCCATGCACGACTACCAGCGCCAGCGCGTACTGACGCTGCTGGACCCCACCCAGGATCCCTTGGGCACCGGTTACCACATAATCCAGTCGATGATCGCCGTCGGCTCAGGCGGCTGGTCCGGCAAGGGTTGGCTGAACGGAACGCAGTCCCATCTGGAGTTCCTGCCGGAACGCGCCACCGACTTCATCTTCGCGGTCTACTGCGAGGAATTCGGTCTGCTGGGGGTGCTCGTCATGCTGACCGCCTACTCACTGATCCTGGCGCGTGGCGTGCAGATCGCGGCGGGCGCGCAGGAAGGCTTCGGTCGCATCATCGCTGCCAGCCTCAGTCTCACGTTCTTCTTCTACATCTTCGTCAACATGGGCATGGTCATCGGTCAGCTGCCGGTGGTCGGGGTGCCCCTGCCGCTGGTCAGCTATGGCGGCACCTCGCTGGTGACCCTGATGATGGGGCTGGGAATTCTCATGTCGATTCAAACCCATCGACGCTTTATTGTAGACTCTTGATGAGGTTTGGGCGGCCCCGGGGCTCCCCACGGTCTTGTCGTTCTGCCAGGAGCTCTGTCCCTTGATCACACGCATCCTTCGGGCCCTCTGTCTTGCCCTGCCCCTGTCGGCCAGCCAGGCAGCCGGCCTCAATCCTGCAGAGATCGATGGCTTCGTGGCAGAGATGGCCAAGGAGCATGCGTTCGAGCCTGTTGCGCTGCGCGATCTGCTCGGCAAGGCGAACCGGCTCGACAGCGTGCTGGCCGCGATTTCAAAGCCGGCTGAATACAAACCGTGGCATGTCTACCGCCCGATTTTCATCACGGATCAGCGCATTGAGGGGGGTACCCGCTTCTGGGCCAGTCACGCAGACGCACTGGCAGCTGCCTCGCTGCAGACCGGTGTCCCACCGGAGATCATCGTTTCCATCATCGGGGTGGAGACGGCCTACGGTCATCACGCCGGCAACTACAAGGTGCTGGATGCGCTCGGCACGCTCGCGTTTCACTATCCCCCGCGCGCGCCCTTCTTCCGTGGCGAGTTGCGCAACTTCCTCTTGCTGGCGCGTGAGGAGGGAGTGGACCCCACTGCCTTGAAGGGCTCGTATGCCGGCGCCATGGGGATTCCGCAATTCATGCCGAGCAGTTTCCGGGCCTATGCGGTCGACTTTGACGGAGACGGCCGGCGCGATATCTGGGGCTCCCCGCGCGACGCCATCGGCAGCGTCGCAAACTATCTCAAGGTCCATGGCTGGGAGGCCGGCAAACCCATCGCCTATCGCGCGCTGGAATCTGCGGGCAATGCGGGAGCGGTGAGCCAGACGGTCGAGCTGAAGCAGACCATGGCGGAACTTGCCGCACTTGGGGTGAAGCCCGACGGAACTGTCGCACCGGAGTCGCCCGCGGTACTGCTGGCGTACGAGCAACGGCAGGCCAACGAATACTGGCTGGGCTTCCAGAACTTCTACGCCATCACCCGCTACAACCGCAGTCCCAAATATGCGCTGGCGGTATTCCAGCTCGCCGAGGAAATCCGGCATGCAAGGGTGGGTGGAACGCGTTGATTCTCACGCCGCGCCATCCTGTTCGACTGCTCGCGCGCCTCGTCCTGGCCTGTGCCCTCGTGAACCTGACTGCGTGCGGCTTCCTTCAGCGGGAGCCCACGCCAGTCCAGACCATTCCTGTGCCCGCCGGCGGCGGAGGTGCAGTCCCTGCGCCCGGCAGCGAAGGCCTCGCGCGCTATGGCAATCCCGAGTTCTATGACGTCATGGGCAAGCGCTACTACCCGATGAAGTCTGCCAGAGGCTATCGCGAACAAGGCATCGCCTCCTGGTACGGCCCTGACTTCCACGGCAAGCTCACCTCCACGCGCGAAACCTACGACATGTACCAGATGACAGGAGCGCACAAACTGCTCCCGCTGCCTACCTGGGTCGAAGTCACCAATCTGGAGAACGGCCGCAAGGCAACCCTGCGCGTAAATGATCGCGGGCCGTTCAAGGATGATCGCATCATCGATCTGTCGTATGCCGCAGCCCTGGCCCTGGACGTGGTCAAACCCGGGACAGCACGGGTGGAAGTGCGCGCCATCGATTCTCCAGCCGATCAGGCGGGCACGCCGGGCGAAGTGCTGCAGGAGCCTTTGGCAAAAATGTTCGTACAAGTGGGGGCCTTCGGCACGCTCGAGAATGCCGAGCGACTCAAGTCCCGACTGAATCCGGTGTTTGGCGCTGAAGTGCGGATACTCGTCGATCCGCCCGAAGGCGCCCAGGTGTACAAGGTACAGCTCGGACCGATCCGGGATGTGCAGCATGCCGATCGCACGGTCGCCACGCTGCAGAGTCTCGGCATTGCCGGGCATCATTTCGTGAATGACTGAGGCAAGCATGCGAGTTTTGATGGTGCGGTGGATGGCAGGCCTGGCGCTGATGAGTGTCGCGCTTTCTGGAATGGCGCTTGATTTCGAAGGTATTCCGGAAGCGCCGGAACTGCCGGTCAAATCCTATCTGGTGATGGATTTTGCAACCGGCGAGGTCATCGCCGAATCGAACGCGGATACGCGGGTCGAGCCGGCCAGCCTGACCAAGATCATGACCGTTTATACCGTGGCGGATGGCCTCGCCAGGGGCCTCATCAGGCTCGACGACCAGCCTGTGGTGAGCGAATACGCCTGGAAGCAGGAAGGGTCGCGGATGTTCATCGAGGTTGGCAAACAGGTCTCCGTCGAGGAGCTCCTGCATGGCGACATCATCCAATCGGGCAACGATGCAAGCGTGGCCTTGGCTGAACATCTCTCGGGTACGGAAGACGTCTTCGCCTCGGTCATGAACGAACACGCCGCCCGGCTCGGCATGGCGTCCAGCAGCTTTGCCAACAGCACCGGCCTGCCCAACCCCGGAACGTACACGACCGCGCGCGACATGGCGCGCCTCGCGAGGGCGCTCGTTGCCGAATTCCCCAACACTTATCGGATTTTTTCCGAACCCGAATACACCTACAACGGCATTACCCAGCGCAACCGCAACGGCCTGCTCGGGCGCGACCCCAGCGTGGACGGCATGAAGACCGGTTACACGCAAGCCGCCGGCTACTGCCTGGTGGCGTCCGCGGTGCGTGACGGCATGCGGCTCATCTCGGTGGTCATGGGTGCGGAGTCCGACGGTGCACGCACCCAGGCAAGCCGGGCACTGCTCAACTACGGTTTCCGGTTTTTTGAAAGCCGCCAGCTCTATGCTGCCAAGGCTCCCATCACCACCGGCAAGGTCTGGCAGGGCGAACTCGACGAGGTGCAGGTCGGTCTTGCCGAGGATCTACAGATGCTGTTGCCGCGGGCCGACCTCGGGGACAACCTCAAGGCGGTGGCAGAATTGCGCAAACCGCTGATAGCGCCACTCACCGAGGGGCAGGAGGTGGGTGAGCTAATGGTGAGCTACAAGGACAAACCGCTGCGAACCCTGCCGCTGGTGACGCTTGCCGCGATTCCGGAAGGATCGTGGGTCAAGCGTGCCGTCGATTCCGTCAAACTGATGATGGAATAAGGGATCGCCCCGATGTCCACGCTCTGTTATCTGAACGGTGAGTTCCTACCGTTGGAGGAAGCCCGCATCCCGGTGCTCGACCGCGGGTTCATTTTCGGTGATGGCGTTTATGAGGTCATCCCGGTCTTCGGCCGACGGCCGTTCCGCCTTCAGCCCCATCTTGCGAGGCTCGCCCGCAGTCTCGACGCCGTTGGCATCCGCGATCCGCTCAATGCCGCAACCTGGCCGAGGCTGATTGCCACACTCATCGAACGCAATCCGTTCAGGGATCTCTCGGTCTACCTCCAGATCACGCGCGGCGTGGCACCCCGCAATCACGCCGCGCCCAAGGACTGCCAGCCGACCTTGTTCGCCATGGTGTCCCCCATGCCCCCCCAGACGGAGGTTCAGCCCGTGGCTATCGCCACCATGGCCGACATCCGCTGGCAGCGTTGCGACATCAAGGCCATTGCCCTGTTGCCGAATGTGATGGCGCGGACTGCGGCGGTCACGGCCGGGGCCTATGAGGCAGTCCTGTTTCGCGAGGACTTGCTCACCGAAGGCGCCTCCAGCAACGTGTTCGTGGTGGTGGATGGCGTGCTGCGCACGCCGCCGCATTCGGGACATATCCTGCCGGGTATCACCCGCGACACTCTGGTGGAGGCGCTGGCGGGGACTCCGGATGCAGTTCAGGAGACCGACATCACGCGCGCCGAGGTGTTGGCGGCGGAGGAAATCTGGCTGACGAGTTCCACGCGGGACGTGGTCCCGGTGGGCACTCTCGACGGCTGGCCAGTAGGGCAGGGCGCACCCGGCCCGGTCTACCGTCGCGTGATGGAGCGCTACGACGCTTTCAAGCAAAGGGAACTCGCGGCCTCCGCGTGAAACTGCGGCTCGCAGTGCGGAGCAGACTCAGTTTCTGAGTCCCGTGCCCCGCCGCATCAGGGCAACGCACACCCCGAACAGCACCACGATGCCCCCGGTAATGACTGCGAGCGCGAGCTGAGGGGGCACATCACTCCTCCCGAGCATGCCCTCGCGAAACGCATTGACCATGTAGAAAACCGGATTGGCCAGCGACAACCGTTCCCAGAATGGTGGTAGCAGGTCGATCGAGTAGAACACACCCCCGAGATAGGTCAGTGGCGTGAGGATGAACGTCGGCACGATCGAGATGTCGTCGAATTTTCGTGCAAACAATGCGTTGATGTAGCCGGCCTGACCTGCTCCCCATCTTAGTCCCGCAGGGGCGTAGAGTCTGCGGTTAACAATACCCTCTCGTCAGTGCTCTGCCCAAGCCCGGAGACATACTGGGCAGGGGTCAGATAACCCAATGCCGAATGCGGCCGGAACTCGTTTTATTCGATTCGCCACCGCTCAATGATTCGCCGTGCCTGGCTCATCGT
>JAURMM010000004.1 GCA_030830685.1 Gammaproteobacteria bacterium | reverse complement strand
TCGCGCGCGATCGCATTACAAGATATGTAGCGATAGTTCACCGGGGATTCGCCGCCGGCCACCACCTCTGACGGCAGATCCGGAAAATCATCTGCGGTCACCACCGCACGCACGCCCTTGAGCGCGCTGGCGGCGGAGGTATCTATCGACCGGATGCGCGCATGGGCGTGGGGACTACGCAGCACCCGTCCGGTGATCATTCCGGGCAGGCTGAAATCCGCGCCGTAGTTGGCCTGGCCGGTGACCTTCTCCACACCATCAGGCCTGACCTGACGCGTGCCCACCCATTTGAACTGACGCCCTTCGTTACCCATGGCTCATGCACTCCTCATGACGGACGCAGCCTTCTGGACTGCGCGAACGATCTTGTCGTAGCCGGTACAGCGGCAGAGATTGCCGGCCAGCCAGAAGCGGATTTCCTCTTCAGTAGGGTCGAGGTTCTTCTCCAGCAAAGCCTTGGCTGCAACGATGATCCCAGGCGTGCAGATTCCGCATTGCAGGGCGGCCTCATCAAGAAACACCTGCTGCAGAGGATGCAGCAGGTTGCCCTGGGCCACGCCCTCGATGGTCTCGACCTCGCAACCATCCACCTCTGCTGCAAGCACCAGGCATGCACAAACGAGACGTCCTTCTACCCGCACACTGCACGCACCACAGTCGCCAGACCCGCAACCCTCTTTGGAGCCGGTGAGCCCTAGTTCATCGCGCAGCACGTCCAGCAGCGTTTGCGCGGTATCGCACAGGAATTCAACGGGCTCGCCGTTGATAGTGGTGGAAATATGATGCTTGCTCATGTCCTCATCCTCGCGCGGTCCAGCGCAATCCTGGCAGCACGCCCGGCAAGCACGCCTGCCACGTGGGTACGGAATTCAACGGTGCCGCGCTTGTCATTGATGGGCGCACAGGCCGCACGTACCGAGTCCATCATGGTGGAAAGTGCAGATTCATCGACCGCAGTGCCAACCAGGGATGTGCCCGCCGCCTCCACCAGGCGCGCCGTGGGCGCGACCGCGCCCACAGCAACCCTGGCTGCGGTGCACAGGCCAGCCTGGTCCAACTTCAGATTGACGGCCACACCGACGACCGCAATATCCATCTCTGTACGCGGAATGAAGCGGAGATAAGCATCACCGCCACGTGCCGCCTGCGCAGGCAAAAAGAAATCAACCACGAACTCACCCGGCGCGAGGCTGGTTTTACCGGGCCCGGTGACAATCGCCTCCACAGGCACTTCGCGGCGACCGGAAGGTCCGGCAATCGTGCAGTGTGCGCCTGCGGCAATGAGGGCCGGTACGCTGTCTGCCGCCGGAGAAGCATTGCAGAGATTACCGCCCAGGCTTGCCCGCCCCTGGATCTGCGTTGAGCCGATGAGGTTGGCCGCCTCGACGACGCCGGGCCACATGGCCTTGAGAGCGGCGTGCTCGCCGAGTTCCGCGCCGGACACGGCAGCCCCGATGCGGAAGCCGCCCTGCTCGGCGCGGAGCCCGCGCAATTCCGGTATGCGTTTCAGATCAATGATACCTTGCGCCGCCAGGCGGCCGCTGCGCAGTTGCACCAGCAGATCAGTACCACCAGCCAGTACGCGGGCCGCACGCTGAGGTTGTTGCAGCAGTATGACGGCCTCATCCACGGTGGTTGGTTTGTTGTAAGTCAGCAAGCGAGCCTCCGAAAGTTTGCCTCGGATGTATCCGACACCACAGTCGGCGCGGAGTCAGACGTCAGCATAATCACGTTCGCGGGCAGAATGCACCCGGATTTCCGGTATCCGGCCCCGCTCGAATGCCTCAATGTCCCCAGCGTTCGCGCCAGGCTTCGAAGCAGAGCACGCCCCACAGCATGTATTGCTGATTCTGGCCGCCAGTGAGATGGGCTTTCCATGCGGCACGGATGGGCGCTGGATTAAAATAGCCGGCCTGCCGCAAGCGCTGCTCGGACAGCAGTTCCTCTGCCCATGATTTCAAGGGCCCGCGCAACCAGGCATCGATAGGCACGCCGAAACCCATCTTCGGTCGCTCGAAAAGCTCGCGGGGCACGTATTTTGAGAGAACTTCGCGCAGTACCCATTTTCCCTGACCGTTCCGGATCTTCCACTCATGCGGCATGCGCCAGGCCAAGGCGACCACCTCGTTATCCAGCAGCGGCACGCGCGCCTCGAGGCTCATCGCCATGCTGGCCCTGTCGACTTTGGTCAGGATGTCACCGGGCAGGTAGTGATCGGCATCGATGGCCATCATGCGCTCGACGGTATTCAGGCTGGCCGGGAGGGCTGCCGCGCGCGAAAGGATATCGGTGGGGTCTGTGATACCCGGCACCACTTCCGATGGATGCTTCCACAGTGAGATGAGCTGCAGATACATGCCCATGGGATCATCGATGCCCAGCAACCCAGCGAACTTGTGGAGCTTGTCGCCCGCCATGGGCTGGCGCAGTTTGCCGGGCAGGAGGGGCCTCAGCAGCGAGAAGATCTGGTCCCAGTGGCCCGGGGAGACCGTGGTCAAAAGGCCCGCAAGACCTGCTCTTACGGATCGAGGCAAACGTGACTGCCTCCGCCAGAGATCCGCAGCAATGCTGTAGCGTGAGTAACCGGCAAAAAGCTCATCCCCGGCATCCCCGGACATGGCGACCGTCAC
>JAURMM010000039.1 GCA_030830685.1 Gammaproteobacteria bacterium | reverse complement strand
CGGGCGTTGCGTGGCAGACAGGCCTATCCGCCGCGGCCGTTGCTCGGCCAGCGCGGACAGGCGCTCCAGACTGAGGGCGAGATGCGCACCCCGCTTGGTACTGGCCACGGCATGGATCTCGTCCACGATGATCGTGCGCGTAGTTTTGAGCATGTCACGACCGCTCTCACTGGTCAGCAGGATGTAGAGCGATTCAGGCGTGGTGACGAGAATCTGCGGGGGATTGCGTCGCATCAGCGCGCGCGACACCTGAGGAGTGTCACCGGTGCGAACTGCCGTGCGCAAGGGAACCGGGGGATAGCCGGCTTCGGCGAGGGCAGCCTGGATACCCGCCAGCGGCTGCTCCAGATTGCATTGAATGTCGTTGCTGAGCGCCTTGAGCGGGGAGACGTAAACTATCTGCACGCCCGGGGAGAGCCGATCCTCCACCCCTTGGCGCACCAGCTCGTCGATGACCGCAAGAAATGCGGCAAGCGTCTTGCCCGCGCCGGTCGGCGCCGCCACCAGCAGATCACGAGGGTCACGCAGGGCTTCCCAGGCGCGGAGCTGCACCGGCGTGGGTGCCGTGAAGGCTGACTCGAGCCAGGCAGCGACTGCGGGGTGGAAACGTTCTGAAGACATGGTGCGAGCCTAGCGCGCCGTGACAGCCGGGACCAGTGAGCGCGATGATTGCAGTCCCGCAACTGCCAGGCTCGATCGATGCAGACAGACACTCATCGCACGTTCACGCTCACGCCCATCGGCCATGTAGTCACGGAGGTACCCGATGAGGAGATCCCGCGGCGTCGCCGTGAGCTGGTCTCCGAGGTGCTGATTCTCCCGGAATACGTGCCGGGTCTGACAGCCCTCGAAGCGTATTCCCACCTCATCGTGATCTTCTACATGGATCGCGCGCCACCGTGTACGGAACTGCTGATGAGGCCCAATACCGAAACAGGCAGGCCTGCGGTGGGGGCCTTTGCCATGCGCACCCGGAATCGACCTAATCCGTTGGGGCTCGCGGTTGTGGATTTGCTCGAAATCAACGACAACCGGCTCAAGGTGAGGCGTCTCGATGCCTGGCACGGCACGCCGGTGGTCGACCTCAAACCCTACGACTTCTACGACATCCATACGGAGATCTGCGTGCCCGAGTGGTCCAACAGTGCGCGACGCGGCCGTGCAATCGGCGATCCCACGTCTGCTCCTGATGCGGTAAAATAATGCCCCGTGAAAACCCTGCGCCGTCTGCTGTCCATTGCCACGCTCGCCCTTGGCGTAGCGTGTAAAGGCGCGCACGCCACCGAACCTGCGGCAGACCCGGACCCCAAGCGGTTCGGCAGCTGGATCGCCAAGTGCGAGGCGCCGCAGGAGGACCAGCAAGGCGGCTGTTTCATCCTCCAAGAACTGGTGTTGCGCGAAGGAGGGCAACGGGTACTGCAGATGGCCATCGGGTATGTGCCGGGAGAGGATGCACCCATCGCGGCCCTGAGCCTCCCACTCGGCATGTCTCTGCCGGCCGGGGTGGTCATGGAAGTCCCCGGTGCGGACGCCATGCACTTTCCGGTGGAGCGATGCGAGCCGAGCGGGTGTCGCGCTGGGGCGCGTCTGGAACCCGCCTTTCTCAGCGCCCTGGCCAAGGCCAAGCAGATGAAGGTGCGTTTCAACGACGCCAAACGCGAGCCAATCGAGGTGGCGGTGTCACTGGAGGGCTTCGAAGCCGGGCTCTCTGCCATCAAATCGAAACCACAACCCTGACACCAGGGTCCGGTCAAGGACCGCGAACTTCGCGCTGGCCGTGTTTCAGTTTCCCCCTGCGCCCAGACACTCCTGAAGACTTTCGGGGTCAAGCCGGGCACCAGAATCCACCGACAGTGATTGGCCCTCTCCGCCATTGATTTCCAGTGCATAGCGCACGGACTCCGGCGCCTGTCGGTGACGCAGTGAATGCGGCTCAGCCTTGCGCTCGATATGCACCATCGCGCCCTTGCCGTCGAAGAAAAGCATGTCCAGAGGGATGAGTGTGTTTTTCATCCACATCGCAAGCCGTTCCTCCTGGTCGAACACGAACAGCATGCCGTGACCTTTCGTGAGCGATTCACGCCCCATGAGGCCGCGCCGGCGCGCGCGGGGTGTGCTGGCCACTTCCACTTCAAAGCGATGCGTCCCCGCTGGACTCGCGATCTCCAGTTGGCAGACTGGCGGGATCTCTCGTGCGGGTGCGTGTTTTGGAAATACTGCACCGAGCGCCAGCAAGGCACCTGCCCACGCGACTGGCGAGGTCCACGCCCGCGCACTAAACTGCCGCCGCCCGCCGCGACCCGGCAGTCCAGCTTCAACCGGAGATTTGTTCATGCGTTTGCGTATCCTCATCCTGATTCTTTGCACCGTTGTCTCCAACGTCGTGTTTGCGCACGGCCCATCCCGCCAGAAGGTCACCCAAACCATCGAGATCAATGCTCCTGCGGCCAAGGTCTGGAGCTTGATCGCGGATTTCTGTGCGATTTCCGAATGGCATCCGGCGATCGCCGCCTGCGCGCTGGAGGGCGGCAATGCAGTCGGCGCCAAACGCACGCTGCGTGCAGGAAAAGCCGACGGCCCGGAGATCGTCGAAGAACTGCAGGCCTACGACCCGGCGACCATGATGTATCGCTACAAAATCATCAAGACCGACAACGCGGTCATGCCCGTCACCACTTACTCGGCCTTCCTCACGGTCACGGCCAAGGACGACAAGACCAGCAGCGTGGAGTGGCGCAGCGGCTTCTATCGCGCCTACCCCAAGAACAATCCACCGCCAGAGCTGAACGACGAAGCTGCACTGAAGGCAGTGAATGCCGTTTATCAGCAGGGACTGGAAAACCTGAAGAAGCTCGCGGAACAGCAGGGCTCCTGAGCGGCGGCGACTGATGCGCGCATGCATGCCACTCCTGGTCTCGCTGTCTGCCTGTACGCCAGCGGGCGCGCAGCTGGCCTTCGTGACCAATCAGGGCACCGATACGGTGTCGGTGATGGATCTGCAGACGCATCGGTCGCTCGTTGAAATCCCGGTCGACAAGGATCCGGCCGGCGTGGCGATTGAACGTTCAGGCGCGCGGGTGTTCATCACCACCCCGAGCGCCCACGGACTGAGCGTCATTGACGTAGCGAGCCGCAAGCAGACACAGCAGATTGCTCTCGGTGGCGAGGTACTCGGGATCGCGCGGGACCCCGTGCGGGATCTTGTCTATGTAACTGAATGGTACGGCCGACGGCTCGTAGCGCTTGACACCCGCACACTGAAAATCGTGGATGAGGCAACCACCGGCGAGGTGCCGGCGGGTGTCGCGGTCAGTCCCGATGGCGGCTGGCTCATTCTTGCGGAGCGGGATGCTAACACCGTAGCCCTCCATGCCCTGCCAGGTCTGGAGCGTCTTGCGACGCTGAAAGTCGGCAAGGCGCCGTTCGGCGTGAGCATTTCCGCTGATGGCACCCAAGCCTTTGTGGCCAACGTGCAGAGCAACTCCATCTCGCTCGTCGACTTCAAGACACGAAAAGTGACTGCGGAAATCACGGTAGGGGAAGCGCCCTACGCCATTGCACACGATGCACGCCGCCAACGTCTCCTGGTCACCAACCAGCAGGCAGGCACTGTGTCGCTGGTTGATCTTGCGGCTCTGCAAGCCGGGCCTCCCGTGCCCGTCGGAGAGTACCCTGAGGGCGTGAACTACTCTCCCGCGCTCGATCGTTACTATGTCGCGAACTGGTTCGACAATGAACTGGTGGTGCTGGGGGGCGAGAAGCTCGACATCATTTCGCGTATTCGCAGCGGCGATGGCCCGCGGGCGTTCGGAGATTTCATCCTTTACTGACTGATCGCCGGTAAGCCGAGAGCGTCTCGAAGGCCCTCCCGGTAGCTGGTGAAGCGCGGACACCACGCAAGGCGCCGCCAGCTGGAGGCGGGATTCACGCGTTTTCCGGCATCCCCCTCGTCCTGGCTCTCGAAGCGCGGTGCAGGCGCGCCAAGCAGGTCTGCGAGCACGCCGTAGTACTCATGCCGGCGCATGGGCTTCCCGTCGCTGCCAACTTCAACCGACGCAGCCTGAGTGGAGGCTGCCACAGTCAGTAGAAGATCTGCCGCATCTCTTTGGTGAATGAGATTGAGCCAGGCTGAAGCGCGACCCGGAATCACTCTCCCCTCCCGGACCATGCTCGTCCCGATGACACGCCCCGGCCCATACAGGCCCGCCATTCGCACGATGCACGCGCCCGGCAGATGCCGCCAACTTTGTTCGATGTCCGCCAGGCCCTGTTCCCGCGGACCACTGAGATGAGGCAGCGTCTCTGCACTCACCTCACCGCCGGCTGCCGCCCCATAGATTCCGGTGCTGGAAACCAGCACCGCCCGCTCCAGCGGCAAGGCGTCCAACGCCGTGAACAGACGCTCACGCACCGAAATCTCGGCCAGGGCCGACGGCGTGAACAGGCACCACGCTTCCACGGCATCGCCACCCTCTCTAACGCTCGCAAGCTGCGCCGGCCCAAGAGTCGCGGTCTCGAGCACCAGGCCCTCGGCCCGCCCACTGGCCGTGAGTGCGGCGAGGCGTTGCGCGCTGCGACTGGTCACGATGATACGGCCAGGTGTTGGCGCCAGCTGGTCCAGCAGGGCACTGCCGAGGTAACCGCAGCCGAGAATGAGACGAACCTTGGGCATCACGCAGCTTCCGTGTCGATGAAGAATTCACACAGCAGGCGACCGAGGCGCTCCGGTTGGTCCCAGTGGAGCATGTGGCCGGCCTCCTCGATCGATTCGACACGCGCCGCTGGCAGGATTGCAGTCAACGCAGAAACCGGATCCAGATTCACGAAATGTCGCGGCCAGTCCGACCTGTTGCCCATCACCAGCAGCACCGGCGCGCTGATTTCCTGCCAGCAGGCAATGGCTTCAGCGCGACGGTACAGCACCGGATTCGGTTTGCGGTGGCGAGGATCCATGCGCAGTTGCCAACGCTCCTCCCCACTGAGCTCTGCCCACAGAGGGCACAGAGCTTCGAGTGTCTCTTCCGCGGCGAACGGCGCAAGGCGCCGCAGATGTTCCTGCAGTGCCGAACGGGAGGAAAATTCACGCAACCGCGACGTCCCGGACTGCGCATCCAGCCAGGTGCGGTAGCGTTCTGGCGCAGTCCCGGGTGAGGTGGTGTCGAGCCCGAAACCCTCCAGCAGTGCCAATCTGCGGATCCGCGCGGGCCGGAGGCCGGCAAAGAGGCCCGCGATATTTCCGCCCATGCTGTGCCCCACCAGATCGCACTGGCGTTCGCCACAGAGTTTGTGCAGCAACGCATCCAGATCGGCCAGGTAATCCGGAAACCAGTACTCGCCAACCGGCGCACTGGAATGACCGAAGCCGCGCAGATCCGGGGCGATGAGATGAAAGTGGTCGCTGAGAAAGGGTGCGATGAACTGAAAGCTTGCGCCCGTGTCACCCCAGCCGTGCAGCAGCACCAAGGGTGGCTTCGCGGGGTCGCCGCCAGACCACACGGCAAGCTCCACGTCCCTGACCGCATGGCGCGTCAACCGGGGAAACTGAGCCGATGCGACCTTCATGCAGGGCAAGGCCTCAGTCGGTCAGTGGTGAAGGGATTTGCCGGAACTCCCGCCGCCAGGTTCGCCACTGCCACCAATTCTCAGGAAGTCATTGACCGCATCCTGATGCATGGGTCGTGCGTACCAGTAACCCTGCGCAGCCGGGCAATGCATGGCTTGAAGCCTGCGCACCTGATCGGCGGTTTCCACCCCCTCCGCCACGACTTTCATACCCAAGGTCCCACCAAGCGTGATGAGTGCCTCGACGATGGCACTGCTGTCCACTTTCTCCGTCATGGTTTGCACGAAACTGCGATCAATCTTGAGCGAGTCGTAGCGGAAGCGCTGCAGATACGTCAGCGAGGAATAGCCGGTACCGAAGTCATCGACATGCAGTTCAACGCCCAGATCCCGCAGATCGGAGAGCGTACTCATTACGAGGTCGCCGTGGTCCATCACCACCCGCTCGGTTATCTCAAGGTGGAGTGTGCGCGGATCAATCTCACAATCTTCCAGGAGGGCCGCCAGGCGCTTGGCCATGTCGTCGGTCAGAAACAGCTTGCCTGAGACATTCACGCTCATGGCGAGCGGTGGATCCACCGGGAACAACCGCTGCCAGACTGCAAGTTGCTGGCAGGCGCGTTCGATCACCCACCATCCGATGGGGGTGACCAGACTGGTGTCCTCGACGATACCGATGAATTCCTGCGGCATGACCAGGCCGCGCGTGGGATGTTGCCAGCGGAGCAGCGCTTCGAAACCAAGGACCCGCTCGCTCTCCAGCGAGATGATCGGCTGGTAGTGGATCTCGAATTCCCCCTTCTCCAGTGCGCGGCGCAGATCAGTCTCCATGCGGTGCTGGAAGATAGCCTGATCGTGCATGTAGGTATCGAACACCGCATAGGTGGATTGCCCGGAGTTCTTGGCCCGGTACATCGCGATGTCCGCGTCCCGGACTATTTCTTCCGGTGAACGATAGATTTCAGAGCTGACGGCGATGCCGATGCTCGCGGAGGTGTAGAGCGTATGCGCGGCGATTTCAAACTCACGGGACAGCGCCTTCTGTACGCGATCCACCACGTAGATCGCATCGGTGGCGCCGCTGATGTCATTCAGGACTATGGCGAATTCATCGCCCCCGAGGCGTGCCAGCGTGTCGCCGGGGCGCAGGCAAGAAAGAATCCTCGCCGCCACCAGCCCCAGGAGTTCATCACCGACCCCATGGCCCAGACTGTCGTTCACGTGCTTGAAGCGATCAAGATCGAAGAACAGCACCGCGAACAACTTGCTCGGGTCGCGCCGGAATCTGCGCAGGGCAAGATCGAGCCGGTCCATGAACAGAATCCGGTTGGGCAAGCCCGTCAGAGCATCATGCATGGCTTCATGCAGCAACCGCGCCTCGGTCTGCTTGCGGCGCGTGATGTCGGTCATCGAACCGGCCATGCGCAGTGCCGTGCCGGCATCATCACGCACGGCAACCCCACGGGTGGAAACCCAGCGGACCTCGCCACCCTTGGTGGCCATTCGGTATTCGCATTCGAAGGAGTTGCTGCGCCCCTCCAGGTGGGCGTTGAGCGCTTCGTTGAATTGTTCGCGGTCGTGGTGATCGATACGCTCGAACCACTCACGGAGCTGATCGGCTATCTCACCATCGCTGTAACCTAGAATGGCTTTCCAGCGTGGAGAGAAGTAGATCTCGCGATCACGGATGTTCCAGTCCCAGATGCCATCATTCGCACCGGCAACAGCAAGCGCATAGCGCTGTTCACTTTCGCGTAGTGCACGATCCACCCGCGTGCGTTCGATGGCATATCGGATCGCACGTCCCAGCAGCGGACCATCCACTTCCCGCTTGATGAGATAGTCCTGGGCGCCCTCGCGCAATGCACGGTTGCCGAGATCTTCACTGTTCTGGTTGGTGAGCACGATGATCGGCGTGCGCGGAGCTGCCCGGCGCATGCGCTGGCAGACCTCGAGACCTGCACCATCCGGCAGATTCAAATCGATGAGGATAACGTCGAACTGTCCCTCTCGCGCCCGCTCGAGCCCGGGAGTCAGCCGGTCATGGTGCTCGATACTGAAGCGCCAGCCGCTGACGCGGCGCAGATGCTTGTGGACGAGCTGAGCTTCGGTTTCGATGTCCTCTACGAGTAGAACCTTGCATTGGACCAGCCCTTCTGTCATCAGCCGGCCACCCGGTTCCCGGTGGAATTGACTGAGCGCAGCGCCGCGCCCTTGAACTCAATGGTGAAGCGGCTGCCCCGCCCCGGGGTTGAATCAACCGTGATGTCACCGCCGTGCGCGCGGACGATCTGGCGACTGATGGCGAGACCAACGCCAATGCCCGGGTATTCGCGCTCCGTATGCAGACGCTGGAACATCCCGAAGATACGTTCAAGCTCACGAGCCTCGATGCCGATGCCGTTGTCCTCCACCACGATGCGCAGTGTCTCGTCGGACTCTTCCGCATGCACGCGAATGCGCGGAATGCGGTCACCCTTGAATTTGAGTGCGTTCGCAAGCAGGTTCTGCAGCACTTGCACCATCTGCTGGCGATTCACGCGCAGGGTGGGAAGTCCTTCGCGTTCGATGGTGGCGGCAGTTGCCTCGACTTCGCTGCGCAGGTTGTCCATCGCGTCCTGAAGGATTGCGTCAAGACCGACTACTTCCGGTTCGTCGCCCCCCCGGCGCACGTCCGCAACCTGCAGGATGCCATCCAGCATCAGCTGCATGCGTGCCGCCAGCGTGCCTATTTCGCGCGCTGCTTCACGCGCTTCCTCGCCCTGCACCGCCTCGCTCTCACCCAACGTGCGAGCCTGGCTGGACAGCGAATTCAACGGCGCCTGCAGATCATGCGAAATCGCGTAGAGGATCTGATCCAGATCGACGCCCGGTGCCGCGACGGCAGGGCCGACCGCCGGTGCAGCGCTCAACAGACGGGTGACGTCCATCAGGCAGACCGCCCACAGACCTTGCTGAGCGCCGGCATCGGCCAAGGGGTTGGCAGAGAAGGCCGCCGTCAATGGGCGTCCGGACGCTGTGCGGAGAGAGGCTGCGGCTTCCCAGGCGTCGTGCCCGACTAGGAAACGTCGCCGCCAGTCATCTTCCCGCCCGGGCTCGTTCAGAAGCTGATCGAAACCGAGTTCGAGCAACTCGTAGCGCGGCCGCTCCAGCATCTCTTCGAAGGCGCGATTGACGGCGCGAATGGCCCCGCCCTTGCCCAGCAGACAGGCAGAGAGATCGAAGGTGCCGGAAAAGACGCTGTCGCCCTCCCACGGAAACTGCGCCCGCAGCTCGCGCTGGGCACGCAGACGATCAAGCAGCGCAGTCGGCATCGCGAGAAAGCCCGCACTACCCTTGGTAGTACGCCCATCTACTCCGAGGCCCACGCACTCGGCCGCGGTCGGGATTTCGCTCGACCCGGTGAACAGCCAGAACAGGCTTTGCGGAGATCTTTTGCGCAACTCTGCTGCGAGTCCGGCCACTTCGCCAAAGGAGCTGGCGGGATCGGCAATCAGCGCATCGATTGCCCCACTGCTGACATGGTGCGCAATCTCGAGCGGTGTCGAGGCTTCGAGAATTTCCAGTTGCGCCTCGGCGCTGCGAAGCGCCAGGGCGAGCAGTCCGCGGTCATGCGGGTGCTCATCGAAGATCACAATTCTGTATTTATAATTCAATGGCTTGCCGCCTTATTGACACGTACTGCCGCGTGCCCCGCGAGGATATTGCAAGGCCTTTGTTTTCTCAATCAAAACATTGTCCGGCGGTCCGGAATGTGACTGCGCTCACAGATACTCCCCCGACCCGTCCTGCAGGCAGCTGCGACCTGCTTGCAACTGGTTTAGTTCGCCCTTCCTCGCCGTGGCAAGCGGGGGCCGTTTGTGGAACACTTGCGGCGCTTTTCGACATTGGGAGGTAAAGCATTGGCCACGCAAGCTTCGGCGCCGATCAGCGGCAGCAAAATCACGATTTCCAACGGGCGTCTGATTGTCCCGGATGATCCGATCATCCCGTTCATCGAAGGGGACGGCATCGGCCCCGATGTCTGGCGTGCGAGCCAGCGCGTGATGGATGCCGCGGTTGCCAAGGCCTACGGTGGCAAACGCAAGGTGAACTGGCTGGAGGTTCTGGCAGGCGAGAAGGCGAACAACCTCACTGGTTCCTGGCTACCTGACGCCACCCTGGACGCTTGCCGTCAGTACCTCGTGGCCATCAAGGGCCCACTCACCACCCCGGTGGGCGGTGGCATCCGCTCCCTGAACGTGGCGCTCCGCCAAATCCTCGACCTCTACGTCTGTCTGCGCCCCGTGCGCTGGTTCAAGGGCGTGCCGTCACCGGTGAAGCGTCCCGATCTGGTGGACATGGTGATCTTTCGCGAGAACTGCGAAGACATCTACGCCGGCATTGAATTCGAGATGGGCACGGCCGATGGCAAGCGCTTCATGGCGATGTTCCAGGAAGCCTTCCCGGCCATGTACAAGAAGATCCGCTTCCCGGAATCGTCCGGCATCGGCATCAAGCCGGTCTCCCAGGATGGTTCCGCCCGCCTCATGCGCGCGGCCATCAACTATGCGATCAACAACGGCCGCAAGAGTGTCACCCTTGTGCACAAGGGCAACATCATGAAGTACACCGAGGGTGCTTTCCGGAACTGGGGGTACGAGGTGGCCGAGCAGGAGTTTGGTGACCGCACCTACACCTGGAGCCAGTGGGATCGCACCGTGGCCGCCCAAGGTTCCAAGACGGCCAACGCCGAACAGGATGCTGCGCTCGCAGCCGGTAAAATCCTCGTCAAGGACGCGATTGCGGACATCACGCTGCAGCAGGTGCTGACCCGTCCCACTGAGTTTGACGTGATCGCGACACTCAACCTCAATGGTGACTATCTCTCGGATGCGCTGGCGGCGCAGGTGGGCGGGATCGGCATCGCGCCGGGTGGCAACATCAACTACGACACCGGGCACGCAATCTTCGAAGCAACCCACGGCACCGCACCCAAGTACGCAAATCAGGACAAGGTGAATCCGGGCTCGGTACTGCTGTCGGGAGAGATGATGTTCCGCTACCTCGGCTGGACCGAAGTCGCAGACATGCTCATCAATGCCATGGATCGCACAATCGGTGACCGCATCGTGACCTACGACTTCGCACGCCTCATGGAGGACGCCAAAGAGGTCAAGTGCAGCGAGTTCGCCACGGCGCTGATTGAGCGCCTCTGAGGAAGACGCCTCGTGGCCACCGATTCGCGCCGGCAGCTGATCTTCGAGGCCGGCAAGGGCATCCACGAGGCATTCATCAAGTACAACGACAACTTCGGGCGGATCACGCGTCGCGCGCGTGACCGCTTCGAGATTCGCGACTGGCGGGGCGCCGAGCGGGATTTCGTCGAGCGCCTCGAGCTCTACACCAAGTCCGTCGAGCGGGTAGTCGCGGCGCTCAACCGGCAATTCGCTGATGTCGGTATCGACAAAGCCCTGTGGACTGATATCAAGCAGTCCTTCGGGGACAGGGTCAGCGGAATTGTCGACGGGGCGTTCTGCAAGACTTTCTTCAATTCGGTCAGCCGCCGTGTATTCAACACCGTGGGCGCCGATCCCCAGACCGAATTCCTGGACATCCGCTTCAATGTGCGCGATGCGCAGAGGCACGCGAGCGATATCCACTCCTATGTCGTGTGGGGTGCTCTGGCGCCGGTGCTGCGCCAGATGCTCGGGGATTTCGCCTTCTCAGCCCACCACGCAGACCGGCAGCGGGACGAAGCTCGCATCGCCGAGGCCTTGTCGCGGCATGGCGAAGTACATGCGGGTGGTGAGGAATTGCTGCGCATCGATGTCCTGCCGGCTGTGTTCTATCAATCCAGCGGCGCTTACCTGATTGGCCAGGCTTTCTGGCCCGACCACAGTGCGCCGCTCGTCATCGAGTTCCGTCATCCCGAAGAAGGGGTGGAAGTAGCCCAGGTGATGATGGATGTGGACAGTATCAGCATTCTGTTCGGCTTTACCCGCTCCTACTTCTTCGTCGATCTGGAGCCCGTGGAAGGCGCCATCCACTTCATCCATGGTCTGCTGCCGCACAAACCCATAGATGAGCTCTATACCGTGCTTGGCCGTGTACGCCAGGGCAAGACCGAGCGCTATCGCCAGTTCACCACGCACCTCACCACCTGCCAGGATCGCTTCGTGCACGCGGCGGGTGACCGGGGATTGGTGATGATCTGCTTCACCCTGCCGTCCTACGATCTGGTCTTCAAGGTCATCCGCGACAAATTCGGTTTCCCGAAAACCTCCACGCGCGATGAAGTCATAGAGAAATACCAGCTCGTGTTCAAGCATGATCGCGCCGGTCGATTGCTGGACACGCAGGAGTTCACGCACATCGGTTTCCCGCTCGCCAAGTTCGATCAGGCGGTGATCGACGAGCTGATGGAGGAAGCCTCCGAAACTGCACGCATCGAAGGCGACCAGCTGGTGATCAAGCATCTTTACGTGGAACGCCGTCTGAATCCGCTCAACCTGTTCCTGCGCGAGTGCCCCCGCGAGGCCGGACGCGCTGCAGTGGTGGACTACGGCAATGCCATCCGCGATCTCGCGCAAACCAATGTCTTTCCCGGCGACCTGCTGCTCAAGAACTTCGGCGTCACGCGCCACGGGCGAGTGATTTTCTATGACTACGATGAACTCTGCCTGGTCACCGACTGCAATTTCCGCGAAGTGCCGGAGGCGCGTTTTGAAGAAGACGAGATGCGACAGGAGACCTGGTACTACGTGGACGGCAACGATGTCTTCCCGGAGGAATTCATCCGTTTTCTGGCTATGGACGATGACTACCGTAAGGCCTTTCTTGCCGTCCATGCCGATCTACTGACGGTGGATTTCTGGCGCACGATGAAAGAGCGTCATCTGTTGAATGCCGCCTTGGAGCGCGCGGGCGGCTACCGCACAGGGCCGGGCAGCCGGCACAGCCGGCCCACACCACGGCGCGGTTACAGCATCTGAGACGTCGTCCCGCCGATGACAAACCCGGCGGCAGCCTTTAGCATCCTATTCGAGAATCATTCCCGTTCAGGCCCCGCCAATCGCCCCATGCCTACCGTAGATCCTGAAGCCTGCCCGCCGGATGCCCTTGGCGCGGGGTGTCGCTTGGGCAGCCTGCCGCGCGGAGCCAAAGGCATGGTCATCGCCGTACACGATGCTCGCCTTGCTGCGCGCCTCGCGGCCCGGGGTCTCGTGCCTGGCAGCGAATTCGAGGTGCTGCGAGGGGGCGATCCCATGCTTCTGCGCCAGGATGAAAGCCGCTGGGCGCTGGCTGGCCCTGAGGCGGACCTCGTGGAAGTGGAGAATCTCACGGGCGGCATCAGTCGCCTGCCGGCCTTTCTACGCAGACTCTTCGCCTGATGTCGATACGCACTCTGGCCGGCCTTGCGCCCGGCGAGGCCGGGGTCATCAGCGGATTCACGCAGATGGATGGCTTCACGCAAAGACTCATGCAACTGGGCCTACTGGAAGGCACGGAAGTCAAGGTGCTACGCCGGGCCCCGACGGGTGATCCGCTGGAAGTGGAAGTGATGGGATACGCTCTGTCACTGCGCCGAGAGGAAGCCGAGCTCGTCCTGCTGGAGACGCAGGGTTGAACGCCCCCGCTCAACAACCCGTGCTGGTCACTCTCGGCAATCCCAACACCGGCAAAAGCACACTGTTCAACGCGCTGACCGGCCTCAAGCAGAAGGTCGGTAATTTCCCGGGCGTGACGGTTGAACACCTGCTCGGCTGGACCGAGATTCAAGGCCAGCAGGTGACGGTGGTCGATTTGCCCGGCACTTATTCGCTGAGCGCGCAGTCTCCTGATGAGATCGTGGCGGTCGATGTGCTGCTCGGGCATCGTGCTGAGGTGGGGCAACCTTCCATGGCGCTGGTCGTGCTCGATGCGACCAATCTGCGCCGCAATCTCTTCCTGGCCAGCCAGGTCCTCGAACTCGGGCTGCCTACTGTCATCGCCTTGACCATGAGCGACATGCTCACCGAAAGCGGTGTGAGTCTGGATGTGCCCGCGCTCGAGGCCTTGCTGGAATGCCCGGTGGTGCCCGTTGCGGTGACGAAAGGCCAGGGCGTGGATCAACTCAAGCGCGCTCTGGCAGGGGCGCTGGACGATCTCCGACCGCACCCCCTGGTGCTGAACCGCCCTTTGCGGCAGGCCAGCGCCACGCTCGCGGCAACACTCTCCGCCGGCCTCGAGGGACGCGCGCTACATCCGGTTGAAGTCGAACGAGCGCTGACCGACAAGGGCGGGTATGCCGAACAACGTCTGCTCGGACGGTGCGGGCTGGCAGCGGCAGACGCACTGGCCAGCACCCGGCAGGCGGTAGGCCAAGGCCGCGATCTTGCAACGCTGGAGGCCCGCGAACGCTATCTGTGGATCAATCGCATCGTCGCGCAGGTGGAGAAGCGCAGCCCGCGGCAGCGTACATGGCGGGATGGCGTGGATGTGCTCCTCAACCATCCGCTGTACGGGGCCCTGTTCTTTCTGCTCGCGATGGCAGTCGTGTTCCAGTCGGTGTTTGCATGGGCAACGCCCATGATGGATGCAATCGATGGCGCCACGGCCGGCCTTGGAGAGGCAATACGGGATCGAGTCGGTGAGGGTCTATGGGCCAGCTTCCTGATCGATGGCGTGATCGCAGGCGTGGGCAGTGTGGTGATCTTCCTTCCCCAGATCCTGATTCTTTTCGCCTTCATCATCGTGCTGGAGGACTCCGGTTACATGTCGCGGGCTGCCTTTCTTGTCGACCGCCTGATGCGCTGGTGCGGCCTGTCGGGCCAGTCCTTCATCCCCATGCTGTCGAGCTTTGCCTGTGCGGTACCCGGCATCATGGGCGCACGGGTGATCGGCAATCCCCGCGACCGACTGGCGACGATTCTTGCTGCACCCTTCATGACCTGCTCTGCGCGCCTGCCGGTCTACACCTTGCTGATCTCGGCCTTCGTTCCCCAGAAAACCTGGCTGGGTGGCCTGCTGAACCTGCAAGGCCTGGTGCTGCTGGCGTTCTATCTGCTTGGCCTCTTCGGCGCGGTGTTTACCGCGTTTCTCATCAAGCGCGTGCTGTACAGGGGGCCGGTCACCCGTTTCCTGTTGGAGATGCCCCCCTACCGTTGGCCCAATCTGCGTTCGGTGCTCATCAAACTGCTGGCTCGGGCCGGCATTTTCCTGCGCCGCGCCGGGACCCTCATCTTCCTCGTCGCGCTGCTGGTGTGGGGCCTTGCGTCCTTTCCCCAACGCCAGGACGCGAGCCCGACGGCCCAGCTGGAGCAGAGTTATCTCGGCCAGATGAGCCACCAGGTGGCGCCGGTGTTCGCGCCGCTCGGTTGGGACTGGAAGGTCACCGCCGCCGTGATCGCGTCCTTCCCGGCCCGGGAAGTGGTTATCGCCGTGCTCGGTACGCTCTACGCCGTGGAAGCGGATGATGAAAACGCCGAGGCCTCCCTGGTGGGACGGCTGCGCGCCTCCACCCATGCGGATGGCTCGCCTGTATTCACGCTGCCCATGGCGCTGGGCCTGATGGTCTTCTACGCGCTGTGCCTGCAGTGCATCTCGACGCTTGCGGTCATCCGCCGCGAAACGGCTTCCTGGCGGTGGCCGATCCTCGCCTGGAGTTACATGACCGGTCTCGGTTACCTCGGCGCGCTGCTCTGCTTCCGGGCGGGGACGGCGCTCATGGCCTGATTGAGTCTGGTCAATCACCGCCGCACTCTCCCTCACAGCAGCTTGCCGGCTACAATGCCGCCCCGCACCGGCAGAGTGGTCCAACAGGAGTTTCAAGCCCATGTTCGAAATCACAGACGACGCCCGCATCGCCGGCTATCGTCCCCTGCTCCCTCCGGCCATCCTCATGGAGGAGCTTCCGCTCACCGAGCACGCGTCGCACGTGGTTTCGCGCGCGCGCCGTGCGGCCGAGAAGATCATCACGGGCGAGGATGATCGCCTGCTGGTCATCGTCGGCCCCTGCTCCATTCACGACACCAAGGCTGCGCTCGAGTATGCCGATCGCCTGCAGAGCGCTGTGGAGCGGCATGCAGCTGATCTGATGATCATCATGCGGGTGTACTTCGAGAAGCCTCGGACCACCATAGGCTGGAAGGGTCTCATCAACGATCCCAACCTCGATGGCAGCTTCGACATCAACAACGGGCTGCGCATGGCGCGCCGCCTTCTGCTCGAACTGGCCAATCGAGGCCTCGCTGCTGGCACCGAGTTTCTCGACGTGATCACGCCACAGTTCATCGCCGACCTCATTGCCTGGGGCGCCATTGGCGCGCGCACCACGGAAAGTCAGATTCATCGGGAGCTGGCCTCGGGGCTTTCGATGCCGGTGGGCTTCAAGAACGGCACCGATGGCAATGTGCAGATTGCAGTGGATGCCAGCGGGGCCGCACGCAATGCACATCACTTCCTGTCCGTGACCAAGCAGGGGATCTCCGCCATCGTCACCACGCGTGGCAATGAGCATTGCCATGTGATCCTGCGCGGCGCGAACAGCGGCCCCAATTACGACGCGGCGGCGCTTGAGAGCTGCGCAGCCACGCTGGAAAAAGCGGGCCTGCCATCGCGAATCATGATCGACTGCAGCCATGGCAACAGCCGCAAGGATCACACCCGGCAACCGGCAGTCGCCGAAGACATCGCAGCCCAGGTGGCCGCAGGCTCGCAACTGGTTGCGGGTGTGATGCTCGAGAGCCATCTCAAGGAAGGAAAGCAGAACCACACAGCCTCCACGCCGCTGGTCTACGGTCAGAGCATCACCGATGCCTGTATCTCGTGGGAGTCCACGGTGCCAGTGCTGGAAACCCTGGCTGCAGCAGTACGGGCACGGCGCGCCAAGGCGTGACCTGGCACCGCCCGCGCAGTCTGGCCGCAAGGCTCGGGCTCGCGGGGGTGCTCCTGCTGCCCACGCTGCCCACGCTGCCCACGCTGGCCACCGCGGCCACCCGGCCCGAGTTCCCCGACCGCATCGTCTCGCTGAACCTCTGCACGGACAGCCTGCTGCTCGAGGCCGCCCCTCCCGGGGCGCACCTGTCGCTCACACGCCTCAGTCAGGATCCCGGACTCTCCCCACTGGCCGCCGAGGCCTCCCGACACGCCAGCAACAACGGTCGGGAGGAGGAAGTCGTGAACTTCAAGCCGCAACTCGTCCTGGCTGCGAACGACAACAGCCCGGCCGTCCAATTGCTGCAGAGACTCGGCTATCGCGTGGAAATCTTCCCGCCGGCCGAGACGCTTGCGATGTATGAAGAAGCACTGATCCGTCTTGCGGGATTGCTGGCCATGGAGCGTCGCGCGCGGCAGCTTCTCCAAAAGCTGCATCAGCGCTTGAAGGCAATACCACGTCTCGCAACGCCCGCGGATGCGGTCTTGCTGTCAGGAAACGGCTATGTGCGCGGAGAGGGCACGCTGTCCCGAGAGCTGCTGGCAGTCGTCGGACTCGAGGACGTCGGCAACCGTT
>JAURMM010000038.1 GCA_030830685.1 Gammaproteobacteria bacterium | reverse complement strand
GACCGCAGCGTGCGCCTGTTCGAGGGCCTGTCGGAAGAACTTGATACCAATCTCTTCTACACCAACCGTGGACATTTCACGCTCGCCCACAACGAGGCCACCTTGCGTACCGCGCGGTGGCGCGCGGAGGTGAACCGCCATTACGGCATCGAGAGCAGTCTGGTGGGCCCGGAGGCGGTGAAGGCGGCCTGTCCGTGGATCGATCTCGAGTGCGGTGGCAAGCATCCGATTCTGGGTGCGCTCTACCACGTCCCGGGCTCGATCGTCCGTCACGATGCCGTGGCCTGGGGTTATGCACGCGGGGCTTCACGTCTGGGCGTGGAAATCTTCCAGAACACACCGGTGACCGGCATTGAAATCTCCGGGGGGCGCGTCAGCGGCGTGCATACGCGCCATGGCGTGGTGAAGACCGGACGGGTCCTGAGTGCGGTGGCGGGCAGCACTCCCACACTGCTCAAGATGGTGGGCCTCGACAGTCCTGTGGACATCGTTCCATTGCAGGCCTGCGTGACCGAGCCGATGAAACCATGGCTCGACACCATCATCGTTTCCGGCAGCCTGCATGTGTATGTCAGCCAGACTGCGCGCGGGGAACTGGTGATGGGCGCGGCGGTGGACCCCGCGGAATTGCATTCCACCCGTTCCTCGCTCGAGTTCGTGACCGGACTGGCGGACCAAATCCTCGACCTCTTCCCGTTTCTCGCGAATGTCCGCATCAACCGTCAATGGGCAGGCATGGCGGACATGACACCGGATTTCGCGCCAGTGATGGGGCGGACCGCAGTCAGCGGTTTCTACCTCGATGCGGGCTGGGGAACCTGGGGGTTCAAGGCCACGCCCGTGTGTGGAGAAACCATGGCCCACACCATTGCCCATGACGAAAACCATCCGCTCATCACGGCCTTCGGCATGGAGCGCTTCGAGCGCATGCACATGCTTGGTGAAAAAGGCGCAGCAGCGGTGGGGCACTGAGCATGAAGATCTTCAATTGCCCGATTCTCGGCCCGCGCCCTGCCAGCGAGTTCCTATGCGCCGGCAGCGCACTTGCCGGAATGCAGAATGATGATCTGCACGATGCCCGTCATGGCGTGTACTTCGGTGATGCCACTGCGAAAGTGAAGCGGGAATGGTGGTTCCATCGCGCCTCCCAGCTCTGGTTCCTCATCTCCCGCGATACCGCCACCGACAGCGTGCTCGAAATCGCGCTGGCCTCCATGTCCGGAGCTCAGCATGGGAAATAGGTTGCCACCCCAGCCCGGGGAATGGATCGCGCGCGATGCACCGCTCCACTTCACCTTTGAAGGCTTGGCTTGTCAGGGGTTTGCCGGAGACACCGTGAGCAGTGCATTGCTTGCGAACGGCGTGCGGGTGCTCGGGCGCAGTTTCAAGTATCACCGCCCGCGCGGCGTGCTCTCGGCCGCCAACCACGATGCAAACGTGCTGCTGCAGACCGCCAGCGACTTGAATATCAGGGGTGATGTCTCGCCCGTCATGGCCGGTGAGTCGTACAGGGCGGTCAATACGCTCGGCGGAGTCAAGCACGACAAGGCTCGCGTGATCGAAGCGCTGTCCGCGCTGCTGCCGGTCGGCTTCTATTACAAAGCCTTCCACAAGCCGCGCCGGATGTTTCCGATGTGGGAGCGGGTTATCAGAAAGCTCAGCGGGCTTGGCCGAATAGCCCCGGGCTTCCCTGAGACCCGTTCGCCCTGGCGACGACTGCACTGCGACTGCCTGGTGATCGGCGCCGGCCCTTCAGGACTCGCCGCAAGCTTGCGCCTGTCGGCTGCGGGTGTTCAGGTGGTGCTGGCAGACGAAAATGCGGGGGTGGGAGGCAGTGCTGCCTGGACAGATGGAGCCAGTGCCTGGTTGGCTGCCGCGCAGGCGACTGCGCATAACTCCCCGAAGATGACGGTGCTGACCGGTACCTTCGCGGCTGGGCTCTACAGCGATCTCGAAGTGCCGCTGGTGAGTCGAGAAGGCTTGACGATCGTGACCCCGCGACGGCTGCTTGTGACCACGGGTGTGATCGAACAGCCGGCAGTGTTTCGCAACAACGATGTACCGGGCGTGATGCTTGCGAGCGCAGCCCAGAGACTGGTCGCTCGCTACGGCGTGGCTCCTTTCACCCGCGGCGTGATGCTCGCCGGCAATCCCGAGGCCTGTGAGGCATCCGCGTGGCTGCTTGAGCGAGGCCTTGCCCTCGACGCCCTGTTGGTCTTGCCCGGCTTCAAACCGACTCCAGAGATCCTGGCGAAGCTCGAGGCGCGCGACGTACGGATAGTGCGTGACGTGACTGCGCTTGAAGCCTTGTCGCAGAACGGTGTGCTCACCGGGGTCCGCTGTGAGGCGGGTGGATGCGAACTCCGTTTTGCCTGCGATGGCCTGCTGATGAGCGCAGGCTGGGCGCCGGCCACGCAACTGCTTCATCAGGGCGGTGCCCGTTTTGCACATGAGGCGGTCATCGACCAACGCATCCCCACGGAATTGCCCGTGGGTCTCTATGCGGCCGGGCGTGTGAACGGCGTCTATACCTTGGAGGCCCGACGGCAGGATGGCGAGGCCGCTGCAGACGAAATCCTTGCGAGCCTCGGATATTCCTCCGCCCGTACGCCGCGGCCGCCGCGGGCGGGGGAAGCGCACTCGCACCCGCGACCCTTCTTTGCCCATCCACGCGGCCGGAACTTCGTCGACTTTGACGAGGACATCCAGCTGCACGATCTCGAAGTGGCCTGCCGCGAAGGTTTCGACAACATCGAACTGCTGAAACGCTTCACCACCAACGGCATGGGCCCGAGCCAGGGCAAACACTCCAACCTCAATGCTGCGCGCTGGCTGGCCGACTATCACGGCGTGGGCATGGATGCGGTTGGTTCGACCACGGCGCGGCCGTTCTATCACCCGGTGCCGATGGGCGTGCTGGCGGGCAGGAGAATCCGGCCCCAGGCGCATGGCGCCCTGGAGCCGCAGCATCGCGCGGCGGGCGCCGTGTGGATGGAAGCTGGCGCGTGGCTGCGCCCTCGACGCTACGCCGACAGTGGCCCGACCGGGCTCGCCGAGTATCGCGCTGTCCGCGAGGGTGTAGGGGTGATCGATGTCTCCACCCTTGGCAAGCTGGAAATCTTCGGGCGTGATGCGGTGAGGCTGCTGGAGCTCGCATTCACCGGACGTTTCGCAAGCCTCAAAGCCGGCCGTTCCCGTTACGTGCTCCTGTGCGATCACCGTGGCACGGTGGTCGACGATGGTCTGGCGGCCTGTCTTGGCGAACATCATTTCTACCTGACGGCAGGTTCCGGCCACGTCACGGCGACTTGCCGGCAGCTCACGCAGATCGCCGCGCTCTACGGCCTGCAAGTCGAGGTGGTGGACCGTACCCGACAGATGACTGCGATCAACGTCGCGGGCCCGCGGGCCAGGATGCTCCTGCAACCGCATACACCCCAAGGCATCGATGACGCGGCCTTTCCCTTCACGCAGGTGCGTGACACCACGCTGTTCGGCCTTCCCGCACGCATGATGCGAGTGGGTTTCGTGGGTGAAACGGGCTTCGAAGTACATGTGCGCTACACCGATGGCCCACATCTCTGGCAGGCCTTGCTGGAAGCGGGCGCGCCACTGGGCTTGCGTCCATTCGGCGTGGAAACCCAACGTCTGCTGCGCCTGGAAAAAGCCCATCTCATCGTGGGTCATGACACCGATGGCGTGATGCACCCCTTCGAGACGCCGCTCGCGGGCCTGGTGGCCTTGGACAAGCCTCAGTTCCTGGGCAAGGCCGCGCTCGATCTGCTGCAGCACCAGGTCAATCGTCGCCTGGTCGGCTTCGAGACCAGCGAGGCGGGGAGTGAGGCGCTGGAAGAGTGTCATCTCATCATCCGGGAAGGCGAAATCTGCGGCCGCATCACCAGCGTCGCGAGGAGTCCGGTTCTCGGCAAGACCATCGGCCTCGCGGTGCTCGAGTGCGTGGCAGACCAGCCACTGCCCGAGGCCATCGAGCTCCGCAACGGACGCGGGCAACTCGTGCGCGCGAATCTCCGCGAGGGTGCGTTCTACGACCCCGCAAACAGCCGGCAGCAAGAGGGTACGGCATGAGACAGAGCCCGCTCCTGCCCTGCTTCCCCGAGACCGCGTTCGCGCAAGGTGAAGTCGACGGTGTGACGCTCGCCGTGCACCGTAGGGACGGCAGAAGTGCTGCCACCTGGATGTCTGATCACAGCCATGGGCAGCGTAGCCTGTGGGTGGGCGAGGGTGCGGAGGTGCTGTTGGCCCAGGACGGTCTGGAGCGCCTTGACCTGTTGCAACGGGTGGTGCACCCGAGGGGTGGGTGGATCGTACGTCTGGGGAGCACGCGTTTCCTCCGGGTCGGCGCATCATTCGCGCGTGCCCCCTCCGTATTGCTGCCAGGCTTTCTGGAGCTCCCGCTCGACAGTGCGGATCTCTCGCTGGGCGGTGAGCACGCGGTCCAGCTGTTGTCCGAATTCTGCGCCAGCCCGATCTCCGGCTGCACATCCACGGACTGGTATCCGGTCACGCTTGCCGGACACGAAGTCGCGCTGTGGCGTGATGAGCTGATTTTCCATGTGGTCTGCGCACCCGCCGATGCTCTCTCGCTCTTTGCCACCCTTGCCGAGGGTTTGCGCGATCTGGGCGGCGAGCTCATCGGTCTCCACGACATTCCCGAACGTTCGCAATCCGGAGTCAAGGCATGAACCTGAAACAGGCCCAGAAATTCCTGAAGGACCATGAGATTCGCTACGTGCTGGCCCAGTTCGTGGACGTCCACGGCGTGGCCAAGACCAAGTCGGTGCCGGTCTCGCATTTCGAGGACATTCTCAGCAGTGGGGCGGGCTTCGCCGGGTTTGCGATCTGGGGCATGGGCATGGCGCCGCATGATCCTGACTACATCGGTATCGGCGACCTCGCCACCCTCTCGGTAGTGCCGTGGCAACCCGGCTACGCCCGCATCGTGTGTGATGGCCGGGTGCGCGGAAAACCCTACGCCTTCGATACCCGGCATGTCCTCAAGCAGGTGCTGGAAACAACCAGTGCCCGCGGCTGGACTGTGAATGTGGGTGTGGAACCCGAGTTCATGGTTTTGCGTAAACAGGAGGACGGGGGACTTGCGCCCGCGGATGACAGTGACACCCTCGAGAAGCCCTGTTATGACTATAAGGGTCTGTCCCGCGGTCGGGCCTTCATCGAGCGCCTGGTGGCATCTCTGCAAACCACGGGCTTCGACGTCTACCAGATCGATCACGAGGACGCGAACGGCCAGTTCGAGATCAATTACACCTTTGCCGATGCCCTGACCGCTGCCGATCGCTATGTGTTCTTTCGCATGGCCGCGGGAGAAATCGCGCGCGATATGGATCTCATCTGTTCGTTCATGCCCAAACCCTTCCGCCACCGCACCGGCAGTGGCCTGCACATGCATCTCTCACTGAGCGGTGGCGGCAAGGCGAATCTGTTCCATGACGACAAGGACAAGCACGGCATGGGGCTTTCCCGTCTCGGCTATCACTTCCTTGGCGGGCTGCTCAAGCATGCCAAGGGGCTCTGTGCGCTGCTCGCACCGTCTGTGAATTCCTACAAGCGCCTGGTGGTAGGCGAATCCCTGTCTGGCGCGACCTGGGCGCCCGCGTATATCACCTTCGGCGATAACAACCGGACTTCCATGATCCGTATTCCCTATGGGCGCCTTGAATGCCGCCTGGCCGACCCGAGCTGTAATCCTTATCTCGCGATGGCGGCGGTGGTAGCGGCCGGCATGGATGGCGTGGAGCACAAGATGGATCCCGGGCCACCCCAGAATGAGAACCTCTACGAGCTTTCGCGTGCGGAATTGCGCAGACGGGGCATTGGACTGCTGCCGCAGAACCTGGGCGAAGCATTGGACGCTCTGGAGTCAGATCCCTTGTTCGCGCGGGTACTGGGGGCTGAGCTCATCCAGGAGTTTCTCAAGGTCAAGCGCATGGAGTGGGTGGAGTACTCACGTCATGTGTCCGATTGGGAGCTCAACCGGTACCTCGAATTCTATTGAGGAGCAAAGACAGGATGTGTGGAATCGTTGGCCTTTATCTCAAGAATCCGGCACTGAATGACTCGCTCGGTGCGCTCTTTTCGCCCATGCTGCTGGAGATGACCCAGCGCGGACCGGACAGCTCTGGCTTTGCGCTTTACCGTGATCAGCAACCACCGGGACGCCTGAAGCTCGTCCTGCAGTGTGCAGAACCGGAATTCAGCTGGTCGGAACTGGCAGCAGAACTGACCCGCATGTTTGCCGTGGACGTCGATTTTTCGGCAGTCCACACCCATTGCCTGCTTTCCCTGACGGCGGAAGAAACCGCAGTGCGCCGGTATTTCTCGCGCGCAGAATTGCCTTGTGCCGTGGTGAGCATCGGTCGGCACATCGAGATTTACAAGGAAGTCGGATTGCCGGAAGAGGTTGCCGGCTTCTTCCGGCTGCGCGAAGCCCGCGGGAGTCACGCTGTGGGCCACACCCGCATGGCCACCGAAAGTGCGGTCACCACAGCCGGGTCTCATCCCTTTTCCACGGGTAGCGATCTCTGCCTCGTGCACAACGGATCACTCTCCAACCACAACCGCCTGCGCCGCAAGCTGGAAAAGGCGGGGGCAGTGTTTCGCACCGACAACGACTCCGAAGTTGCCGCCCAGTACCTCGATATCCAGATGCGGCAGGGCGCGAGTCTCGAACAGGCCTTGTATTCCGCACTCGACGACCTCGACGGCTTCTTCACTTTCACCGTGGGAACCAGCGATGGCTTTGCCGTACTGCGTGACCCCATCGCTTGCAAGCCAGCGGTGATGGCAGAAACACCAGACTGGGTGGCCATGGCCTCCGAGTATCGTGCGCTGGCGGGCCTGCCGGGGGTGGAAACAGCGAGGGTCTGGGAACCTGAACCAGCCACGGTCTATGTCTGGGAGCAGGGCGGCCGCGCCCACACCGCTTGCAGGAACACTCAGGAGGCTGCGCGCAAATGAGTGCACCGGCTAGCGAGACACGAATCATGGACCTGCGCCAGATCAGCGTGAGGGAGCTGAACCAGGCCCTGCATGATCTGCCTGAGGCGGGCGCGTCCACACGCTGGCAGGTTCGCAATGCCGCGGGTGAACACGCGCTGGCCGTTGGCATCAATGCGCCCTGCGCAGTCGAGATCAATGGCCACGTCGGTTACTACTGTGCCGGCATGAACAAGTACGCCGAACTCACCATCCACGGTAATGCCGGCACGGGGCTCGCCGAGAACATGATGTCCGGGCGCGTCACCCTGAAAGGCAATGCCAGCCAGTCGGCTGGCGCCACGGGGCGCGGCGGCTTGCTGGTGATCGAGGGCGACGCAGCCGCGCGGTGCGGAATCTCCATGAAGGGCATCGACATCGTCGTGCGTGGGTCAGTCGGGCATCTCTCCGCTTTCATGGCGCAAAAAGGCCGCCTTGTCGTATGTGGCGACGCCGGCCCGGCGCTGGGTGATTCGCTTTACGAGGCCCAACTCTTCGTACGCGGCCAGGCTGCCGATCTCGGCGCCGACTGTATGGAGAAGGAGATGCGCACCGAACATCTCGAGGCCCTGGGGGTGCTGCTGGATCAGGCTGGAATCAACCTCCCGGCACGCGCCTTTCGCCGCTATGGATCAGCTCGCTCGCTTTATCACTTCAATATCGACTATGCGGATACGTACTGAGGAAACCCCATGTCCAGCCAATACCCAGGGATGATCGAGTCGGCACTGTTCAGTCGCGACGTGATCGCCGAAATCCAGCGTGCGGCCACCGAGGGGATTTACGACATCCGGGGCTGGGGTGCGAAGCGACCTTTGCCGCATTTCGATGACCTGGTCTTCCTCGGGGCTTCGATGTCGCGCTACCCGCTCGAAGGGTACCGTGAACGCTGCGATACCCACGTCACACTGGGAACACGCTATGCGAAAAAGCCGCTGGAACTGAAGATTCCCATCACCATCGCCGGCATGAGCTTTGGCGCGTTGTCTGCCCAGGCCAAGGAGGCGCTCGGGCGTGGTGCCTCGGCGGTGGGTACCAGCACCACCACCGGCGATGGCGGCATGACGCCCGAGGAACGCGCGGCGTCTTCCCTGCTGGTGTACCAGGTATTGCCTTCGCGTTACGGCATGGATCCCGATGATCTCCGCCGGGCTGATGCCATCGAGGTGGTGCTGGGGCAGGGCGCAAAGCCGGGCGGTGGTGGGATGTTGCTGGGGCAGAAGATCAACGCGCGCGTGGCGGGCATGCGTGATCTGCCCCCCAACATTGACCAGCGCAGCGCATGTCGCCATCCGGACTGGACGGGACCCGATGATCTGGAGATCAAGATTCGCGAGCTGCGGGAAATCACGGACTGGGAAAAGCCGGTCTATGTGAAGATAGGCGCGAGCCGCAGTTATTACGATACGGCGCTGGCGGTCAAGGCCGGTGCGGACGTGATCGTGCTGGACGGCATGCAAGGTGGGACTGCGGCAACCCAGAATGTCTTCATCGAACACGTGGGCATTCCAACGCTGCCAGCGCTGCGTCAGGCCGTGGAGGCGCTGACCGAGCTCGACATGCACCGCAAGGTTCAACTCATCGTCTCCGGCGGTATTCGCACCGGTGCCGATGTTGCCAAGGCGCTGGCCATGGGGGCGGATGCGGTATCCATCGGCGTCGCGGCATTGATCGCGCTAGGCGACAACAGCCCGTCGCTCGACGAGGAATATCGCAAGCTCGGCAGTCGCGCCGGGTGCTATGACGACTGGCAGGCTGGTCGCGACCCTGCGGGTATCACCACTCAGGACGAAGCTCTCGCCAGCCGCCTCGATCCGGTGCTCGGTGGCCGGCGTCTCGCGAATTACCTGCGCACGCTGAACATGGAGACGCAGATCATCGCGCGCGCCTGCGGCAAGTCGCACGTCCACAATCTGGAGCCTGAAGATCTTGCGGCACTCACGATCGAAGCCGCAGCCATGGCGGGCGTCCCCTTGGCGGGCACGCAGTGGATTCCCGGACGCGACGGACGTTTCTGAAACGCCCGCCGCTGAGGCCGCGGTTCAGCCCGCGCCGCGGGCAGCTGCCTTGATCTCACGGCGCCGGCGATGGAGTACCGGCTCGGTATAACCATTGGGCTGGTGCACGCCCCCGAACACCAGTTCGCACGCGGCCTGAAACGCCACGGACTCGTCGAAGTGGGCTGACATCGGCTTGTAGCCGGGCTCGTTGGCATTCTGGCGATCCACCACCACTGCCATGCGCTTGAAGGTCTCGAGCACATGTCTGCGCTGCACGTAATCATGTCGCAGCCAGTTGGCGATGTGCTGGCTGGAGATGCGCAGGGTGGCGCGATCTTCCATGAGTCCCACGTCGTTGATGTCCGGGACCTTGGAGCAACCGATGCCAAGGTCGATCCAGCGCACCACGTAGCCCAGAATCCCCTGACAGTTGTTTTCCAGTTCCGCCTGCACCTGCTCCCGGGTGAGCGGTGTATCCCCCAGCAGCGGGATCGTGAGGATGTCGTCCAGACTGGCGCGCGGACGCTTCTTCAGTTCGTTTTGCACCGCCCACACGTTGGTCTGGTGGTAGTGCATGGAATGGATGGTGGCGGCTGTCGGTGAGGGTACCCACGCGGTGCTGGCTCCGGCGAGGAGATGCGCCTGCTTGGTCTCCACCATCTCCCGCATGAGGTCGGGCTTGGGCCACATGCCCTTGCCGATCTGGGCCTTGCCCTGCAAGCCACAGGCGAGGCCTATATCCACATTCCAGTTCTCGTAGGCCTTGATCCATTTCTCCTGCTTCATGGCCTCCTTGCGCACCATCACACCGGCCTCCATGGAGGTGTGAATCTCGTCACCGGTGCGATCGAGGAAACCGGTATTGATGAAAATGATGCGCTCGCGCGCGGCGCGGATGCATTCCTTGAGATTGACGGTGGTGCGTCGTTCTTCGTCCATGATGCCAATCTTGAGCGTGTTCCGCGGCAGCTCGAGCATGTCTTCCACACGGTCGAAGATTGAACAGGCGAAGGCCACTTCCTCCGGACCATGCATCTTGGGCTTGACGATGTAGAGCGAGCCCTTGCGTGAGTTGCGCACGCGCCCCAGTCCGCGCAGGTCGTACAGGGCAACGGTGGCGGTGATGACGGCGTCCAGAATGCCTTCCGGCACCTCTTCTCCGTTCAGCAGCACCGCATCGTTGGTCATCAGATGCCCCACATTGCGCACCAGGAGCAGCGCCCGACCATGCAAGGTGGCCGGCTTGCCAGCCGGGTCGAGGTAATCGCGGTCCGGTGCCAGGGTGCGGGTCATCGTGTGGCCGCCCTTCTCGAAGGTGTCGGTCAGGGTGCCCTTCATGAGTCCGAGCCAGTTGCGGTAGACCTCTGTCTTGTCGGCAGCATCGGCCGCAGCCACGGAGTCCTCGCAGTCCTGGATGGTGGTGACTGCGGATTCCAGAACCAGATCCTTCACGTGTGCCGGATCCACCTTGCCCACGGTATGGCCGGGGTCAAACTGCATGATCACGTGCAGGCCGTTGTTGCGCAGTAGCACTTCCGTCGGCTGCGTTGGGTCACCGTTGTAGCCCACGAACCGCGCAGGCTCCTGCAGGCCGCACACCACGCCGCCCCTGAGCACCACCTCGAGCGCGCCCTTCTGCACGCGATAGCCCACGGAATCCGCGTGGCTACCCTCGGCAAGTGGCGCGACTTGATCAAGGAAATGGCGGGCATAGGCGATCACACGCGCGCCGCGCACCGGATTGTAGGCGCCGCCGCGATCTGCGCCGTCGGTTTCTGGAATGACGTCAGACCCGTAGAGCGCGTCGTAAAGTGAGCCCCAGCGCGCGTTGGTCGCGTTCAGCGCATAGCGCGCGTTCTTGACCGGCACCACCAGCTGTGGCCCTGCAATGCAGGCGATTTCTTCATCCACCTGCGTGGTGGTGACCTGGAAGTCGGGGCCCTCGGGCAGCAGATAGCCGATCTTCTGCAAAAATTTCTTGTACTGCGCATGATCGTGCGGGGCGTCGCAGCGGGACTGGTGCCAGGTGTCTATCTCGGCCTGCAGGCGGTAGCGCTTCAGCAACAGGATGTTGTTGCGCGGAGCGAGTTCACTCAACAGGGTCTCGAGCGATGCCCAGTAGCGGGTCGGATCAATCCCGAGATCCGGCAGGATTTCCTCCGTCACCAGGTCATGCAAGGGGCGGGAGACCTCCAGCCGACCCTGGTTGACGCGAAGATGGGAACTGGAGTTGTCCGTTTGGCCGGCATTCATG
>JAURMM010000037.1 GCA_030830685.1 Gammaproteobacteria bacterium | reverse complement strand
GCGATTCCGCTGCGCTGCTCGATGCATTGGCCGGCCCGGATGATGGTTATTTCTACGCGGCCGAACCTCCCAGGAGCAGTTTCCTTGCCGCGGCCCTGCGCGTACCGGGGCGGTTGCGCATCGGCGTGGTCGATCGATTGCCCGGTGGCCGTGCCACTGCCAAGGAACAGAAGGACCGCCTGGCCGACACTGTGCGGCTGCTTGAGAGTCTCGGCCATGTCTGCGAGCCCGTGCGCATCCAGTACGACGCTGAGACATTCAATGAATCGAGCATGCGCATCTGGGCCACCACGCTCGGCTACTTCATGGAAGTCTTCGCCCAGATGACCGGGCGCAAGATCGGTCCAAAGACGGTGGAAGCGGTGACTCTGGAGGTCTACAAGTATGCGAAAACCGTGACCGGCATCGAGATGGAGCAAGCCATGGCGTGGCAGAACACCGTGTGCCGCGCTGTGGGAGCCGTGATGCGGGACCATGATGTACTGCTGACCCCGGGTCTTGCCCGCGATGTCGCCAAACTCGGCGAGCTCGACCAGAATGCCAAGGGCGTGGGCATGCGGGAATGGTGGCAGCAAATCATCCAGGACTACTCGTCCTTCACCGCGCCGTTCAATACCACCGGCCAACCTGCGGTGATGCTGCCCCTGTGGCAGGCGAAGAGCGGCCTCCCGCTCGCCATGCAGTTCGTGGGACGTAATGGCGATGAGGAAACACTCTACAGCCTGGCGGGCCAGCTTGAACAAGCTCAGCCCTGGACCACGCGTCGTCCCCCCCATTACGCCTGATCAGGCCAGGCCGGAGCCCCCAGCCGGGCGGCGGGCCAGACAGGTTCCGCCTGATCTGTCCCCTGTTGTCTCACGGCCACGGATTCTGGCCCCCGATCCGGCATAATCGAGCGCACTGGTTCAACACGACGCATGGCATGAATGCATCTGACCTTTTCGTGAAAGCCCTCGAGAATGAGGGTGTCGAGTACATCTTCGGAATCCCCGGCGAGGAGAATCTGGCTTTCCTGGAGGCTATCGCCAATTCGGAGAAAATCCGCCTCATCCTGACTCGCCACGAGCAGGCCGCGGGATTCATGGCCGCGACCTATGGGCGCTTGACGGGCAAGACAGGTGTCTGTCTGTCCACACTGGGGCCCGGGGCCACCAATTTCGTGACGGCGGCCGCCTATGCCCAGCTGGGTGGGATGCCGATGTTGATGATCACCGGCCAGAAGCCGATCAAGTCCTCCAAGCAGGGGCGCTTCCAGATCATCGATGTGGTCGACATGATGCGGCCCATCACCAAATACACGCACCAGATAGCCTCGGCAGACAATATCCCGTCGCGTGTTCGCGAGGCGTTCCGGCTTGCCGAGGAGGAAAAACCGGGGGCCACGCACCTGGAGTTTCCCGAGGACATAGCGGAGGAGGAGTCCGGGCAGATCCCCATCCCGAGCAGTCAGGCGCGGCGGCCCACACCGGAGGAAAAATCAATCCGGCTGGCCATCGATCGGCTGGAGGCTGCGCGAAGCCCCATCCTCATCATCGGCGCTGGTGCCAATCGAAAGATCACCTCCCGTAATTTGCTCGATTTCATCGAACGTACCCGCATTCCTTTCGTCACGACCCAACTCGGCAAGGGGGTCGTGGACGAGCGCCATCCATTGTTCGTGGGTAATGCCGCGCTATCCTCGGGAGACTTCGTACATCGGGCTATCGAAGCCGCGGATGTGATCGTGAACGTGGGACACGACGTTATCGAAAAGCCGCCCTTTTTCATGCAGCACGGGGGCGCGGAAGTAATCCATGTGAGTTTCCGCTCTGCAGAGGTTGACCCGGTCTATTTCCCACAGATAGAGGTCGTCGGCGACATCGCCAATGCGCTCATGCGCCTCACGCGTGGCATCAAGCCGCAACGCCACTGGGATCATGCCCGGATGCTCACCATCCGGGCCGCTGCCGAGCAGCACATTGCGGCCAGTGAACGCGACGACCGTTTCCCCATCTATCCGCAACGCTTGGTCGCGGAGGTACGTAAAGCCATGCCATCCGACGGCATCGTTGCGCTGGACAACGGCATCTACAAGCTCTGGTTCGCACGCAACTACAAGGCCCATACGCCGAATTCCGTGCTGCTGGACAATGCGCTTGCGACCATGGGTGCGGGCATGCCCTCAGCAATGACGGCGCGACTGGTATATCCAGAGCGCAAGGTACTGGCGGTATGCGGAGACGGCGGCTTCATGATGAACAGCCAGGAGATGGAAACGGCCGTGCGTTTGGGACTCAACCTGACTGTTCTCATCATGCGCGACGACGCCTACGGCATGATCCGCTGGAAGCAGGCGAACATGGGTCTGAAGGACTTCGGCTTGACCTACGGCAACCCGGATTTCACCGTCTATGCCCGCAGCTACGGGGCACATGGTCATCGGGTCGGCAGTGCCGCGGAGCTGGGTCCGTTACTCGCCCATTGCCTGGACACCCCCGGCGTTCATCTCATCGATTGCCCGGTGGATTACAGCGAGAACGATGCCATCCTGAATCGGCAGATCAGGGATCTGAGTGCGGAGATCTAGGGGTTCGCAAGCCGCGCGCTTCAAGGCGAGGAAGAAGTTCCTGTCCCAACTGGGCAAGGCCGGCATCGTAGTCAGGCCAAGAGAGCGTCACGCCCGACATGCCGCAGGCCACCATCTCAGCGAGAAAATCCACCACTTCATCAGGTGAGCCCACCACGGGAAAGCCGGAGTACCCGGCCATCATATTGCGCAGGTAACGCTCCCGCAGCGCTGGATCGTCAATCTGGCTGCCTGATTCGCGGGCGAAGATGTCAAGAAGATTTGCGGCTGCTTCCAGATCGCCCAGATCGTGAATCACATGGTGGTACCAATCCCTGGCTTCGCCGGAAGTATTGCGACAGAAAATCGCGGCGTTGCCCCATACTGCAACATTCCTTCCATAGTCTCTTCGCGCCATCGACTTTACGTCAGCAACAGTGGCGCGGGCGTGCTCAAGGCTGGGCGCAAGTATGAAATTGATATCTGCATGCCTTGCGGCAAAACGGCGGCCCGCCGTACTCACTCCTGCACTCATTACGAGCGGATACGGTATCTGCAGTGGTTTTGGCTCGGCCCGGCACCGCTGTGCCTTGAAGTAACGGCCGTCGAAATCAAAGGGATGGGATTCCCTCCAGAGTCGCTTGATGAACTGCATCCACTCGTCGGTGTAGGCGTAACGTTCCTCATGCGGCAGCTGAGGTGAGCCGAACATCTCCACTTCGGGAGCGTTCCATCCCGCAACTACATTGAGACCAAACCTTCCGTTGGAGATGTGATCAATGGTTACGGCCTGTTTGGCGGCAAGCACCGGATGCACGGATGCTACCGAAGTCGTGGCGAATATCCGGATCTGCTGCGTGGCCTGCGCCAGACCAGCTGCCCAGGTCCAAGTCTCGAAGGTACGGGCGTTGAAATCGCTCAGTCCACCAAACCCCTGCCACCGACACACCGGAAGAAACGCCTCCACCCCGAGGCGGTCGGCATGCCGCGCCAGGCGCACTGATTCGGCCCAGTTGACTTCGATGCCGCCATTACTGCAGGAGATGGTGCAACCGTGACTGACGTTAGCACCGAATACCGCCAGCTGCAGTCTGTTCATGGTCGCCAGTGAATGGGTGATGGGGGACTTGTCAGTGTCTCAAATCGGGCAGGCACCGGCTTGCTCAGCATGTCCAGCACAGGGCAGTGCCGATTGACTGCTACCACCAGCGCGTCGATTTGTGCCTGGCTGGCGGAGGTTGTCAGGTTGACGGTCACTCTCAGCGCACCAAAGCCTGGACGAACATTCTCGTCGATGGCGAAGAAACCGCGAAAGTCGATATCCCCCTCCACACTCACGGCCACCCCTTCAAGCGGAATGCCAAGGGCGGTTGCGAACGCGCGATACGTGATTTCCTGACAGCTGCCGAGCGCGGCGAGCACAAGTTCCACCGGTGAGGCACCGAGGTCCGTGCCGCCTATGCCTTTGGGTTCATCGATGTCGACCTGGTGACTGCGGATCCGGGCCTGCGAGTGGAAGCCGGTCTGAAGCGCGGAGTCGGAGCGCAAGGTCACACGAGCCTTTTGTGGCTCTGTACGGAAGACAGAGGCAGTGCGCGTCAGCGCATCGGAGAGTTCATGCTGGGACATCGTCGGACTCCGGGATGAATTTGACGGGGCTGTGGCAGTATACGGGACAGCCAGACCGCCGGAGCCTCTCATGTCCCGTCGCCAGTTGAAGCTGGGTGCTTTCATGCGTCCTGCGAGCATACACACGGCTGCCTGGCGATATCCAGGCGGACTGCCGGATGCCAATTTCAGTTTTGAACACCACCAGCGTTTCGCCCTGACCTTGGAGCGCGGGCTTTTCGATGCCATCTTCATGGCTGACCATCTGGCAGTGCTCAACATGCCGATGGCTGCCTTGATGCGCAGCGCAACCGTCACGTCATTCGACCCGCTGACCCTGCTCCCGGCGCTGGCAGCCATGACGCGGCGCATCGGCCTGATTGCCACCGCCTCGACGAGCTATAACGACCCCTACCACATTGCACGCAAGTTCGCGTCGCTGGATCACCTGAGCGATGGGCGCGCGGGCTGGAATGTCGTTACCTCGGCCAACCCGCACGAGGCCATGAACTTCGGGCGAGAGGAGCATCTCGACCATGCCGAGCGCTACCGCCGTGCCCGTGAATTTCACCGCGTCGTGACCGGGCTGTGGGACAGCTGGGCCGATGATGCCTTCATCCGCGATGTGGAGGCCGGCATCTTCTTTCGGCCGGAACGTATGCACGTGCTGGATCATCAAGGCGAGTTCTTCCGCGTGCGTGGCCCTCTCAACGTGGCGCGTCCGGTCCAGGGTTGGCCCGTAATCGTGCAGGCGGGATCCTCCGAAGATGGTCGCGCTCTTGCCGCGGAGACAGCCGAGATGATTTTCTCCGCCGCCAGCAGCTTTGAGCAGGGGCAGGCTTTCTATCGGGATGTGAAGTCCCGCATGCCGGCCCATGGGCGGGATCCCGAACACCTCAAGGTGATGCCGGGAGCTTTTGTGGTGGTGGGCGATACGCTGGAACAAGCTCGGCATCGCAAAACCTTGCTGGACAGTCTGGTGCATCCGGACAGTGGGATCTCCTCACTGTCGGTGCTGTTGGGGCATGACGTCAGCACCTGCGACCTCGACGGGCCGTTGCCCGACATCCCTGAGACGAATGACAGCAAGAGCCAGCGGGAAAAGATTCTGCACCGCGCTCGCGAGGAAAATCTCACCGTGCGAGAACTGGCGCAATGGATCGGCGGCAGCTATGGAATCTTCGAGATTGTCGGCACACCGGCGATGGTGGCCGACGAGATGCAGCGCTGGCTGGAAGGCGAAGCCTGCGATGGTTTCAATGTGATGTTTCCATGGCTGCCCGGCGGCCTCGATGATTTCGTCGACAAGGTCGTGCCGGAGCTGCAACGCCGGGGAATCTTTCGTCAAGCTTACGAAAGCAAGACCCTGCGCGGTCACCTCGGACTGCCACGCCCCGGCAATCAGTTTTTCCGGGACTGAGCCGGCCCACGCCGCCAGAAAAGGCCGAGACCCAGCAGCGATACCAGCGTCATGGCGAGGGCGAAACCGATCTGCAGCAGATCACGTGGCCAGCGGCCAAGCAGCGCTTCCAGTGCCTGCCATTTGTGGAACTGTGCGAAGGACCAGCCTTCGGCGTAGTCCGCGGCATTGACCGCGGCCGCGAGGGTCCGGGTTTCCACGTGCACATACAGCCGGGTGTCGCCGGCTTCGAAGCGGAACACCGGTAGCAACTTGTTGATGAAGCCGTATTCCCCGCCAAACATCGTGATCGGGATGGCTGTTGGCTCAGGGGGACCGCTTTCGCTCAGCTGGGTGGCGAGGATGCGGGCGTGGCGCTCATCATCCAGCACCACACCAGTTTTTCCTTCCAAAGGTATATAGCGCACCTCCATCAGCGGGCCGGTCGCACCGGCTGAAGCATGGCCGGCATGGCCCGCCTCGGCAGCGTGACCGCGGGGGGTAGCGCTCTGTACGTCGGGCAGGCTCGTCACGCGCGCCCAGGACGCTCCGTCATGGCTCAACAGGACCAGTGACTGCATCGGGGTGTCGGCTTGCAACGCGCGCGTGTCCAGCGTATCCGCCTGGAGTATCTGGTGCATCCTGCGTGGACCCTCGGGCATGCTCGCACGATCCTGTACTCCCTTCAGGAGATGCCAGAAGCCGCTCACGCCTGAAAACAGCACGACTACTGACACTGCGAGCCCCAGGCGCCGATGCCAGCCGCGTACGCCCTTGAGCGCCAAACCGCGCCGACGACGATAAACCCTGTAGCCCAATACGGGCGTTGCGAGCACCGCGAGCAGGAATATGGCCGCAATGGCCGCACGTGCGCGATCGCTTGCTTGCGCAAAGCGCCAGTTGTGAAAGGTGACGAAGATCCAGTTCATTCGGGCTTTGCGCGCATCGACAAGTGTCGCGAGCTGCGTCTGCCGGGTGTCGACATAGACCTGCATGCCGTCCCTGCGCGCAAAGTCCACGCGATGCACTGGCAGCAGCCGGTTCACATAAGGGTAATCACCCCCGAAGCGTTCGATGCGTTCGATTGCAACAATGGAACTTTCGCTGTCCCCCAGAAAGTGGCGCGCTAGAAACTCGGCGTGCCTGCGCTCACCATCCGGAATCTCGTCCCCACTGGATGCAAGAAAGTAACGGGGCACGCCGCCTGCATCATCGGTTTCCACCCGCCAGGCCGGACCGTAGGGCATTTGCACGAGGCGCCCTTCAGTGACAGCGTCCAGCGCTGCCCGGGTGAGGATACTGCTGAGTGCCGGCGTGTCTGGCGCAAGCGGCGATATTGCGGGTGCCGCGCGCGCCATGGGCTGCGGCTGGTAGCGTGACATCAGCGGATGCATCGCACCGCTCACGCTCCAGAGCAGGAGCGCGGCGCAGGCCAGCATGCCCACGCGCCGGTGCCAGAGCATCAGCGTCATGGTATTCAGAACCGGTACTCGATTCCGCCATAGGCGGCGAGGCCATCGCCCGGCAGGAATTGCGCATTGTCGGCGCCCCGCGCATCGGCCATCACACCGGTGGAAGCAGCGTACTCGGCGTCTCCCAGATTGCGCAGATCCGCGAACCAGCTGAAACCGCGCGCCTTGCGAAAGCCGACGCGCAAGCCCACCGTAGCGTAACCATCTGCAAACAAGGTGTTGGCGTGATCCACGGCCGCCTTGACCGGAACCCATTCGACCATCGGGCCGGCGTAGTAGCCCTGCGGCCAGTGATACAGGAATTCAGCGCGGTAGAAGTGCTCCGGCACGCCCGCCAGCCGGTTTTTTCCGTAGACGGCATCATCAGAAAAGCGGAAGTCATTCCAGAGATAGGTCTGGCGGACGACCAGTCGTTCCCACAAGGTGTTTTCCAGGGCCAGCTCCACGCCCTGGTGAATCGTGTGATCCGCGCTCACTGTTCCGAGCGGTACGCCGTTGGCATCGTTGAGGCTGAGGAACTCGTTATTCACCCAGGCCCGGTAGTAGCTGATGTCCCACTGCGACCCCAGCAGGTCGTGATTGCCGCGCGTCCCGACTTCAAAAGTGGTGCCTGACTGATCCGCCACCACGTTGATGAGGCGGGCGCCGGACAATTCTCCAAAGCTGGGCGGTTCGAAGCTGCGACTGATATTGCCGTAGAGCTGGCTGGTTTCGGTGATCTCGTACCTGACGCCAAGCTTGGGGCTCACGGCTTCGTATTCTGCATCGAAGCCCGCGTCGCCATCAGACAGGAACAGATCTTCCAGGCGTCGTTCACTGCGCGTGAGCTGCAGTCCGGTCACAAGAGCTACCTTGGGCAGCACATAGTGTTGGTTCTCTGCAAAAAGTGCGTAGTTGGCGGCACGCAGATCCATCTGGTTGGTCCGCATGCCACGCACTCCCAGAACGTTGGCCGAACGGTCATCTTCGGTGTCGCCCCATTGCGGGATGAAGCCGATGGTGAAGATGTTGCGTCGGCCGAGAACGTCCGCATTGTTGATATAGCGGAAACTGACTCCGTAATCGTTCGTGACCTGATCAATCACGCCGATGAACGAGGCCAGCGGATGATACAAATCCTTGTAGGAATAGAACGCGGATAATTCGAGACGCGAATTACCCATGTCGTAGACCGTGCGGTTGGCCAGCCGCCAGAGGAAGAAATCGCGTTTCTGGTTATCCCGTGTGTTGAGAAAGTTGGCCTGGCTCGGATCTGCGCGCAACTGTGTCTTGGTGAGATTGCCGGGAAGCTCGGACTCGGAGTCGGTCATGAACAGGAAGAAACGCGTTTCGAGCTCAGGACTCAGGCTGAAGCCGGTATTGGCCGAGAGACGGATGTTTTCCTGGGCAGAGTGAGTGCGATAGCCGTCCTGGGTGCTGTAGCCGAGGCTTGCGTAGTAATCCATGTTGCCCTGGGTGCCGCCGGAGGACGCCTGCACGCGCTTGTAATCAAAGCTGCCGTACTCGATCCGCGCATCCACCCGGGGTGCAGAGTACCCCGTCGGAGAGACGAAATTGATAGCTCCGCCGAGCGTAGTCGTACCGTATTGCAAGGCGTTGGCACCCCGGTACACCTCGATGTAATCAGAGGAAAGTGCATCGATGGCCTGGAAGTCGCCGCCGCCATCGGCGAGCGAGAGCGGCACGCCATCTTGCAGAAGCTGGATGCCGCGCAGGTGGAAGGTTCGTTGCAGGCCCGACCCGCGAATTGACAGTCTTGACTCCTCGGAACCGAAACGCGGCTGCACGAAGACCCCCGCGGCCATGCCCAGGGAATCCTGCAACGTGCTCACCCGGCCCGTGCGATAGCTCTCCGAATCGATGACCGATGCGCCGCCTGCGATACGCCCGAGGTTGGTTCGCGCTTCTTCCAGGGACGGCAGGGTGAGAGTGCCGCCCACGCGTTCGCCCCGGACGACCAGGGTCTCATTGGCGTGGATGGCATGAGCAGCCGAGCTGGAGAGGAGCAGGGAAAGCAGGGAGAGTCGGTACAGGGCTGGTACCCGCGCGGAACGCACAAACATGGGACTGAAAGCCTTTCTTGGTGCTGGCGACACCGGAGGTGCGCGCGCGACAAGTTAGCAGCAGAGCCCGGGAACACAATGCGACAAATTGTCGCAGCAAGCGGGTGGCGCGAACGCGCCACCCCTCAGGGGTTCAGCACTTGATGGCCCGACTCATCAGAAAGTCCTGCCGCAGGACGTTGTGCTTGAGATAGGGCGTGATCAACGCTTCCAGTTCGGCGCGAAAGGCAGCGAGCCTCGGTGCGTCGTCCTTCAGCGTCTCGACGAGCTTGATGACCGGCGCCGCAGTGCGCTCGAATGCAGTCCGATAGTGGGCGGGGCTCAGCGCAGGACTGGACATGATTTCGCGCAGGAAGGTCAGCTCCTTCACGGCGCTACCAAGGCGTTCACTCACGAGGGCGGGATCACCCCAATCAGTGGTCGCGGAAATTCCCGGCGGGGGCGGGAGATACTGACTGATCAGCTGAAACATGCGGCCTGTGAACATCTCCGGCGGCCAGGTTGAGAAGGCGATGCGACCGCCCGGCTTCAGGACTCGCAGCATCTCGCTGATGGCAAGCTCGGGACGCGGCGCGAACATATGCCCGAACTGGCTCAGTACCACATCGAAATGGGCGTCCGGGTAGGGCAGGGCCTCCACATCACCTTCTGTAAAATCGACCGGCACGCCGGCGAGAGTCGCATTGTGAAGACCCCGTTCCAGCAGCACGGGCGAAAGGTCGAGCGCCCGCACCTCTGCGCCGCGGCGTGCAGCGGTCACCGCGACAACCCCGGTGCCGCACGCAACATCCAGCACCCGTTCGCCGGCACCAACCCCCGCAAATTCCACCAGCAACCCCGCGGGTGGCGTGGTCAACGTCTCCAGCGGGGCAAACAGCGCCCAGCCTTCACGCTGGGCGGCTTTGAATCCGGCATAGGGGTCAGTGGACATCGTCTGTCTCCTTCAAGGGGCTAGTGATCTGCCCGTGTCGTCAGGCGCGTGCCGTCTCTCCGCCGTCCACGGCCAGCACGGTTCCAGTGCAGTAAGAGGCTTCATCCGAGGCCAGGAACAGTGTGGCATAGGCGACTTCCTCCACTGTGGCAGGGCGTGCCATCGGCGAGATCAGCTTGGGATTCTCGGGCGAAAACAGCATGGGAAGCACATCCTCCACCATCTGTGTCTGCACGAACCCGGGGGCCACCACGTTGCAGCGGATGTGATCGTCCACATAAGCCACGGCCATGGAACGCGAAAGATTGATGATCGCGCCCTTGGTGGCGGTGTATGTATGCGCATCGGGTGCGCCGCCGAGCCCGAAAATGCTGGCGACGTTGACGATGGACCCCTGCTGCTGTTTCTTCATCTGCTGGATCACGAGGCGACACATGTAGAACACGCTGTCGAGGTTGATGGCCATCACTTCCCGCCACTTGTCGATGGGCGTGGAATGAACGGGATCCATGGAGCCTGCACTGACGTGGCGCCAGTTGTAGCCGACGCCGGCCGCATTGACGAGTATGTCGATACGCCCATACCGCGCGAGGCATTCATTCACGGCCTTTTCAGCCCCTTCCGGGGTGGCCAGATCCGCCGACACCACGCTGCCCTTGCCGCCCGCTGTCTCGACCATCTGCAGTGTTTCATCGAGGTTGGATTGCGTGCGCGAGACACCGCACACAGTGGCCCCCTCTTTTGTAAACAGCATCATGCAGCCACGGCCGATGCCGGTACCCGCGCCCGTGATCAAGGCGATCTTGTTGTCCAGACGACCCATCAGAAAATCCTCGTATTGTCAGGCGGCGCCAAAGCGCCGCATCTGGAGTTTGAATTCAGGTGTGTTGATCTGCACCACCGCCGCCTGGGCCTGCTTCATGAGCTTCTGTACCTGATCGAGCTCGGGTGAGGAGAGCAGGGGATAGGTGGTCCTGATCGGTCCCGCGGCGCGCATCCGTTCAAGGTCCGTGGCGGGCACCAGAGCACGCAGAATCAGCTCATCATCGTCCGCAGTGCCATATTGCTGGCGCAGCTCCTCGATAGTCGGCTGTGCCGGCGGATTGGCCTTGATCTCCCTCGCACGTGGCGCAGACAGGATACGGTCCAGGATATCCGGTTCAATGGGTGCAACCGTATCCCCGTAATGCCCGCAAGCGTACTGGATCACCTCATCCGGAATGACTGAATAACGTTTGCCCGTCACGATGTTCAGAACGGCCTGGATACCCACCAACTGGCTGAAAGGCGTAGCCATGCCGGGATAGCCGAGTTCCCGACGCACGACGGCTGTCTCCTCGAACACCTCGTTCAAGCGCTCCGACATGCCGTGCTTGGCCAGTTGCGCGCGCAGGGTGCCCACCATGCCACCCGGGATCTGGTGGTCCACCGAAAGAACATCGTATTCAGCAAACTGGTTCACGAGAAACCCTGCAGCCTTGCCCACGCGCTCGAAATGATCGGCGACCGGTTTCAGCTTGCGGGTATCGATACCATGGGTATGCCCACGGCGCTCGACATTGCTCGCCATGATTTCAATCGAGGGGACAGCGGGTCCATTGGCCAGCGGCCTCGAACTGGTGTGCAGGATGGTCACACCGAGATCAATCGCGGCAAGGTATGCCTGCACCGACTGTCCGAGACGGTTGTTGGAATGCAGTTCCAGCGGCTTGCCACGGGACTGGGCAAGAATCGCAGGTGCCAGTGACTGGATGCGCGCGGCGTCAAGCACGCCGGCGGTGTCGTACAGCAGCAGAGTATCGATGTCATCGGAAGCCGCAATCTCGGCCGCCTTCTGCGCGTAGTAGGCGTCCGTATGGACCGGACTCAGGGTGTACATGATGGTACCCGCCACCTCGGAGCCGAACTGCTTGGCGATCCTGGCCAGCCGGTGCATCTTGTCGATGTTGAAGAGCACGTCGTAGATCCAGAAGCTGCGGCAGCCGTGAACGTTCAGCTGTCGCATCCAGGCATCCATCAGGGCATCCGGCGTGACGCTGAAAGTCACGGCAGCATTGGCGCGCATGCCCGCGCGCAGTCGGCTGCGGGGCATTGCAGCCACCAGCAGGTCCAGTCCGTCCCAGGGATTTTCCCGGCACTCGCGCACCAGTACTTCAAATTGTGACGAACCCGTGAGGTCGACTACCCGATAGCCAGTCTGGTCGATCAACGGGGCTACCGGCAGTGCCATGCCGGCCTGCATGCGCATTCCCCACAGGCTTTGCTGCCCGTCGCGCATGGTTTCATCCAGGAATTCGACGTGGGCCATGGCTTCTACTCCTCGCGCTGACGGCCCACCAGCCGCAGCAGATCCTCGTGCAGTTCAAACCAGATCGTGTGGTAGCTGTCGATGCGGGCATCGCTCACCCACTCGATGGCGCCCTCCTCTGCCTTGTCCAGGGCGCGTCCGAGTGCGGTCTCGTAATGGCGCAGACGGGGTGTACCGGCAACCAGGCTGCGCAGAATCGGCTCGAAGCGTTCGTGCAGATCGCCGAGGCGGTCGATGACCTCCGCATCGTAGTCCTTGTTGCCGTGGTCGTTGGGGACACGCCGGCCACCGAGATCGAGGGTCTGCCAATCAGTGATCACCTGCTTAAGATCCCGGTTGATGATTTCAAAACGTTCATAAGCCGCCATGAAGCCCGGGTTCGCGCGCAGCTCGCTTTCAAAACGGGAGTAGTTGCCGGCGAGAATCAGCTGCCCGGCCGGGGACAGCAGGTAGCGACCTTGCGCCTCGTTCACGCGCCCGGCGCTCACCAGGGATTTCATCACCGGCTCCACCGTGGATATCGGCAGTCCGGCAACGGCCGCGATGGCCGGCAGCTCACCATGCTTGCGAATGGCCGTGCCATGCATGACAAGGTAGGGAATGCGCGGCGACTGGCTCACTGCCTGCTCGGCTCGGCGCAGAGCTTCGATGTCGTCCCGTGTCAGCCCCGCACCCTTGTCCTTCAGCAGGCGCGACTGGCGCTGTTCAAGCTTGAAGAGCTCATCGGCGAGTGGCGTGTCGTAGTGGTACTTGACCCAGTCTCCACACAGGTGCCGGAAGGGCGGCTGACAGACATCCGGCACAAAACTCCGGGCTGCGTCCATGTAAGCGCCCAGCGACAGCATGCCACGCGAGGTCTGGTATCGATCGTTCTTGGTCGGCAGGTTGCTGGCGCCGGGCCGCATCGGTCCCACGGAGCGCGTGTAATCACCATCGGCGAGCATCGAGTAAGGGAAGTAGCTCAGCGATTTGGCCGGCTGATCGGTGTGCTGCATCATGGTGTAGCCGTGCATGATCTGAGGGGGCGTACTGATGTATCCCACCAGCTCACCGAGGAACAGATTGCCGTATTCGTCGTTGAGCAGCGGGCGGAAGCGCTCTGCGCGCTCGTCGATCAGCATCCAGTCGGCCGGATCGTAGACCCCTGCAATCAAGGCGAACTCGCGGATCACGCCGGAGTAGGTGAGTGCCCCCGCGTCCATCTGCTGATCCCGTGTCCATCCCGCCATAACGTGCCACAGGCGTGTGGTCGCGTTCTTGATGCGCTGGGTCAGATCTTCGAAGGTCGCGGTCAGCTCCTCCTTGCTGCCCATGCCGACCGGCTGATGGCCGTTGGAAAGCGTATCGGCGGTGTAAAGCCCCACCGCCACCATGTTTTCGCCCTTGAGCTCCGGTACCGATTCAAAGGAGCCCCAGTCATCAAGGAGATTGATGTGCACCCCCTCCACCACCATGGTGACCGTGAGGTTGTTGTAGGGGATCTCACTGCCAATACCGTCCAGCCAGGGCACCGTCGCTTCCGACAGCTCATTGAAATCTCTGACCAGCATTTCGCGGGTATCGGTGAGCTTGTATGGGCCGTAGTTGTGGAGCGTCAGGCGGCTCTCGCAGGAGACCAGGAAGCCGTACTGCGCAACAGCCGCCAGGAATGATTGCGCCGCCTTGTGCAGCGGGTCGCCATCTCGACACTCGAAGGCATCCGCATGAAAAACCTGTAGCCGCTGTTCCGGCATGATCTGGGCCCGATGGCCCGCCTGCCGATTGGTGAGATTGCCATTGTTGCGATGCCAGGACAGCTGGAAGCGCTTCCAGAAGTCCATCACATACACGACATCCTCAACCGCATCGGTTGGTTTGAGAACGCCCCAGTTGATGAGCATCTCGCGACCGAGCAGGTAGAAGCAGGGAAAGCACCAGGCCACGATCTTGATGCCCTGGTTACGGGCGCGATCGCCGATCTCCTCGGCCGACATGCGCTCCTCGATTTTGCGCAACAGAACCGGATAGCGATAAAAAGCATTGAGGTAGGAAAAAAGGATGTAGGCTGAGACCGGGAAGATCTTGGATTCCTGCACCGTGCGGGTGGCGCACAGCCAGTAGATCTCGTCGGCGTTCTGCTGGATGAGGTTGTTGGTTTCCAGCAGCTGTGCATAAGTGAGCTTGAAGTCGGACATCAGCGATTCCTTATCGGGTCAGGCGCCAGACCAGCGCCGGGGCGTCGACACCGTGTGCGTAGTCATCTCCGGTCTTGGCGCGTGCGGAGCTTTCCACTTCGAGGCGGTCACCGTCCTTGATTCCCGAGAGGCGCACGTTCATCAGGCAGGGGATACCGTACTCCCGCGTGAGAATGGCGAGGTGAGACCGCGTCGTGCCGCCGGCGCAGAGCACGCCCTTGAATTTCTCGAGCACGGGGGCTGTGAGCGTGCCGCCCGAATCGTCCACGATCGCGATGGTGTCTTCGGGCACGCCCTGGGTGAGGTATTCCATCACCTTTTCGCTGGTGCGCACATAGCGCGCGACGCCTACCAGGTTTCTGTCCCTTGTGACCACATTATCGCCTGCGCCCCGAAGCTCACGCCCGTGGGTGTCGGCTGCGGCAACCGGGGCCTCAGGATGCTCGAAACTGAAATCAGCCTGATACAGGCCGGAATCCTTGTAAGCCTCGGGCCGCTCCTTTGCCGATGAGATGGCCGAGGGCTCGAAGCGGTAGCCATTGGCCAAGAGTTGTTGTTCGATGGCGGCGATATCCTCGCGCGTGATGATGTCGTAGGCCGCCCCGGCCACGAAATCCCTCCAGTCTCCGCCGGTTTCGGCGAAGCGTCTGCGCACCAGATCCTTCATGGCGCTGTTGTAGGCTTCCACCAGCGGGAAGGTAGACTCCCGGGCGTACTTGTCGCTGTCGACATAAAGTTTTGGCATCGGACGGCCTCTTGTCACTCTGCTCGTGTGAATCGTTCGCGTAGTCGCCTGCGTTCCTGCGCGCCCAGGCCATACCATTGCCTGAGCATCTCGTCTTCTCCACCGCAGCTTGCGATGCCTGAATCCAGCGCCTTGAACACGGCATCAGCATAGCTTTCGCGCGTTTCCAGCAGTGGCATGATCAAGGGGGTCAGGCTGGCATCATCCCGCGAGGGCACGGCGTATTTGCGCAAGACGCGACCCAGCTCCGCCGCGATGGGGAAGTAGCGTTGGGACAGCAGGAACTCGTGCCGGAGGGTGCCGCGCGGCACTCCCAGAGCCATCAGCAGCAAGACTACGCCCACGCCGGTGCGTTCCTTGCCTGCCGAACAGTTGAGCAGGATGCCGCCCTCATCGTGATTCAGCAAGGCATCAAACATCCGTCGGAAGTGCTCCGAGAACTCCAGCACGTAGACCCTCAGCAAGGCTGCGATTTCAAGCGCAACCCGCTCCGGATCGGAAGTTTCCTCGAACAGCCGGTGAAAAAAGTGCTGATCTGCCTTGCCCGGTGGGACGCCGATAGTGG
>JAURMM010000036.1 GCA_030830685.1 Gammaproteobacteria bacterium | reverse complement strand
CGTTCTGCCGTTGCCCGAAGATCTTCCTGCGGGGGCCTATGCAGTGCAGTACCGGGTGCTCTCCGTCGATGGTCACGTGGTGGAAGGACGGTTCGGGTTCCGCATCGGCGCACGCGCTGCGCCCTGAAGTCCGTCCGTGAGCCCCGCGCTGCTGTGCTGGCAGACTGCCGCACTCATGGTTGTGGGCGGTGGACTGTTCCTGCTGCGTGCGGGCCCGGACGTCGGCGCGCTCGCCTTTCGCCGGCCAGTGCTTGCCGCTCTGTGGGTTTTGCTTGCAGGGTTGGCCTGGCCGGCGGGTGTACTCGTTTTCCTTGATGAGGCCGCCCGCATTCTGGGGCGCGCACCGGCGCTCTCGGATCCGCTGTTACGCGTGCTGTTGCTGGAAACACGCTTCGGCAACGTGTGGGCCGCCAAACAGGTTCTGTTGAGCCTCCTGTGCGTGGGGTTGCTCTGGCATGTGCGGCGACCGCATCCCCGAGTCTTGCGCTTCTGTGTGGCTTTGGCCGGGCTTTTTCTGCTGGTTGGCCTGTGGGCGGGGCATGGTGGGGCGACGCCGCCGGTGGCGCTCAGCATGATTCTGCATGGCGCGCACGGACTTGCAGCCGCTGCCTGGCTGGGTGGTTTGCCCTGCTGGATATTCCTGCTCCGCTGCGTACCGCAGGATGCGCCCGGCACTGTGATGCTGACTTACGCGACCCGCCGTTTCTCCTCCTTTGCCGGCGGCATGATGCTGCTGCTGGTGGCCAGCGGAGTGCTGGTCGCGGCGCGGCAATTCGAGAACTGGCCCGCGGTCTTCGGCACACCGGCAGGCAAACTGCTGCTGGCAAAGCTGACGATCCTGCTGATGGCACTCGCATGCGCCTGGCACCTGCGGGAGCGCTATCTGCCCGCGCTGGAGGGACCCTCAGGCCCGGCCCTGCGCCACGCCGCGCTGCGCGTCGTGAGTCTGGAGATTGTCGCGGCCATGGGCGTATTCGCGCTTGGACTTGCCCTGTCGCGCACCACCCCCGGTGCGCATGCTGCAGTGGACTGGCCGCTGCCCTTCCGGATTGCACCGGAAACCGCATGGACCGACGCGTCCAGTCATTGGCCAATCGTGGCGGCTGTGGGGGTGCTGTTGATGGGACTCCCCGCGCTGTGGGCAAGGCGGCCCTGGATCGCGCTGTGCTGCCTGTTGCTTGGCGGCGGTGCGACTGCGTACAGCCTTTCCGTGCCGGCTTTCCCCGGGACCTACCGCCAGCCTGATGTCACCTACACTGCGCGCTCGATCGCACGCGGCCGGGCGCACTTCACCGCGCACTGCGCGGCTTGCCATGGCTCAGGTGCGCGCGGTCAGGAACCGCCGCAAACAGACACCGCACAAGCAGACACCGCACAAGCCATGCTCCTCGCCCCGGATCTCAGCGAGCACACGGCCTTGCACACTGCAGGTGACATGTTCTGGTGGCTCACCCACGGCATGCCGAGTGGCGCGATGCCTGGCTTTGGCGCTGTACTCGATGATTCCGCGCGCTGGGATCTCGTGAACTTCCTGCGCGCCTTTGCCGACGGCCATCGCGCGCGCGTCCTGTCACCGCACATCGCCCCGGGTCGACCCTGGCTTGGTGCGCCCAACTTCCAGTACGAAACCTCGAGTGGCGTGGCCTCCGAGTTGCGCGAACACCGTGAACAACGCGCTGTGCTGCTGGTGCTGGCTGAGCTTGAACACTCCATGCCAAGACTGCGCGAGCTGCAAAAGCGTGCTGCCGAGGCGCCACTGGCAGCGGTGGAGGTTCTGCTCGCGCCCCGCACCGGAACGTGCGAGGAAGCCACGGCGGCGGATATCACGCTGCCGTGCGTGACCCTCGGCCGGGAGGCGATCGATGCAACCTACTCGCTGATGGCGCGAACCCTGAGCGAGCCCGGTGAACGCTCCCTGCTCGACCCTGTGTTCACCCACGCCGAATTTCTCATTGACCGGTTCGGGTTTCTGCGCGCGCGCTGGATTGCCGGCCGAGAGGAACCTGCGTGGGAGGGAGGTCTGCTCGCAGAGCAACTGGCCTTGCTGGCCGCGGAGCCGAAGATCCTCGAATCACCCGATGAGCACGTGCACTGACACGCGGGTGCGTCACGCTTGATCATCAGCTCCGGTGGGCGACGCGGGTGTTCAGCCAAGCTCCGCGCGAACCTGGCGTGCCGCTGCAGCCAGTGCGCAGAGTTTGCCGAAGGCTGCCTCGCGGGTGAGATACTTCAGGCCGCAGTCCGGCGCGGGCATGAGACGGTCTGCCGCAACGTGAGGCAGCGCACGCCGGATGCGTGCCGCCAGGGTGTCTACCGATTCCACTTCATTGGTGGAGAGATCGACCACTCCCAGGATGATGGTCTTGGACGACAGTTCGCGCAGCACCCCGAGATCCAGGTGCGGTTGCGCTGCTTCGATTGAAATCTGGTCGACCACACAATCGGCCAGCTGGGACAGAAAGGCATAAGCCTTGGGTTTTTCTGCGGACATCACGAAACCGTAACCGAAGCAGAGATGGACGGCAGTGGTGGTTCTGATGCCTTCCAGAGCGCGATTGATGGCCTTGATCCCATAGCGGTTGGCAGCATCCGGATCACTCCGCAGCCAGGGCTCATCAAGCTGGATCACATCTGCGCCCGCGGCTGCGAGATCCCTCGCTTCCTGATTGACGACCTCGGCATAAGCCATGGCGAGTGACTCTTCATCCGGGTAGTACTCGTTGAAAGCCTGCTTGCTGAGCGTGAAGGGTCCGGGCAGGGTTATCTTGACGCGGCGATCGGTATTCGCTCGCAGGAACTTGAGGTCCGCAACCTCCACGGGACCCGGCCGTTCGAGGGGCCCGGTGACCCGCGGCACCGGGATTTCGAAGGACTCCACCCGGCGAATGTACGGACGAGAGAGATCGATGCCCTGCAGTGAAGTGCCGAATCGGTTGGAGTAACTCTCGCGGCGAATCTCTCCGTCGGTGATGATGTCGATGCCGGCACGTTCCTGATCGCGAATGGCGAGACGCGTGGCGTCATCCTGTGCCTCCTGCAGGAAGGCGGGTGCAACCCGCCAGATCTCCGGCGCGTGGATACGCGGAACCAGTTTGGCTTTCAGCACATCCTGATCCACCAGCCAGCAAGGTTGGGGATAGCTTCCGACAACCGTGGTCATCAGAGGCTGGCGAGTCGGGTTTGACGCGGTCATGAGCTCGGCGCTCCGTGGTTGCAAACGCCGAGTGTAGGGTTGCGCGCCAGTCACGAAAAGCTTGGTGCATCGAGCCCTTCATGACAACTCAGGCCCGTGGCCTCATTCGGGTATCGCCCTTATACTTTCGCCGCTTCGCAGCCTCGGGGGGCGCCAGTTTGAGTTGTTCGCGACGTCTGTTGCTGTTCATCGCAGCCGTCACCTTCCTGCCTGTGTCACGGGCCGCGCCTGTCGGCCTGCCGATGAATCCTCTGGTGCCCGGGCAGTCGACACCGACGATCAGTTCGCCGTCCGCACCTGCGTCAGCCACTCCCACGGCACTCCCCGCGCAGGCCGCCGCGCCCGAAGCTCCTGCGCGGCCCGTGGTACCGACGCCTGGACCTGCACTGCTCCCCTCGCAGCCCGTAGTCACCCGGCCTGCCAAGCCGCCCAAGCCTCAGCCTGCGGTGGCACGACCGAGCACACTTACGCCGCAGCCCCGGCCGCAGGCAGTCGCTGCAAAGCCACCCGAGCCCATGGCCGAGCCTCATCTCTTGCAGGCTGCTGCAGTCGAGGCAGCAGCAGCCGAGGCGGCGCGGCTGAACCTCAAATCCGCTTCCTTGCTAGTGCTCGAGCAGCCGCGGTCGAAGGTGCTGGTGGCGCGGGAACCCGAGAAAGTGATGCCGATTGCCTCCATCACCAAACTCATGACGGCCATGGTCGTACTCGATGCCAAGCTTGACATGGGCGAGACACTCACCATTGCCGACTCTGATGTCGATCGCGTGAAGATGTCGGGGTCACGTCTGCAGGTGGGCACACGGCTCTCACGCCGTGAAATGCTGCATCTGGCGCTGATGTCCTCCGAAAACCGTGCGGCCTCCGCACTCGCCCGACACTATCCCGGAGGCAAGTCTGCGTTCATTCGCGCAATGAACGCCAAGGCGCGCGCGCTCGGGATGCGCAAGACCCATTTTGTGGATTCCACCGGGCTCAGCCAGAAGAACGTCTCCACTGCCATGGATTTGGCGCGCATGGTGAGTGCAGCCCACCAGTACTCCTCCATCAGGCAATTCACCACGGCCGACCGACACGTCGTGAGGGTCAACCGGGGTGGGACCTTGACCTACCTCAACAGCAACCGCCTGCTGCAGACCCGCAGCCGGGACTGGAACATCGGCGTGTCCAAAACCGGCTACACCTCGGAAGCGGGCCGCTGTCTCGTGATGCACGCAAAGATCGGTGCCAAGCCCGTCATCGTGGTGCTCCTCAATTCCTGGGGCAAGCTCACGCCGATTGGTGACGCCAATCGCATCAAGCGCTGGGTCGAAGTTCACGGGTGAAGCCCGGTGAGGGATAAAAGCCGGGGCCAGCCTCAGTCGAAATAGAACTGATTCAGTCGCCAGCCGTCCGTCTTGCGGCGATAGGTGAACATCAGACGCAGCTCTCCGCTGGCACAGCGCAGG
>JAURMM010000035.1 GCA_030830685.1 Gammaproteobacteria bacterium | reverse complement strand
TGTGCTCGGCGATGTGGTCTGTGGTGGCTTCGCGGCACCTTTGCAGCATGCCGATCGCGCGCTGATCGTGTCAGCCAATGATTTCGATTCCATCTTCGCGATGAACCGCATCATCGCCGCGATCCAGGCCAAGGCCAAAAACTACAAGGTCAGACTCGGCGGCGTCATTGCCAATCGCAGCGCAGGTACCGATCAGATAGACCGCTTCAACGATCGCGTGGGGCTGAAAACCATGGCGCACTTTCCGGATCTCGACGTCATCCGGCGCAGCCGACTCAAGAAGTCGACCCTGTTCGAAATGGAAGCGTCGCCTGAGCTGGAGGCCGTCCAGCAGGAGTATCTGCGACTGGCCGCTACCTTGTGGGCGGGTACCGATCCGCTGGAATCGGAAACCCTCCCGGATCGTGAAATCTTCGATCTGCTCGGGTTCGATTGACCATGGCAAGTTCCTATCTCCAACGACGCGGGCAGGTGGAAACCTACTTCGACCGCACGGCTGTCGATGCATGGGCGCGATTGACCTCGGATGCCCCGGTTTCGCGGATTCGCGCGACAGTCCGCGCGGGGCGGGATCGCATGCGGACTACCCTGCTCGATTATCTGCCGCAGGATCTGGGTGGCCGGCGCATTCTCGATGCAGGCTGTGGAACCGGCGCACTTGCAGTGGAGGCGGCGCGGCGTGGTGCAAAGGTGGTGGCGGTGGACATTTCTCCAACGTTGGTCCAACTGGCCCGCGATCGCCTGCCGCGACAAGTGGGCGCGGGCAGTGTCGAGTTCCATGTCGGTGACATGTTCGATGCCGGACTGGGTGAATTTGATCACGTTGTGGCCATGGACTCGCTGATTCATTACCGGGCGGAGGATGTGGTGACCGTGCTTGCCGGGTTCAGTACCCGCACCCGAGAGTCGCTGGTCTTCACGTTCGCGCCGAGCACTTTTGCGCTGGCTCTGATGCATACCGTAGGCCGCGTGTTTCCGCGAGGTAATCGCGCCCCGTCGATCGAGCCGGTCCGGCAACGGCGGCTTCATCAGTTGCTTGACGTGCACCCGGAGATGCGCGCGTGGCGGCCGGCGCGTAGCGAGGTCATCCGGGCCGGCTTCTACATCTCCCAGGCTCAGGAGCTCGCACGCCGATGAAGCGTCCGTGGCTCACCGTCGCAAGCGCATGGTCGCAGCTCGCGCCGCGCTACCTGCCCTTCGCTGATGCGGCGAGTGAAACCCTGCCTCTGGCGAGGCTGCTACGCCTGTCTCTGTTCCAGATCTCAGTCGGCATGGCCATGGTACTTGCGCACGGCGTGCTCAATCGCGTGATGATCGTCGAGCTTGGCGTCGCCGCCTGGCTGGTTGCAATCATGGTCTCGTTGCCGCTGTTGTTCGCACCTTTTCGCGTTGTCGTGGGTTTCAGATCGGATACCCACAGATCCTTCCTGGGTTGGCGGCGTGTGCCCTATCTCTGGATGGGGACGCTGCTCCAGTTCGGTGGCTTCGCGATCATGCCGTTTGCCTTGCTGGTGCTGTCCGGCGCAGGCGCGGGCTCGGCCGTCTATGGCCAGTTCGGGGTCGCCTTGGCTTTCCTGCTGGTCGGTGCCGGATTGCATACCACCCAGACTGCGGGCCTTGCTCTGGCCATGGATATCGCGCCCGAGGAAGACCGCCCGCGCGTAGTGGCCCTACTTTATTGCGTTCTGTTGCTCGGCATGATGGGGAGCGCGGTCATGTTCGGATGGCTCCTCGAAGCCTTTTCACCGCTCCGGTTGATTCGCGTGATCCAGGGCGCTGCATTGGTCACCTTGATGCTTAACGTCATCGCACTCTGGAAACAGGAAGCGCGGGATCCGGCCCGCACCGCCCCTCATCTGCCGCGGGCAAAGTTCGGCGCCGCATGGCGGGAGTTCAGCGCACAACCGCATGTGCGACGCTTTCTGTTCGCCGTGGCTCTGGGTACCGCCGGCTTCAGCATGCAGGACATTCTGCTCGAACCTTACGGAGGGCAGGTTATGCAGCTGTCCGTGGGCGGCACGACCAGCCTGACCGCACTCATGGCCGGCGGCGCACTGGGCGCATTCGTAATGGCCGGACGTCTGCTTCTGCGCGGGGGGGACCCTTGCCGCCTCGCAGGCATAGGGGGAGTCTCGGGAATCTGCGCGCTGGCCGCCATCATGCTTGCCGAGCCTTTGCACTCACTCGGCCTCTTTCGCGTCGGTACCTTGCTCCTGGGTTTCGGCGCGGGGCTTTTCGCCGTCGGCACGCTCACCATCGCCACGGCCCTGCAGCGAAGTGAACACCACACAGGACTCGCACTCGGTGCCTGGGGTGCCGTGCAAGCAACTGCTGCCGGCCTCGCCATCGCCATAGGGGGGGGGCTGCGCGATTTCGTCTCGGGGCTAGCGGAACAAGGCGTTCTTGGCAGCGTGCTGCGCGACCCGGGGACCGGGTACGCCGCTGTATATCAAATTGAGATTCTTCTGCTCTTTGCCATGTTGGTGGCGCTCGGACCTCTCGTCCGCGTTGCGCCGGGCAGGAGCCAAACCCTCGGCACGGGCCGGCTCGGCCTTGCTGATCTTCCAGGATGACAAGTCCAGATTGCTGATGGAGAAGCTGCTATGACAATCACCACAGGCGCAATTACCGGTTACATCGATGTGGCACAGCTGGTGCTGTATGCGTTCTGGATATTCTTCTTTGCACTGATTTACTACCTGCGCCAGGAAGACAAGCGTGAGGGTTATCCGCTTGAGACCGACCCTTCCGATCCGGGCAGCCAAGGCGTCAAGCAGGGCTATCCCAGCTTGCCGACACCGAAGACCTTTCGTTTGCCCCATGGCGGTGAAGTCCTGGCGCCCGCACCGCGCGCCGAGCCCATGCTCCGGGCGAAACCGGTTGCGCCCTGGCCGGGTGCACCGCTCGAACCGATTGGTGATCCCATGCTCGACGGCGTAGGGCCCGCTGCCTGGGCACCTCGCCACGACACGCCCGATCTCACGGTGGACGGCGCGCCCAAGATCGTGCCGCTGCGTGTGGCGACCGACTTCCATGTCGCGAGTGGAGATCCGGATCCCCGCGGCATGCCGGTGGTGGCTGCTGACGGCAAAGTTGCCGGTGAAGTGACGGACATCTGGATAGACCGGGCGGAATATGTGATCCGGTATCTGGAAGTTGCGGTTGCCGGGGAAGGCAAGCATGTCCTGCTGCCCATGAACTACGCCAAGGTCAGTCCGTCGCGGCGTGATGTGACCGTTGTCTCGGTACTCGCCAAGCACTTCGCAACGGTGCCCGCGTTGCGCAACCCCGATCAGGTTACTTTCCTGGAAGAGGACAAGCTCGTCGCCTACTTTGCCGGTGGCTACCTGTATGCGACGCCTGAGCGCATGGGGCCGCTGCTGTGAATGAGCACGAGTTCGAACCCGTCCCGGGACTGCCTGCGGTCCTTCCGCAGGGAGAGCGGATTCTGTGGCAGGGTGCTCCGGTCAGACGGGCGTTGGCGCGTCATGCCTTCCACGTAAGGGGTGTCAGCCTCTACTTTGTCGCCTTGCTCGTCTGGCACGGGCTTTCCGCGTGGACAGGTAGTGCACAGGACACGCTGTGGTTTGGGGCACTCGCGCCCACACTGCTTGGTGCTGCCATCGGACTCGGCATCCTGCATCTGCTGGCATGGCTCAATGCGCGCAGCACGCTCTACACCTTGACCAATCGACGGCTGGTGATGCGTTTCGGCGTGGCTATCCCCATGACGGTGAACATTCCCTTCTCGAGTCTGGAAGCAGCAGACCTGCGTGAGCATGGCGATCGCACTGGGGATCTGGCGTTGACGCTTGGCACAGACTCGCGCGTCAGTTATCTGGTGTTCTGGCCTCACGTCAGGCCGTGGCACTTCTCGCGCGCCCAGCCCACCTTGCGCGCCATTGCCGAGCCTGGCCGGGTCGCTGACCTCCTGCGCGAAGCCGCCCTGGGCAGCACGGTCCAGAGTTCCGGCACGGCGTCTCAATGGGCATCGTCCGCCCCATGAACAAAAGCCCGCCATACCCAGGGGGCCTTCAACCGGCGCATCGGGGGCCGCGTGGTGCACTGCCGGCCGCGCTGGCCTTGGTGCTGTTCGTGTTGCTGGCCACACTCATCGCCTCGAGCACCAGTCCGACGACGCGATCGGTGCAGGATCCACCATTTTCGACTCACCAGCTGGTGTTTCACGACCGCCCTGATGGTGCCGTGGTGGTGACTTTCCCGGGTGCGCAGCTCGAGCGGCGGATCGTGCTCGCGCCGGGTACCCACAATTTCATTCGTGGTGTGATGCGGGGTCTGGCACGGGACCGCCGCGCCCGTGGTGTGGGCTCCGAGGCGGTGTTTCAGCTGACGCAGTGGCGTGATGGCCGACTGGAACTGGCAGATCCCGCCACCGGCCGACGTATCCCGCTGGAATCCTTCGGCCCGACCAATCTTGCCGAATTTCGCGCCCTCATTCAGCCCTCGCCCGATGCCTGAGCGCAGCGGACAGGACAATCCAGGAGAAATCTCATGAGCAGAGCACAGACCGCAGGGATCAGCGTGGACTCAACCCTCAAGGCGCAGAAAGAGGACATGCTCACACCACGCTTCTACACCACGGATCTGAAGGCCATTGACGCCCTCGATATCAGTCCGGTCCGTCAGGAGTGGGAAGCGATGATGGACGAGTTCCGGCGCGATGGAAACCGCAATCACTTTGCGCGGGATGAAGCTTTTCTACAGGAGATCAAGGAGCTGCCACCGGCGCTGCAGGACGAGTTGATCGATTTCATGGTCAGCTCATGCACTTCCGAGTACTCGGGCTGCATCCTGTACGCGGAAATCAGGAAAGCCATCAAGAACCCGGACATGCGCGAACTCTTTTCGTTCATGAGCCGTGATGAGGCAAGGCACGCAGGGTTCATCAACCAGGCACTCAAGGACTATGGACGGGCTCTCGATCTCAACCAGCTGGCGAAGCAGAAGAAATACACTTACTTCAAGCCGAAGTTCATCTACTACGCCACTTATCTTTCCGAGAAGATCGGCTACGCGCGGTACATCACGATATTTCGCCAGTTCGAGCGTTATCCGGAGCGGCGCTTCCATCCCATCTTTCGGTGGTTCGAGCAATGGTGCAACGATGAGTTTCGTCATGGAGAAGCATTCGCATTGATCATGCGCGCCAATCCGGAACTGCTCACAGGCCTCAACAAGCTCTGGATCAAGTTCTTCGTGCTGGCGGTGTACGCCACGATGTACGTGCGTGATCATACCCGGCCGGAGATCTACAAGGCCTTGGGAATGGACGCGACCACCTACGATTACAAGGTGTTTGACATCACCTCGGAGATCACCCGCCAGGTATTCCCCCTGACGGTGGATATCGATAATCCGGCTTTCCGTGCGGACCTCGAGCGACTGCTCGCCATTTCCCGCGCCTTTGACTCTGCAAAAAAGCGGGGTGGGATCCGAGGTGCTTTGCGTCGGGGATGGTTGGGCCTGAAGGGTGTTGCGACTTTCGTCCACCTGTACTGCATTCCGGTGCGCCATCACGAGTTGCCGCGCCAGGTGAGACTGGCTCCTTCCTGGTGAGGCAGGTGGAAGACTGTTCATGCTGAGCTATCTGCTGCCCGTTCTGTCGGTGGTACTGGCGTGGTGGGCGGGTACGGCCCTAATCCTTCATCTGGACGGGCTGCCCCGTACCACGTTCGGCCGCAGCATGCGTCAGGCAACGGTCCTGATGTTGGGTGCACTTGCCGGGCTCGCCTTGACGGCCGACAGCCGCGAGCCCCATGCCGCCTACGCAGCGTTCGGATGTGCGCTCGTACTGTGGGGTTGGCTCGAGATGAGCTTTCTGATGGGGTTCATCACCGGCCCCAGGAAAATGCACTGTGATGAAAGCGCGCGCGGTTGGCCACGTTTCAGGGCAGCGGTCGGTACGCTGCTCTATCACGAGATTGCTCTGGCTCTGGGTGCGTTGCTGGTGCTGATGCTGACTTGGCAGGCCGACAATCGGGTTGGACTCTGGACCTATATCGTGCTCTGGGTGATGAGGACCAGCGCCAAGATCAACGTATTCCTCGGCGTCAGAAATCTTTCCGAGGCCTTTCTGCCGGAACATCTGCGGTATCTGGAGACTTATTTCCGCCGTGCACCGATGAACATGTTCTTTCCGGTGGCGGTGACAGGGGCGACCATCGCACTGACGGTGATTCTTTTCCGCATGCCATCGGCCAGCGCCGATGTCTTTGGTTTCACCGCCACGATGCTGGTGGGTTCCCTGCTGTTCCTGGCGGTGCTGGAACACTGGTGCATGGTGATGCCGTTCCCGGTGGATGCGCTCTGGTCTCTCGGCTTGCGGTCGCGCCTCCGACCAACAGCAAACAGGGAGAATCCAGACGTTTCGCGGCGAGGCCGCGCAAATCGTGTCACTCCTCCCGTCGTCGGCCCACCGCTGCTGCTGGCTGAAGCCTTGCACCGGGATCTCGCACCATCAGCGCCGGAGCGGTCCGGACGCTGAACCCTATGTCCTCGGGCGTCTGGCGGCGCGACCCCTTGCCGTGGCCACATGCGGCACCCAGCCGCCTCGTGGCCGCCGGTGGCGTGCGCTGGCTTGTGCAGTCCACGGGTAAAGGGCCGGTGATGCTGCTGGTGCATGGCGCGGGTGCCTCCATCCATTCCTGGCGCAGACTGCTCCCGTTCTTGGCGCATGATTTCACCGTGGTGGCTGTCGATTTGCCCGGGCATGGCTTGTCTTCGCGGCCTGCGAGTGCAGCCGCAATGTCCTTGCCGCGTATGGCCTCTGCACTGGCTGACCTGCTGCAGGTGCTGGAGATAAAACCGGCAGTGGCGGTTGGCCACTCTGCCGGAGCGGCTGTCCTTGCCGCGATGAGCCTGTGGCACAAGCTCCGTCCGGCCGTGGTCATCGCACTCAATGGGGCACTGTTACCGCTGCCCGGCCTGCGCGGGATGTTTTTTTCACCACTGGCGAAAATCACCGCCGCCAGTGGCTTGATTCCCAGACTTTTTGCCTGGCGCGCAACTGACCCTAGGGCAATCGAGCGCCTCATAGCCGGCACGGGTTCGCATCTGGATAGGGAGGGCGTCGCCCTCTATCAGAGGCTTGCTTCATATCCTCCGCACGTGGCGGCGACCCTCGACATGATGGCACGGTGGGACTTGACCCAATTCGTGCGCGACCTACCTCGTCTTCGTTCTCCCTTGGAGCTTGTGGTGGGCGAGAAGGATCTCGCAGTGCTGCCTCGCCAGGCGGAAGAGGTAGCCGCCCTCCTGAAGGGCGTGAAGATCCATCGCCTGAAGGGATTGGGACATCTTGCGCATGAAGAGGACCCGGAAGGCATCGCGGGTCTCACCAAGCGTCTCTACGCAGCACACAGCGTGTCTGCACCCCTCTGACTTCAGACGCTGCTATCCACCCGCATCAGAAGGTAATCCGTACCGTGGTACTGAAGGTGCTTCAGTTCCCGGGTCATCCCGCGCAGCAGCCGCAAGGATAGCTCTTCTTCCAGCGAGGCCTCGTGCCCGCTTTCAGCCGACACTGACATCAGCGCGGACTCCACGTTCACGCTCGCGGGCGCGGAGATGTACTCCAGCTCGGCCTCGTGCTCGACTTCCCTGATGCGGACGTGCAATTGCGTTTTCGCAGTCGCGGCCGCCTCTGTGCTTTTCGACTGGTTTTCCAACAAGAAGAGCAGGGACTCTTCCGTCACCAGCATCAAACGATTTGCCGCCTGCTCGTCCCAGCCCTGGCGTGTGCAGAAGTCCTGTACCAGGGTTTTCAGTTGTGTCAGCGCACCCATCTCGAGCGGTACGCTCAGCTTGTCGCGCGTTCGCGTCTTGAGCGAGATCAAGCCCATCAGAATGATGGCGGTGAGTCCGCCGGAGGTCGTCCCGTTGGAGAGAAAGAGCTTGGCCCAGTCAGGCATCAGCTCATTGAAAAGAAACCCACCCTGAAAGCCCACACCCACCCAGAAGCCAAGGCATACCGCTACCCCGGCCTCGAAGCTCAGGGGCTCTTCGGTCACCATGCGTACGCCGTGGCCGAACAACAACACGAGCACCATCAGCAGGTATCCCCCTGCAACCGGGCTCGGCATGGCGGCGACCAATGCCCCAATCTTGGGTGAAAACGCGAGGAGGGCCAGAAACAAGCCACCCCAGATCCCTACCCGTCGAGCGGCCACCCGCGTCAACTCCATGACTCCAACGCTCATGGAATAGACGGTATTCGGCACGGTGCCCAGCAGCCCTGCGAAAAAGCTGCCCACTCCATCGGCATTGATCGCCCCCTGAACAGAGCGGAAATCTATGGGGCGAGGCTCACGGTAGGAGGTGCGTTGTACCGCGAGGCCATCGGCATAAGTCTCTATGCATCCCACCATCGTGATCAGCACGAAGGCTGGCAGCAATGCCCAGAACCTTTCGTCCAGTGCGAGTGAAACCCCGGGCCATTCACCCAAGGGAAGGCCTATCCAGGGTGCTGCCATGACGGGAGCCATATCCACCAGACCGTACTGATAGGCAACGGTCGAACCCACGACCACACCTATCAAGGGTGCCCAGAGGCGCAGCATGTCGCGGGCAAACAATGACACCGCCACGATGGGGAGAAGAGTTGAAAGCAGGATGAACCCCGGGACCGCGGTGCCTGTGAATTCAGGTGGCACTTTCTTGAACATGTTCCAAACCACGGGTGCCACACTGAGTGCCATCAGCATGAGCACGGTGCCGCCCACTGCAGGTGTCAGCACCCGGCGCAGGGCACCCATCTTGGCTGTGAAAAGGAATGTGGCGAGTGATGCCGCGCACACGAGAGAAGCCAGCAGCGGCAAGCCGCCAGCGCCTATCGCGCTGACAGAGACCGAAACGAACGCGACGTTAGAGCCGACGAAGAGGACGAAACCGCCGCCGATGATGCCGATGCGGCTGACCTGGAGCCAGGTGGAGAGTCCTGCTGCGATGAGTGCCGCGAACACAAGCCAAGCGGAGCTGGCGGCATCCAGACCGGCGGCGCGGGCCACGACCAAGGGGGTCACCATGATCCCCGTCACGATGAGGACGACAATCTGGGCGCCCAGACCCGCAGCCAACGCATGAGGGGGCTTTTCCTGAGGCTCGTACTTGACGAAGTGCTTGACCGACATGGGATCCCCGCTGACTTTGAGACTGGCGCAGGGTAGCAGGTGTGAGGCAGGCACCCAACGGGCGCAAAAGCAGGCGGGGTGGCGTCGCAGTCAGATGCTGAACCGGATCTGGTAAAGCCAAGCCGCCAGGCTGCCGGCGAGGAAGAACAGCAGCCCGAAAACCAGCAGCTTGCGGCGTTTCTTCTGCAGCAACTCAGCTTGTGTGAAAGCGGACACGATATAGGGCAAACCGCCTGCGGGCGGCCGGCCCAGCAGGTTCACACCGTCATCGGATGTCTGCGTCACCTCTCCACCCGGCGTCGCAGCCAAGGCTTGGGCGCGCGCCGCCCGCCTTGCCTCTTCCCATTCGTCCATGCTGATCCGGCCGTCACGATTCGCATCGAAACGGGCAATGAGGGCAGGTTGGTCTGATTTCCACTCCCGTAGCAGATCGGCGGCATGGTCGCCCACCTCCGGCCTAGGCACATGACTCCCCAGGTTGATGAGAAACCCGAGCGCATACAGAGGATCATTGCGGTTGATGCGTTCCTCGGTGAAGCGATAGCGTCTGTTGTCCGAGTGATGCGCGAAAAAATCACTGAAGAAAGGTGTGGAGCGATTAATCCCCGAGAGAACGGAACGGGACTGCCAGACGTCCCGGTGGCGAGGATGCATCTCGGCTCCGACGGGATCGACCGCTATCCGTCCGGTAGGGTCCTCCAACCAGAAAGTCTGATCACTTTCGGCCCGCTGGATGACCTGCCAGCGGGTGCGCGCGAGCCCTTTGCTGTCACGATGGTGCTGGAGCTCCTCTACCCGGAAGCGATACCAGCAACAAGGCAGGCCGGAAAGCGGCGCCGTGACTGGCGCGTCCTCGCGGCCCCGCGCGCGACCCTCGAATTCCCCATAGCCCTGATGCGCGCCGCGCGTGGTGGAGGTGGCAGTGTCCTCGATGAGGCGTGCACGGAAGAATACCCGGGCCGCCATCCAGGCCATGGCGACTGCGAGGACGGCCAGCAGGATGATGACGGTCTGTATGCCCTCCGGGTCTGCTGCCCTGAGATCCGCTTCCAGTGTCTCCAGCCACACCAGATCCGCCCCTCTCAGCGACCAAACAAGGCCTTGAGATCTACATCCGCTTTTTCCTCCTCGCTGAATGCCAGGAGCTCCCGTGGCCCGAACCCGAATCTTGCGGCCAGCAGATTGTCGGGAAACTGCTCGATGCGGATGTTGTTCAGGTTGACTGCATCATTGTAGTACTCGCGGCGGTCGGCGATTTGGGATTCAAGCTGCGAGATGCGAACCTGCAGATGCTGGAAGGTCTGATCGGCCTTGAGATCAGGATAGTTCTCCGCAACGGCAAACAGACTGGCCAGGCCGGCGCGCAGGGCCGTTTCTGCTGTGCCCAAGGCCGTCACGCTCCCGGCGGTGCGGGCGGTGCTGACGGCAGCCCTGGCTTCGGTCACGCGTTCCAGCACTTCCCGCTCATGCTGCATGTACTGCCGGCAGGTTTCGACGAGTTTGGGGAGTTCTTCGTGGCGCTGGCGCAGGATGACATCGATATTCGACCAGGCCTGAGAGACATTGTGTTTGAGTCTCACGAGATTGTTGTAGATCACGATGATGTAGAACACGAACACCGCGAGCACCGCGCCCGTGACGAAGGTTGAAAGCATCGGGACCTCCGGAGACTGGATGGGGAGTGTGTCGCGGAGATTTGGCCAGAAAGCGTCGGAGGAAGCAATTCATTCAGCTGGATGCATCAGGGCCTCAGGATCACTCGGAGCTTTCCAGATCCGCGACCTCGGCATAATTCTCGATCACCTCGGACAGCGGGCGTGCAATGACTTTCTCCAGACCTGGCTGCCGATCGAACTGGCTCTCCACTCCCAGGAAATCCGCGAGCGCGGAGCACATGGAGGCGTCGAAGGCGTCTTGTGCATCCAGCATGTTCTCGTAATCAAAGGAAAGCCTTCTGGCTTCGGGGATCATGTCATCCACCAGGCGGGTAACCCGCCGGCGCTCCCGAATGTCGGCCTCGAGCTTGTGCCGGTCCACGCGCACTCTGACTGGTGAGGGCTCCTGAGCTTCACCTTCCCCGCGGTAGCGTTTGTAGCGCTGGGTCTGGGTCGCCACCTGATCCGAAAGCAGCGAGTGGAATGGACTGCGCCGCAGGTGTATCACTTTCAGATTGAGGTCGCGCACGTAACCGAGCAGGGCTGGCGGAGAAAAGGGCATGCGCCAGGGAGCCGGCAGGTGCGCCAGATGTTCGTACTTGATGTCCACCAGGGACAAGTCGTCAGCGGCATTGAGCTGCGTCAGGTAACTCGCAAAAGTGTCGAGATTCTGTTCCGGAAAGATGGCTTCCGGTTGCTGCTTCAGATAGTCGCGATAGAACGGATAGAAGCCATGAGGGGTGTTCGAGTTGAAGATC
>JAURMM010000034.1 GCA_030830685.1 Gammaproteobacteria bacterium | reverse complement strand
AGAACCACGCACGGATTTGTGCAGAGCCGAGATCTGTTCGTGGAACTCATCCCCGCCACGATCGAAGCGTCGGATGCCGGCGCCGGAGACCACACGACTCACTACCGCTTCATCGATGTGTTTGCCCTCGGCGAGTTCACCGGCAAGTTCGAGAAGATTCAAAGCCCGTCGTCCATCGCCATCTGCCGCCTCGGCAAGACGCCTGCACGCCGCCGCATCAAGGCCTACACCTGCCATGCCCGGTGCTTCGGCAAGCGCACGAGCGATGAGACTCTCCAGCGCGGGTACCGTGAGCGATTTCAATACATACACCCGCACCCGCGACAGCAAGGCGTTGTTCAGCGCGAAGGAAGGATTCTCAGTCGTGGCTCCAACAAAAATGATCCCGCCTGATTCGATATGCGGCAAGAAGGCGTCCTGCTGAGCCTTGTTGAAGCGGTGCACTTCATCGACGAACACCACAGTGCGCCTACCGTGCATCCGCGTGTTGGCGGCGGCCTCCTCCACTGCGGCGCGGATTTCCTTGACGCCGCTCAGGACGGCCGAAACCTCCAGAAACTCAGCGTGTGCAAGTCGCGCAATGAGTTTGGCTATCGTGGTCTTGCCGGTACCCGGGGGTCCCCAGAGCACCAGGGAATGTGGGCTCCCCGAATCCAGCGCATGGCGCAGCGGTTTGCCCGGCTCCAGGAGATGAGACTGGCCGACGACGTCCGCCAGCGTCTGTGGGCGCAGGCGCTCGGCCAGGGGCGTAGGAAGGGGTGCTGTCATGAGGTCAGCCTACCTGCCGCCGCGCGTCTCGCCTACGGCGGAGATTCCCCAGTGCCGGTCACGACATCAACACCGGGCGGTACGGAGAATGTGAAGAGACCCTGCGGTAGTTGCGGATTGCGGCGCAGTGCCTCGAAGGTCAGCGAGGTGGTCTGCCCCAGATTGTCGGTGAGTCGCATGCTGGCAAGCACGCCCTTTTGCAATCCGATGCTTACCTCGGTGTACTGCGTCTCCTCGGCGCGTGGCGTGAGGTTTACCCAGCGCAGGCCCTCGCGCTCACCTGTTTCGCGCAGCTCGTAGGCGGTGCCCAGGTCAATCTCGTCACCGAGCAACGCTGCGGCGGAGCCCATCATGCCCGTGCCCACGGCGTTGACAGTGACCTGTGCGAGATCCTCGTCGTACAGCCAGAGTGTCTTGCCATCGGAGACGATGGTCTGGCGATAGGGTTCGGAGTAGATCCAGCTGAAGCGCCCGGGACGCTGAACCGACAAGGTTCCGCGCGAAGTCTCGATGAGCGCGCCTGCCTCGTCATAAACATCCTGCCGGAAACTTGCGGTGAGGGTCTTCAGGTCCTGCAGGAAACTTTCAAGCGCCAGGGTCGCAGTGGCCTCTCTTGCTGAGACAGGACCAGCCAGCGAGCCCAGCATCCATCCCAGCAGCAAGGCATGAAGAATCTGCAGCGGGACGGGCATGCGCCGCTCAATCACGCGGCGGTGGAGGTGGCGCGATGACCTCGCGCGAGCCGTTGGATTGCAGTTGCCCGACGATGCCCGCGTGCTCCATTTCTTCCATCATGCGGGCAGCCCGGTTGTAGCCGATCTTGAGCCGGCGCTGGATGCCAGACACCGACGCCCGACGCGATTCGGTCACGATACGCACGGCCTGATCATAGAGCTCATCGTTCTCGCTGCCTTCGCCACTGCCACCGCTGAAGATATCGCCCTCGAAACCTCCGTCCCCGCCTTCGGGACTGGCGAAGAGAATGTCCTGTACATATTCGGGCGCCCCAAGGCCCTTCAGCTCTTCCACGACCTTATGCACTTCCTGATCGGAAACGAAAGCGCCATGCACACGCTGCGGCATGGCGGTGCCCGGAGGGAGGTAGAGCATGTCACCGTGGCCAAGGAGATTCTCCGCGCCCATCTGGTCGAGAATCGTTCGGGAGTCCACGCGCGAGGACACCTGAAAGGCAATCCGCGTCGGGATATTGGCCTTGATGAGACCGGTGATTACATCCACCGAGGGACGTTGCGTGGCGAGGATAAGGTGAATCCCCGCGGCACGCGCCTTCTGCGCGAGCCGCGCAATCAATTCTTCCACTTTCTTGCCGACCGTCATCATCATGTCGGCAAGTTCATCGATGATGACGACGATGTAGGGCAGATGCGCCAAGGGCTGCGCAGTCTCGCCGCTCTCGTGATCGTCGAACAGGGGGTCGAGCAGCGGCGTGCCGGCTGCTTCGGCTTCCTGCACCTTGCGGTTGAAGCCATTCAGGTTGCGCACACCGAGGGCTGCCATCAGGCGGTAGCGACGTTCCATTTCGGCCACGCACCAGCGCAAGGCGTTGGAGGCCTCCTTCATGTCGGTCACAACGGGTGCGAGCAGGCTGGGGATACCCTCGTAGACCGAGAGCTCGAGCATCTTGGGATCAATCATGATGAGCCGCACTTCAGCCGCGGTGGCCTTGTACAGCAGGCTCAGGATCATCGCATTGAGCGCCACTGACTTGCCGGAGCCGGTGGTGCCTGCCACCAGCAGATGCGGCATGCGGGCGAGGTCCACGACCACAGGCTTGCCGGAGATGTCCTTGCCGAGCACCAGGGCGAGTGGAGACTCCAGCGCGTCGTACTCACGTGCCATGAGTACCTCGCTCAGGCTCACGATCTCGCGCTGCTCGTTCGGAATCTCTAGTCCGATGTAGGGCTTGCCCGGGATGACCTCGACCACCCGCACGCTCACCGTGGACAGCGAACGTGCCAAATCCTTGGACAGATTGGTGATGCGGCTTGCTTTCACGCCCGGAGCCGGATGCAGTTCGAAGCGGGTGATGACGGGCCCCGGCATGACAGCGACCACGGTCACCTCGATCCCGAAGTCCCGCAGCTTGAGTTCAACCAGCCGCGACATGGCTTCCAGCGCCTCGGCCGAGTAGCCGGCAGTCTGCTGGCGCGGCGGGTCAAGCAGATCGAGCGCCGGCAGGGCACTGTCCACGGGTTCACGAAACAGGAATTTCTGCTTCTCTTTCTCCGGACGCTCACTGATGGTGATTTCCGAAATCTTCGGCTCGATGCGCAAGGGCGGCCGCGCCTCGTGCTTGATCTGTTCTTCCAGCACATTCTGGGCGCGCTCGCGCCGCGCACGGGCGTTCTGCCACCGATCAAGCGCCCACTCTCCCCATTCGAGCGCGCGCGCATGCAGACGCAAGGTCCAGTAACCCACCACGTCCATCACCCGCAGCCAGGACACGCCCGTGCCCAAGGTGAGACCCGAGAAGAACATGGCGAGCAGCACCAGCACGCCGCCGAGTTGGCCACAACTGGAAATGATCGCGCGCCCGAAGAGCTCACCGATGATGCCGCCACCCGGCTGGTCCAACAGGGCGAGATGCATCACCGAGCGTGTCCACAGCAGGCCGCAGCCGGCAAGCACCACCATCAGGAAACCGGCGGCACGTACCGACAGCGCAGGGTAATCCACGGGCCTGCCATTGTGGCGCCCGAGATAAAGAACCCACCCCGTGTGGGCGATCATGAGCGGGATGAGGAAGGCTACCTGGCCAGCAATGGCAAACAGCACATCTGCCAGCCATGCACCCACTACCCCGCCGCTGTTGCGGATGGCGGCGCCCGAGCCCGTGTGCGACCAGCCCGGATCCGTGCGGTGGTAGGTGACGAGGGCGATGAGGACGAACAAGGCCGCCCCGCCAAAGACGATGAACAGCCCCTCTCGCACACGGTGCCAGACCTGCAGCGACATCTTGCTCTCGCCGATGGCGGGCGCTCTTCTCACTGCTTGGGACATCTGCCGGGACGCTCCTGTACCTGAGCCGACAAGTTACTCAAGAAAACTCTGGTAACTTCATGTAATCAATCAATAATGGAGTGTAGCCTCGAATTTTGGGCCACGCCAGCGCCCAGAGCATTGTCCCTCGCCCCCGGCGGGGTGCAGAGAGGCTGCGACCTGTGTGCTGCATCGCATAGAATCCAGACACAACCACCACCAAACCCGTCTGACCGCAACACGCAGAGCCCCATGAAGAAGAAAACCACCTACCGCGTCGCCTTCCACAACCAGGGCAAGGTCTTCGAGATTTACGCACGCAGCGTCAGCCAGGGTGGGATTCTGGGCTTCATTGAAGT
>JAURMM010000264.1 GCA_030830685.1 Gammaproteobacteria bacterium | reverse complement strand
TGCGCGAGAAGTGCTGCCGGAACTGGGTTACCTGCAGTTCGAGCGACGCATCCTCGGCTGTATCGTCGAGCGCTTTCTGGCAGGCAGTCGCTTCGATGTACTCCACGAAGGCAGTACGGAACAACTGCTGCATTCCCAGCTTGGGCAGTGGATGTCGCTGCTGGCAGAGCAGGGCAAGGTCACACTCACCATCGATCACCACGGTGTGCGTCACGAGACCCTGCTCGAGCTCGACGAAGTACGCGAGGCCCTGGTACCCCTGAGGCGGGCCCTCGTGGCACGTGCCGGCACGGGCGCGACCGTGGTCGATTATCGCCTCGCCCGTCTGCCGGGGCTGCTCGATGACTGGCCCCATGCCTTGGCACTGCCCGCGGGCGCGGTATTTACCGGATGCACGCACAGTCCGGAGCTCGCTGCGCCGCAGGCGCACGGCGTGTCCCTGCGAGCCCAGCTCGCCCGTGTGCCGGAACCGCTGCGACTCGCGGTCTCACACGTCGCGCCGGACACACTGGCAAGCCCGGCCTCGCATCTCCTGGTGATGGATACGGCCTACCCGCTCTCCACGGTCGCCTGGTATCTCACGCGTCGAGGCACGGTCCAGCGCGGAGCGGGCACAGAAACACTCGGTGCGGTGAGCTGTAGCCCTGGCGGCCCGGTGGTCACGGCAGGCGAAGAAAGCGGCCTGCTTCTGAACGGGCAGCCCGTGCGCGGAACACAGGCCCTGCGGGCTGGCGATCACCTCACGGCAGCGGGGAGCACCTGCCTGTTCGTGCCTATCACGGTGCACGAAGACGATGCCGCTTAAGCGTCGACCGTTCTCCATCTTCACCCTCTCGTTCCTCGATGTGATGTGCTGCGGCTTCGGCGCCGTGGTGCTGCTGTTCATGATTCTCAAGCATGAAGCCATCGTCAAAGAAGAAATGCAGAAGGTGGATCTCGGGGCGGAAATCGCGCTGCTGGAACAGGAGATCGCCACCGCGCGCTCGGGCAGCCTGGGGGCTGCACGGGATGCCGCACGACTGGAGCCGGAACTCGCACAACTCATGGCCGAGTCCACCGCCGCTGCGGAGGCACTCAGGGCGGCCCGAGCCAGCCTCAAGCCGGAAACCTTGTCGGCAGTCAGCCGCAAGGACGTGGAGGCCATGAAGGCAACCATCCGCAAGCTGGAAACGGAAAAACAGCTGCTGTTGTCGGAGCTCAACGAGAAATCGACGCAGGTGCGGGCCTATGCCGGAGAGGGAAACCGGGAGTACCTGACCGGAATCCGCATGAACGGCCAGCGGACGCTCATCCTCCTCGATGTCTCGGCGAGCATGCTCGCCGACACCGTGGTGAACGTGGTCCGACGCCGCAACATGGACGCTGCGGCCAAGCGTCGCTCCGAGAAATGGCAACAGGCACTGGACACCGTGGACTGGATCACTGCGCGCTTGCCGGTGGGTGGCCAGTACCAGATCTATGCCTTCAATGAGGGGCTGGAGCCTGCGCTGCCGGGAACGGCTGGCCAGTGGCTGCCCGTTTCTGAGCGCGCGAAGCTGGAACAGGCCGTGAGTGCCCTCAGGATGCTGATCCCGAAGGGCGGCTCCAATCTCGCGAAAGCCTTGCAGGCCGTGCGTGTTCTGCAACCGCAGGCCGACAATGCCTTTCTCATCACCGATGGTCTGCCCACCAAAGGCATTGCGGGCAGCACGCGCCGCACCGTATCGGGTACGGAGCGGATCCAGTATTTCGAGCAAGCCCGCTCCCAGTTGCCTGGCGGAACCCCCATGAATGTCATCCTGCTGCCCATGGAAGGTGACCCCATGGCACCCTGGGCCTACTGGGGCCTTGCCATGGCAAGCCGTGGCTCCTTCCTCACCCCTGCCTACGACTGGCCATGAAGCTTGCCCGGCGTGAACCACCGGAAATCGGGATCTCCTTTCTCGATACGATCACCTGCGGCATCGGTGGAGTGATTCTGCTGATGGTGATCACCACCACCGCCCCGCCACCCGTCGAATCACCGTCGCTGGATCCGCGCGCACAGCAGATCAGCCAGTTGCAGCGGACACTGGTAGCCTCCCGCGCGGAAGTGAGGGCAGCCACAGCCCGGCTGGAAGCCCAACGCGCGCAGCTTGCGAAGCAGCGCGGAGCGCTCGCAGCCCTGGCGCGGGACATCGCCGCCGTGCGCAGCCAGGGACAACAGCGTACGGCAGCCGAGGAAGAAGCAGCGCTCAACGCACGAGTGATGGGCGAGCTCGAAATCGCGCACCAGCGTCTGACCGCGGAAATGCAACGTCTGTATGCGCAGAAGAACCGACCGCGCCCCGCCAACTACATCGGCGGGATCCCCATCGACAGTGAATACATCGTCTTCATCATTGATACCTCGGGCAGCATGTTCAACTACGCCTGGCCAAGGGTCCTCGAGCAGATTGTGCAGACCTTGACCGTCTACCCCAAGGTCAAGGGCCTGCAGGTGATGAACGATGAAGGAAGCTACATGTTTCCCGAATATGCTGGACGCTGGATCGAGGACACGCCGGCGCGCCGACGTGCAGTGGTGGAACGGCTGCGCACTTGGAATGTATTCAGCAACTCCTCACCTTCCGAGGGTATCGAGGCGGCTATCCAGCAGTTTTATCGTGCTGATCGCAAGATCAGTCTTTATGTGTACGGTGATGAGTTCACCGGTCGGTCGATTCGCGAGGTCGCGAGCTTCGTACAAAAACTTAACCGCCCTGATGCGCAGGGAGCACCGCTGGTGCGTATCCATGCGATCGGATTCCCCGTGCAATTCGCCAATGCGCCTGCCCTGCAGATAACCGGCATCCGCTTCGCCGCGCTGATGCGTGAGCTCACCCGTCGCAACGGGGGCAGTTTCGTTGGCCTCAATTCCTTCAGGTAACTTCCGGACACCGTAATGAACAAGCGCATTCCCTTTGATTTTTTCTTCATGGTGGGCTCTCTGCTGCTCTCCGTGATCATCGTCCACGCAACCTATACGGCGGTCATCCGGCCGGCCGCCGAAGAGGTGAAGCGTGGATGGGCTGAACGCTGGGAAATCGAGCCCACGTTCGCCCCAAAACCGGACTTGATGATCATCCTGCATGAACAGGAGCCGGAAGCCTGCTTCATTCTTGCGGTATGGGCGGGCTTCATTCTTGCCTACCGCTGGCGCCTGCTCAGCCGGGAGCGGGCTTTGCTGGACCGGGACTTCACGGGGCTGCGCGAGGGGCAAGTCATCTTCCCGGAGGATGTGCGCGAGTTTTCGCGTCCCTTGGAACAGCTCTCGGCGGAAGATCAGAAACGGTTCCTGCCGCGGGCCCTGAAGGTGGCCATCAACCGCTTCGGCGCCACCCGCAGCGTGCAACATGCGGCCAGCGCCAGCCGGGATGAATGCGAATTCGAGGCCGCGCGTCTGGATGCCGAGTTGTCCCTGATCCGTTTTTCGGTGTGGGCTATCCCCGCAGTCGGTTTCGTGGGGACTGTGCGCGGCATTGGTGCCGCGTTGCAGCAGGCGCAACGGGCAGCAGCAGGCGATGTGACGGGCGTGACGCAGGGACTCGGTATCACCTTCAATGCCACCCTGGTGGCGCTCAGCCTCTGTATCGTCGTGATGTTCTTCCTGCACCAGTTGCAGCTGCTGCAGGATCGTCTGGTGCTGGATACCAAGACCTATGTCGATGACCAGCTCATCCGGCATCTGCGCGAGCGTTGAGAATCCTCCGATCGGTCACTGCCATGCGCCGCTGAGCGCGTTACACTCTCGCTGCGATCACTTTCATGAAAGGAGCCACCATGGGCGCAACCGGCAATGTCGGCAGCACTAAGCTGTTCGAGAATGATGACATCATCCTGTGGGAATTCGTGCTGGAACCAGGCGAAACCACACCCGTGCATACCCATCAGCATGACTACGTCTGGTATGTGCTCGAGGGCACCAAGCTCGAAGTGTTCGACGAGAAAAACCAGTATCTGGGCGCTTTCGACGCTCCAACCGGCGCCATCTTCCCGCTGCGTCTCGAGGGCGACGAACTGGTGACCACCGATGACAAAGGGATCCGCGCACCGGCCACCCACGCGGCGCGTAACGGCGGTCCCACCCGCTACCGCGAGATTCTGGTCGAGACCAAGAAAAAGAAGTAATCCGAAGCGAGGGGAGGCCCGTGCAGAGCCTCCCCTTGTGCCCCGCTCAGAGCATCTTCGCGTACTCATCGAGAATGGGCAGAACCTTATCACGGCCCGCAGGCGGCAATGGCAGGATCACCCGCTTGACATTCGTCCCCCGGAGCTTCTTCACCGCCTCCGTATCCGGTGGACCGGCGAAGAAAACCCCCAGCTCGATTTCCTCAGGATTGCGGCCGATTTTGGCGCAGGCCTCCTTCAGCTGCCGGAGTCCGCCCTCGAAATCGTAGAGTCCGCCCAGCGGCATCCAGCCGTCACAGAATTCAGCGACATGCGCGGCCGTCTTCGGCCCCAGCGCCCCACCCATGATGACCTTCGGATGAGGCTTCTGGAGCGGCTTCGGCCACGCCCAGCTCTTTTCGAAGTGCACGTGCTTGCCGTGGAACTCGGCTTCGTCGCGGGTCCACAGTTCTTTCATCAACAGCACATGCTCACGCAGGATTTCGCGCCGCTGCTTGAAATCGAGCCGGTGATTGCGCATCTCCTCGACATTCCAGCCGTAGCCGATACCGAATTCGAAACGGCCGTTGGAGATTACATCGAGGCTGGCCACCTCCTTGGCGAGCCAGATCGGGTCGCGCTGGGCGACCAGGGTGATCCCGGTACCCACACGCAACTTCGTGGTCACGGCAGCGGCGGCTGTCAGCGCCACGAACTGGTCGTGCGTGCGCCAGTACTCCTCAGGCAGGGGGCCCAGGTGATCGAAACCGCCCCAGGGTGTCTCGCGTGAGGTCGGGATGTGGCTGTGCTCGGGGAACCACAGGGACTCGAAGCCGCGGGCCTCGCACTCTCGGGCCAGTTCCATGGGCTGGATGGCCTTGTCGGTGGGAAAGATGATGACGCCTATATCCATGCTGCTCCCCTCGTCTATTCTGGTTGTTGGAGCAACCGAGTATACGCAGGGTGCGAGGGAACGGTGCAATCGCCCACGGTGAAAGTCCTCAGCGCAGCCAGCCCTTGCGTCGGAAGTACCAGAAGGGAGCAGCGATTGACAGGGCCATCAACCCCAGGGCGAAGGGATACCCCAGCTTCCAGTCGAGTTCCGGCATGAATCGGAAATTCATGCCATAGAGACTGGCAATCAGCGTGGGCGGCAGCAGCGCCACGGACGCCACGGAAAAGATCTTGATGATCTTGTTCTGGTTGATGTTGATGAAGCCCACGGTGGCATCCATCAGGAAGTTAAGCTTGTCAAAAAGAAAGCCCGTGTGGCCGTCCAGCGAGTCGATATCCCGAAGAATCTGGCGCGCCATCTCGAACTGTTCGGAAGAAAGCAGCCTGCCGCGCATGAGGGCGGATGTCGCACGCCTCGTGTCCATGAGATTGCGACGGATGTAACCGTTGAGATTTTCTTCACGGGCGATTTCCGAGAGGACTTCGCCTGCCTCCTCGTCCGAGAGATGGATGCCTACCACCTTGTCACTGAACCTGTGCAGGCGGGCATAGATGCCTTCGAGGGCATCGGCCGAATACTCCGCATTGGCCGCGTAGAGTTCGAGCAGCACATCCTTGCCATCCTCGACATACCCGGGCTGAATACGGGCGCGCAGTCGTAGCAGGCGGAATGCGGGCAAATCTTCGGTGTGGATGCTGAAGAGGATCTGGTCCTTCAGCACGAAGGAAACGAGCACCACCTCACTCTCTTCCTCATTGAGCAGGAAGAAGTCGGAGCGCACATGGACCTCGCCGTTTTCCTCGATGTAGAAGCGGGCAGAGGCTTCAATGTCCTCCACTTCATCTTCTTCCTCGCCATCCGGCAGGTTGATGCCGAAAACTTCACCTGCCCAGGCTATCTCGGCTTCCGTGGGCTCGTCGAAATCAACCCAGACCGGTTTGCACTTGCGCAGATCCTCCAGCGTCTCCACGTGGACCTGGCGCAGGCGCCCGGAATCAAGTTCGAAGGCATTCAGCATGGGACAGATGTCGCGTAGCGGTCTTGCTCAGGGCGAACCGCCGCTGCCGACGGCAACCTGGACGGTTTCTATCGCACCTGCCACCTTCTGCTGATGTAGATCCTCTATCTGTCCATCGTAGGTGAGACAGAAAAGCGTTTTGCCATCGTCCCCGCCCAGTTGGCAGGCCACCGCCCGCTTGTCGCCCACCTGGACGATGTCCGTGATCTCGCCGCCAGCCAGCACCCGCAGGAACTCTCCTGAATTGAAACTGGCCACCCAGATGGCGCCCTCTGCATCCAGGCAGATACCATCCGGCATCCGTTCTGGCAACGAGGCATAAGTCCGCTGGTTGCCGAGGCTTCCGTCAGCCGCGATATCGAACGCGCTGAGGCGACTGGCCCAGGTTTCGGCCACTACCAAGGTACGCCCCTGGTCCTTGATTACCGCGCCGTTGGGAAAGTCGAGACCACTGGCAACGACGCGCGCGCGACCATCGGTTTCCACCAGAACCAGGTCGGCGGGTGCCTGCGGCTCACCTGCGAAAAGGTCATAGCCGAAATTGCCGGCATACACGCGACCCTGTGTATCGGTGACCGTGTCGTTCACATCGCCCTTGGCGAGAGCCGACAGATCTGCGTGCACACTGAGCTTGCCGTCCTTGAACTTCATGATGCGGCGGTCTGCCATGGACACGATGCTCAGGCTGCCATCCGGCAGGAACCCGAGGCCGGACGGACGGGTGGGCAGTTCGCAGAGCACTTCAGGCTTCCCGCCGGGGACCAGGGTATAGACCTTGAATCCCCACATGTCCGAGAACCAGAGCTTGCCCGCATGCCAGCGCGGCCCCTCCAGGAACACGAAGCCATCGGCGAGCAGTCGGGTCTGGTGTGTTTTCATCGTTGCATTCTCCCCTCTGGTAGCGGTGCCTCTTGGCGGGCGTGCCTAGTGTCCCATACTTCGCTCGCGCAGCGCGCCAGGCCCGCGTGCTCGATTTGGACTGTCAGGATTTGAAGAGGTCCTCGAGCGCCGCGCGGGCAGCGTCCGGATCCGACGGGGAGGCTGAAGGCTCGACGGCACCTGCGAACAAGTCCGCCAGCGCAGCCTGTGCGGCCCCCGTCGCCCGATTGGCCTGAAAGGCAGCGGGACGCGGTTTGAAATAACCACAGAAATTGGCCCGCGTCTTGTCCACCACACGCTCGGCAATCGGCTCCCGACATTCGTTGGCGATGCCGGTGGCGTGAAATTCGCAGAGGCGGCAGACATGCAGATCGGCGCGGCAAGTTCGACACTGCGCTGCACGGGCCAGTGGCAGTGGTTCTTCAGCCAGGTCAGCGTCGCAGCGCCAGCAAACGAAGTGTTCCATGGCTCAGTCCCGATTTGCCCGCGTGAAGCGCGATAGATGATAAACCTCGTGCGGCAGGGCCGGGGCTTGCCCCGTGATCTCGTCCGCGACAAGGTGTCCAGCACCGGCAGCCATGGTCCAGCCAAGATGCCCATGCCCCGTGTTCAGGAAAAGGCCTGGCACCGGGGTACGCCCCATGATACCGACGCCATCACTGCTCATGGGACGCAGGCCTGTCCAGCGGGTGGCGAGCTCAGGTCTCAGCCAGGGCCTGAAGGCCGGGTAGAGCTTGCTGACCAGTCCAAAGAGATTGTTGATACGTGCAGGGGTCAGCGCGAGGTCATGGCCGGCGAACTCAGCAGTGCCAGCCACCCGCAAGCGGTCCCCGAGCGGGCACACGGCAGCGTGCAGGTGATCGTCTATCACGGGCATGCGAGGTCCCTCCTGCCAGCCATTCAGTGGCAGGGTCAGCGAGTACCCTTTGACCGGCACAACTGGAATCCTGAGCCCGACGCTCTCCGCGAGTTGCGGTGAGTAGCTCCCAGCCGCCAGCACCACCGCATCGGCGGACAATTCCCCCTCCCTGGTCATGACCACGGGGGCACGGTCCGACTGTGGTCGCAGACCAAGTACGGAGAGCCCGTAACGCACGCTGACGCCTTGTGCGCTCAGCCAGTCCGCAATCAACGCACAGAAGCGTTGGGCGTCGCCGCTTTCGTCCTGAGGGAAGAACAGGCCGCCTGCGAGCTGGTCCTCGATGGGCGCGAGTGCCGGCTCCCTCGCGACCGCGCCCGCGGCGTCAATGACCTCATGCTGAATTCCCCAGGCTCCGAGCTGCGCGCAAAGCCTGGCAGCCCCGGCCACTTCGTCAGGTGTACGAAAGAGCTTCATCGTTCCGCAGTGCTGCGCGTCATAATCACCGCCCACGACAGCCCTGATACCTCCCATCTCCGCCAGGGAGTAGCGCGCAAGGTGTGCATTGCGCTCGAAATTCCGCAGATATCGGGTCGGGCGGGAATGCCGTACGAAGTCCAGTCCCCAGCGCCACATGCCCGGCAGTGCCCTTGGCCGCAGCAGCAGAGCAGCATCCTCGCGGCCGATCATGCGCAACGCCGTCCACAGTACACCGGGCTCATTCCAGGGATTGGCCTGACTGGCGTGCAACATCGCACCATTGGCGAAACTCGTCTCACGTCCCGGACCCGACTGACGGTCGATCACGGTGACTTCTGCGCCTGCGCGGCGCAAAAAGAAGGCGGTGGTGAGCCCCATCAGGCCTGCGCCCACGATAAGCACATGCATGGCTTGAACGTCTTCCCTGCAGGAGTGTTATGGTGACGCTATCTTAACGTGCGCCGGCTGCAGGCCGACATGGCCGGCGATTGCGAGGGAGCATGCCGGGGGCATTGCATCTGGTGGCGGACATCGGCGGAACCAAGACCCTGGTGGCCTTGGCAGCGCGGGACGGCCTGCGGCAGACGGTGCGCCAGGAGAACGACAGCAGCGAGGGTTTCCTGCCCTTGCTGCGCGCCTATCTTGCAGAGCTCCCCTCGGATGATCGCGCGCGCATTGCGGGCGCAAGCCTTGCCGTAGCGGCCCCCGTCGGCGGCGAACGGGTATCGCTCAGCAATCGCCCCAGCTGGCTCATCGATCGTGCGGATGTGAGCGCCCTGCTCAGTCACAAACCCGTTTGCCTGCTGAACGATTTTGCCGCCGCTGCACGCGGTCTCCCGGCCTTGAGTGCCGACGATCTCCATGCCTTGCAGGCCGGTACGCCCGCACCGGAGGGACTGCGGCTTTGCCTGGGTCCCGGCACGGGGTTCGGGGTGGCAGCCCTCCATGAAGGACATGTCATCCCCAGTGAAGGCGGGCACATCGCCTTCGCACCGATGGATCACGCGCAGGTCGAGCTCTGGCGTTTCTTCGGCGGGGAGTACAGGCGGGTCACGTTGGACCGCGTATGCTCCGGCGCCGGCCTTGTCGCCACTTACCGCCACTGCCTGCATCGCGCGGGACATGCCATCGATGGCGAACTGAGCCCGGCGCGTGTCATTGCACGGGCCCGCAAGGAGGGGGACGCACACGCCAGGCAGGCACTCGAACTTTTCACCCGCGTGCTAGGTGCGGCGTGCGGGGATCTGGCGCTCGCCTTCCTCGCCACCGGCGGGGTCTATCTCACCGGCGGCATGGCCCTGCACCTGTTGCCGGAAATTTCGCGCGGGGGCTTTCTGCGGGCGTTCAATCGCAAGGCCGAGCATGGCAGTCTGACGCGTCGCATGCCAGTGCATGTGGTCCTGCGTGATGATCTCGCACTGCTCGGCGCCGCCGCGCTGGCGCGAGACCAGCTGCCCGACTCCTGAGCCAGCCAAGGCGGGCGCCGCGATGCCTCAGGGTGAAAGCGCGAACCGCAGCCCCAGGTAACCTGAGATGCCCTCCGTCTGGAAGTCGAACACCTCTTCGTAGTCGTCGTCGAACAGGTTTTCCATGCGTGCGGTCAGCGCCACCGTGGGTGTCACCTGCCAGCTCGCGGACACGCCGACCAGTGTGCGTGCCTCGAGTGTCGCCAACCCATCGTAGGTCGGTGGGAGGAAAGTGAGATCTTCGCTGTCTCCCGCATGGGAGAGATGCGTGTCCATCACCCATCTGCCGCTCGCGTCCTGCCAGCTGACACTCACGGCAGCCTGATCACGCGGGCGCCTGATTTCATCCTTGCGCA
>JAURMM010000263.1 GCA_030830685.1 Gammaproteobacteria bacterium | reverse complement strand
GCATCTCGCAGGCGCGAGGTGGATACACCCGGCACCCTCACATCGATGGCACGCCCCTCCATGTGCAGGCTGTAAGTCGCCACTCCACCACTGCGCCGTTGGAGCATTTCGTTGGTGGCAGGGCTGCGGAAACCGGAGATCACTTCGAACGGCGCATCACATCCAAGCACACAGCGCACGGCATGCAGATAATCCAGCAGATCGGGCGCAATGGCGTGGACTTGCCCGGTACGGAAATCGCGCAGCAGGTGATTGATAGAGGCCAATGCAGGACGGTCATAAGCATCACCACGCCAGTACGTGACCGCAAGCGTCTCATTGGTGTGGGTGTGATCGAACGCGAGCTCACGCACCGGGTTTACCATCGCCCAGCTTCGTGTGGCGGCAGAGGCGCAGAAAAGTCCGGAGAGACGAAGGAAAGTTCGGCGCGTGGTCCCGCGCGAAAAAGGTGCCTGCATCATGCAAACCTTGTAGAGCCGGAGGGGGCGATTGACCAAGTATAAGTGCACAATTCCTGACCACGCCACTCGCTCAAGGATACGTCCTGTGCCCGTTCGCCTCGTAATACTCCTGGTTTCGTTACTGCTGTCCCCGTTGGCATTGGCGGACGCCGGTGAGCGTGCCGACTGGCGCGCGCTTTGCGCTGCCGAGTTGCGCAAACACCTGAGCAAGGCTGATGCACCGCTGCGGATGGGGAGCATCGAAATCAAGGCTCGCGCCCTGCTGCAGGAGGTCTATGCGCGCGACGACTATCTGCCACTGTGGCACGAGGCCGCCAGAATCCAGTTGGCAGCGGCTGTGGCAGACAGCGTGAATGATGGTCTTAATCCTCTCGATTATCCGCATGAAGGGCCGGCACCCGGACCCACCTTGCCCGCCGCGGCGTGTGCGGCACAGGAGCTCAAACTCACTGAAGGCCTGCTGAGACTCGCCTACAGCCTGCGTTTCGGCCGCACCGATCCGCGCGAGCTCAGTCGCACCTGGAACTATCCACGCCATCTGGGTGAGGAGCAGGCTGCTGATTGGCTCAGGGAAACGATGCGCACCGGCAAATTGACCGCGGCACTCAACGCGCTGCGGCCGGATGCGGTGTGGTACGAAAAGCTGCGCATGGCCCATGCCGCCCTGCTTGGACAGGGCAGCGCGCCGGAGTGGCCGCAACTTGGGGCGGGGTCCTCTCTGCGGGTGGGGATGGTGGATCCCGACGTGCATCAGTTGCGGAGGCGCCTTGCGGCCGCCTCCGGGAAAAGTCTGCCGCAACAGGCGCACGCAGATCTTTACGATGCAGCGCTGGAAGCACAGGTACGGGCCTTCCAGGCCACTCATGGGCTGCTGGCCGACGGCGTGGTGGGCGCACACACACGTGCAGCTCTCAATGTCCCCCGCGCGGCACGGATTGCACAGCTGCGGGTCAATCTGGAACGCTTGCGCTGGATCGCGCGCGAACTGCCAGCACGTTTTCTCGCGGTGAACATCGCGTCGTTCGAGGCGGGATTGGTCGAACATGGCATGCTCCTCTGGCGAGCACGCACCATCGTCGGCAGGCCTTATCGGCAGACGCCTGTGTTTCGCTCAACTATCACCACGCTCGAGATCAATCCCTATTGGACCGTGCCGCCGGGCATCCTGAAGCATGATGTCTTGCCCGCGCTGCAGCGGGATCCAGGGTATCTCAAGGCGAAGGGCCTGCAGGTCATCGATGCGCAGGGCGCAGTCGTTGATCCCGCTACCCTCGACTGGATGCAGTTCCAGCACGGCAGCGTGCCCTATGTGTTGCGTCAGCCGCCCGGAGACGACAACTCCCTGGGGCGCATCAAGTTCCTTTTTCCCAATCCCTACACCGTCTACCTGCACGATACCCCGGCGCGGGATCTGTTCGCGCAGCAGTCACGGGTATTCAGCTCAGGCTGTATCCGCATCGAGCGGCCGTTTGAACTGGCAAGTCTGCTGCTGGCCGGAGATCCGGACTGGCCACCGGACAAGGTGCAGGCTGCATTGGAGAGTGGCGTGCGGACCCCGATCAGGTTGCGCGAGCCTGTGCCCATCCTGCTGCTGTACCTCACAGCCTATGTTGATACAGAAAACGGCGTGAGCTATCGCGAGGACGTCTACAAGCGTGATGCGAGGGTACTGCAGGCGCTCGAGGGCACCTTCCACTTCAGTCTGCCTGCGGATTACGCAGCTCCCCCTGCGAAGTACTGAAACTCAGGTTGCATCACGCAGGCTGCGCTGGCGCAGATGCCAGGCGAGCAGCAGGGTGCCGAGGAACGCGCAGCCATTCATGGCGGCAGAGAGCAGGAATGCGCCCTGGTAGTGACCGCTGATGTCGTAAAGCCATCCGGCAAACCAGGGGCCGAGAGCAGCGGGTGCCCCCGCAACGGCAAAGATGACGCCCACCACACTCGCCACATGTGCGCGGCCGAAGAGATCACCACAGAGTGCGGGCAACAGCACCACACCCCCGCCATAGGACACGCCGAAGACGAGGGCCGCGAGCCACAGGCCGGAGGTCTCACGCAAGCTGGCGAAGAGCAGGAAGCTCACGGCCTGCAACAGGCAGATTGCAAGCAGGGTGGGCGCTCGACCCAGGCGATCCGAGATTGAACCGGTGAAAAGTCGCCCCGCCATCCCCCCGATGCCGATGGCGCTGAGCAGTGAGGCGCCCACGAAATCCCCGAGTCCGAGGTCGCGGGCATGGGACGGCGCATGCATGAAGGGGACAAAGATGGCGAGCCAGGTGAAGAAGTAGATGAGGATAACCAGCTGGAAACGCAGATCGCCCCAAAGCGCGCTCACCCGCAATCCGCCAGCCAACAGATGCGGCGCAGGCGACACCTCATCGCCGTCCGGCCACTGCCCGAATGATTCCGGGTCACGCAGCATGAAGCGGGAGGCGACGAGAATGGCCAGCGCACTGACGATGGCGAGCGTGGCCAGTGCAACCCGCCAACCCCAGGCCTGCATCATCACCGCTGTCAGCGCGGGACCCAGGAAGTTGCCGAGGCTCGCGCCCGTGGAGGCCAACGCGACTGCCGTCCCACGGCGGCGGGTGAACCAGCGCGCAACGGTGGCATTGCAGGGGACCCAGGCCACACTCATGCCGATGGCGGCCACGAGGCCGAGACTCAGCGTGAGATGCCAAGGCTCATGGACAAACGCACTGCCCCCCCAGCCAAGACCGATGAGGAGCGCACCCGCACCGATGACCGCACGTGGACCGAAGCGGTCGGTGGCGTGGCCCGTGACTGCAGACAGCGCGCTGTAGAGAAACACGTAGAGCGAATAGGGCAGCGCGGTTTGAGCCCGACTCCAGCCGAGATCCTCGCCCATACCGGTGGCGATGACGCCGAAGCTGAATTGCAGGCCGTAGGCAAAGAACATCACCGCGAACGCGGCCCCTACCACGCGCCAGCCGAGAAACTTTGCGGGCGCGGGCAGTCCGGCGGGAGTGCTCACCGGTCCTTCTGCGCGCCCGCGGCGGCGAGTGCTGATCTGCGTGCGCGCGGCATGTCGTAGGTACGGGCCATCATGATGCGTTGAGCCTTGAGCCCGCCACCTGCCTGCAGCGCGGTCACGAGATTCCAGCCACCATAAGCATCCGCCGTCAAATCACGGATGAGGGTGAACACGCGCATACGCTGCTCCACGTCCGTCCCCTGTTTGGCCGCGAGATATTTGCGCAGGAACGGACCGGATTCGGGATCCCTGAGATCGGCCTCCTCGGGCAGCGTGATCGTGAGTCCCCCGGCAACGTCATGCAGCCGGCCCACCATCTGGTGAAAGTGGGAGGCGTAGTAGTACTTGGTGACATTGATGCCGAGCGTATTCGGATGCAGCATGCCGCTCGCCGTACTTTCGTAATGGCGTACCGCATGGTCGAGTCCCATGCGGATGGTTTCCGCATAGCAAATCAGTTCGGCCAGGGCATCCTGCACATGCGGATCACGCTCCTTGCCCTGCTGCTCGGTGACGAGATCGGCGAGCCCGACCATGATCTCTGCCTCCCGCTCGGCCAGCACCAGCCCGAGCGTTCTCTCCCACAGGCCGAGCGCTGCCGCGAAGGCCCCGGCGAGCTGGTATTCACCGGCCAGAAACACGCGATCCCAGGGCACGAGAACATCATCAAAAATGACAAAACCCTCGGGGATGCTGTGGTGCGCGCTGGCGGGGTAGTCGAACTCGTTCAGCTCTGCAGGCGCGAAACTGCGATTGATGATGCGAACTCCAGGCGTGTTGACCGGTATGCAGAAGGCCACCGCATAGTCGGCTTCCTCGGCACGCATGGCCTTGGTCGGCATCACAACAAGCTCGTGCACCAGTGCAGCGCCGGTGATGTGCAACTTGGCGCCACGCACCACGATGCCTTCCGGGCGCCGCTCCACGATGCGGAGATAAAGATCAGGATCTACCTGCTCGTGTGCTTTCTTTGACCGATCACCCTTGGCATCAGTGATGACCTCCGCTGCGCGCAGATCATGCTGCCGGGCATTGCGATAAGCCCGCTCGATGTTCTCGCCATAGAGTGGATTGACGGCGGCAACCTGCGCCTGAATCTGCAGCAGCGCCATGTAGACACCCGTCACGCCGCCCACGATGCTCATGTGCTTGCCAAGTGCAAGGCGCAGGGAAAGCTCCTCAGGCGTGCGGGGAACCTGGAAGATGCGGTTGGCGAGCTGGTTTTCCTCCGTCTCGTAAACCAGTAGGTCGCGCAGCACCGAATCGTCGTAGGCGTAGTCCCGTGAGGCCACCTCCAACGGCACCCGGAAACGTGGATGGGTCGATGGTCGTTCGATCTTCTCCCCGCCCCAGTGAATCACACGGCCGTCATCGAGTGAGGTGCGGTAATGTGCAGCGGTCATCAAGCCCATCGGTTCTGTCTCCTGCCGGGATTTTTCTGCCTGGAGTCGATTCTAGGCCTGTGCCCGCCGGACTGGCACCCGAGGGGCGGGTCGCTGGACGGCCAAGGGGATGTAGGGGATGTAAGTGAGTAAACGGGCGAAAAATTGCGCCCGGGGAATGACCCCCGGGCGCCAAGGTCAGGCAGTAACAGGGCATGTGGTCTCCGCGTTCCACGTCAGCACAAGGCCGGCGCAGAGTGGTGGATACCACCCGGGCCCCGCGAAGGAGCCCGTACCCGACGGCAATGCGGCAATGACCTGCCACGTTCCCCTCCGCCGGGCGTTCGCAGTCTAGGCAGCCCGGTTGCCGTGGGGTCATCGCCCGAATGGGTTAGTGCCCGATCGAGCAGGGGCGGCTGAGGACCTATACTGCCGGCATGGCATTCCTGCTCGCCCTGGATCAAGGCACCACCAGTTCGCGCGCAATCGTCTACGACGACACCCTGACCGTGCGCGGTCTGGCGGCCAAGCCGCTCACCCAGTTCTTTCCGGCACCCGGGCTCGTTGAACAGGACGCGCTCACGATCTGGCACGACCAGCGGGAGGTGGCACTGGCTGCCATCGCCGACGCCGGCATTCCGGCCTCCAAGGTCACGGCCGTGGGCATCACCAACCAGCGCGAAACCCTGGTGCTGTGGGATCGGCGCACAGGTCTCCCGCTCCACAAGGCGCTCGTCTGGCAGGATCGCCGCACTGCGGAAGCCTGTCAGCGCTTGCGTGAGGAAGGGCTCGAGACCGAGATACAGGCCCGTTCGGGTCTGGTGCTTGATCCCTACTTCAGTGCCAGCAAGCTCGCCTGGTTGCTCGATCACTGCCCCGGCGCACGCAAACGCGCGGCGCGGGGAGAGCTTGCCGCGGGTACCATCGATACCTGGCTCGCCTGGCAGCTGTCTGCCGGACAATGCCACATCACAGATGCCAGCAATGCTTCCCGAACCCAGCTCTACAACCTGCACACCGGCACCTGGGATCCGGAACTTCTGCGCTGGTGGAACATTCCTGCCGAAGTGCTGCCGGAAATCACGGATTCGATGGGAGCACTCACCGGGATCCGCACCCTGCCCGGCGTCACCGCACCACTCTCGAGTCTGGCGGGAGATCAGCAGGCCGCTTTGTTCGGGCAGGGCTGTTTCACACCGGGCGAGGCCAAATGCACCTATGGCACGGGTTGCTTCATCCTCCAGCACGCCGGAAATGAAGTCCCCCGCTCTACCAACCGTTTGCTCGCAACCGTTGCGTGGTCACGAAAGGGCGCTCGCGAGTTTGCCCTCGAAGGCAGTGTGTTCATGGGAGGTGCGCTGGTGCAATGGCTGCGGGATGGTCTTGGCATCATCGACAGTGCAGCAGCCATCGAAGCCCTCGCCGCCTCGGTGGCAGACAGCGGCGGCGTGGTGCTGGTACCCGCGTTCACGGGACTCGGCGCGCCGTGGTGGGATGCCGAGGCGCGTGGCCTCATCATCGGCCTCACCCGCGGCACGGAGCGAGGCCATCTGGCCCGTGCCGCATTGGAGGGCATTGCCCTGCAGGTTCATGACGTGCTGACAGCCATGACCCGGGATACGGGCGTTGCGCTTGAAGCGCTCAAGGTGGATGGCGGCGCCTCGGCCAATGCTCTCTTGATGCAAATACAGGCTGACCTGCTCGGCTGCGCGCTGCACCAACCTGCGGATCTGGAGACAACCGCACGCGGGGCAGCGGCCATGGCCGGGGTGGGCAGTGGGCTGTGGCCGGACATCACATCACTGGCGAGCTTGCTGAGGGGGGGCTGCGCGAATACCTTCCGCAAACCGGCGCGGAACGCATCTACGCGCCATTGATCTCACGCTGGCGCGAGGCCGTGGGCCGCGCCATGCACTGGCAGCGCTCCTGAGCGGATCTTCACCATGAAAAAGAAAGTCGTTGCGCGCAGCGTGCCGGTGTTCAAAGGCTTCACGCCGGCGATGCTGGAGTTCCTGCACAACCTGGCGCAGAACAACAATCGCGACTGGTTCGCGGCCAACAAGCCCAGGTTCGATAATGAGGTGGTAGCCAAGGCACTCGACTTCATCGAATGCATGGCAACGCCACTCTCCCGCATCTCACCGCACTTCCTGTGCATTCCCAAACGGGTGGGTGGCTCGCTGTTCCGGATTCAGAGGGACACACGATTCGCGCACGACAAGCGGCCCTACAAGACCAATATCGGCATTCACTTCCGCCACGATTCGAACTTTGATGTCCATGCGCCCGGGTACTACCTGCACATCGGCGTGGACGAATGCTTTCTTGCGTGCGGGGTGTGGCACCCGGAACGTCCCGCCCTCAATCGCATCCGGCATGGGATCGTGGACAAGCCACGGGCCTGGGGTACGGTGCGGCGCGCACTTGATCGGGCAGACTGTTTTGAATTCCACGGTGAGGCGCTGAAGCGCCTGCCGGCGGATATTCCCATACCGCCGGGTTATCCCTGGCAGGACGATCTCAAGCGCAAGGATTTCATCGTGCTGAGGCACTTCGAGGAAGGCCTGCTGTTCGACGCCGGCATGCTGGATTTTGCGGTGGAGACCTACGCCTCGGCCACCCCGCTGATGCGCTTTCTGTGCACCAGTCTGGGTGCCAGGTTCTGAAGCGCGCACACCCGGACTTATCTCACTCCCACTCGAGCTCCCGCCAGGCGCGCACAAGATTGCGCGCATGCGGGCGGGTGGTCTGCCAGCCGGCGGGCGCGCTGCGGGGTGCATCAACCAGCAGATCTTCCAGAAACTGTCCTTCGGCGATTGCGGTGCGTACCGTACGCTCCAGACTCGCCAGATATGCTTCCTGGGGTGCGAGCGCCTCTGGCCAGCTACGCGCCATGGGACCGTGGCCCGGGATGACCAGCGCATGGATGCTTGAAGCGCTTGTCCGCATCCAGGCCTGCCAACCCCGGAGGCTGCCATCCAGCACCGGCAGGCGTTCACGAAACAGCAGATCACCTGTCCACAAGGTTCCGCTCGCAACATCCTCTACCGTGAGGTCAGCCGGGCTGTGCGCCGAGGCATGCGCCCGCAAACGCAGCACTCGCCCACCGAGATCAATCTCGAGCACATCCTTCACCGTGCGCGTGGGCAGGACGATGCCGGGGTCGGGCGCACCCCGGAGTTCCTCGGCAAAGTTTTTGCGAAAAAAATCCTCACTGCCACCAAGCACGGCCGCGAGTTGTGCATGGCCGATGAACTGAGGATGGTCGTCCAGAAATGCCGCATTGCCGAGCGCGTGATCGAAATGTCCATGCGTATTGATGACGAAGCGGACGGGCAAGGCCGTCTGATGCTTGATCCGCCTGCGCAGAGCCGCGCCCACAGCTACGCTACCACCGGTATCGATGACGGCCACGCAGTCCCTGCCGACGATGAAGCCGATGTTGGCCATGTCCGCTCGCGCCGGGTCATCGATATCGACTGACTTGCCCTGATGCACAAAAAGCCCGGCGACCGGCTCTTCGAGCAAAAAGTCGGGCTGTTCGGCCACGGCTGGCGGCACGCACGCCAAAACAAGCAGCACCCGCAGAATGGCAAGGCGGAACAGGGCACACATGCGACTGAGCATTGGAGATGCATCGTAGGGCGTCAACCCTCATGTGCTTTTCCGCGCCAGGTGGATGCTGCAGACTCCCGCCGCCCCAGGCACTACACGAGGTCAGAGGGAATGCTGGAAAAACTGCTGGAATACACTCACGAAGACTCCGTGCTGGAAGGTCTGCTCTGCATACCAGAGCGCAGCCCGGAGCCCTTGCCTGGTGTGCTCATCGCTCACGCCTGGGCCGGTCGCTCGGCTTTTGAGTGCAACCGGGCGCGGGCCTTGGCTGCGCGCGGGTATGCGGCCTTTGCGGCCGATCTTTATGGCAAGGGCGTGCTCGGCGGCAGCCCCGCCGAAAATGCGTCTCTCATGCAGCCCTTACTTGATGATCGGGGGAAATTGCAGGCGCGTTTGAGAGCGGCGTTGACCTGCTTTGCGCGTCAGCCGGGCGTTGATGCGCGACGGATAGTCGCCATCGGATTCTGTTTTGGTGGTCTCGGGGTTCTGGACATGGCACGCAGCGGAGCCGCCGTGCAAGGTGTGGTCAGTTTTCACGGACTCCTTGATCCTCCACACAATCTTTCCGCAAAAAAAAGCATGCAGGCCAAGGTACTCGCCCTGCACGGGCATGAGGATCCGCTCTGCCCCCCGGAGAAGATTGCGGCGTTCACGCAAGAGATGACCCGTGCGGGTGCTGACTGGCAACTGCACACCTATGGCAGAACCTTGCACGCGTTCACGAATCCGGAAGCGCGTCAACCGGAAACCGGTAACGTCTACAGCGAAACAGCTGATCGACGATCCTGGCAGAGCCTGCTCAGTTTTCTGGAAGAAGTGATCGATTGAAAGCGGGCCGGAGCGCCCGGCAGAGACAGGCGCACAGTGGTCGCGTCGGGAAGGACTCCTCCATCAGGACCGCGCCTGATAGAGGGAACGGCTTGCTGTTTCAGCGGGCCTTGGCTGCCGCGAGCGGGCTCGTCTGTCTGGAAAAATGATCACCCAGCCTGTCGATGTCCGCATCGGTCAGCTGCAGTGCCTGCAGCTGCGAAGCCATGACGGCGTTGTTGCGGCGACCATCCCGATAGGCGCGCAGTGCTGCAGCCAGGTAATCGGCGTGCTGCCCAGCGATGATGGGGTATTCGGCCATGATGGGCTTGGCGCCATTCTCGCCGTGGCAGGCGGCGCAGGCAGCCAGCTTCTGGTCAAAAGACGGCCCTGCTGCTTCTTCGGCAGCCATGGCGGGAGCGGCGAGTGCAAGGCCGGCGGCGAGGATGATGGGGCGCAATGAAGTCATTCTGGATTACTCCGGGTTCTTGGCAGCGGTGCGGGCAGCAGCCGCTCACTTGCCCTGGCTGGCGAAATAGGCGGCGATGTTGGCGATGGTCTCATCGCTGAGGTCGACGGCATTGGCGTGCATGGTGTCGTGCTTGCGCGACCCATCCTTGTAGGCCTTAAGGGCTGATGCAATGTAGCCAGACTGCTGTCCACCGATCTTCGGCACGTGGTAGGAAGGATAGACATTGAAATATCCCTCCACCGCATGGCAGCCGAGACAGGTTTCTGCGGCAAGACGTCCGGCCACGACATCGCCTTCCGGTGAGGCACCCTGCGCCAGGGCCGTGCCGACATGGGCGATGAGCAGGCTGGACAGCAGTCCCGGGATGTAACGCTTGTTCATTCAATCGCTCCTCGAACTCGGCGCTCGATCCGGCCGAGGCGCATGAAGTTCGTCTGATCCTGAAGAGTGGGTCCGGAGATCATCCCCCAACGAAGGTCTCCAGAGCAGCCGGCATACTACTAAAAGGCGTCGGGGGAGTGAAAGCCAGTGCGCGGTCCGCGTCGTTGCGCTGTCAGGGGAAAATGATTAAGGTGCCGGCGCTGAATATGGCAGTCACTCGGAGCATGGCGGCGCTCGCCGCAACTCTCGAAACAGATCGGAGGAAGCGCGTGGCAACATCGAAAGCCAAGGCCCCGGCCAGCAAGAACGCTGGCACGGCCGCCCGCAAAGTGCCCGCCGCGGTCAAGCGCAGCGCTGTCAGCAAAACCACGAAGAAAGTCCCTGCAGCCAAACCTGCTCCGAAGAAGGTGAGTTCCAAGGCTGCGGCAAAACCCAAAGTCGTGAGGAAGAAGCCGATCGCCAAGGCCGTGCCCAAGGGCGCGGCATCCAAGACTGCCGCGTCGAAGCCTGTGGCCAAAAAGGCTGTCGGCAAAGCAGTTGCCAAACCAGCGACAAAGCCCGCGGCCAAGAGCGCGGCCAAACCCGCGGTCAGATCGGTCCCGACCAAAACGCCTCCGGCCAAGGCACGAGCAGCAAAAGCAGCTCTCGCCAAAGTAGCGCCCAAAGCCGGCGCGAAGCCCGCCCCGGCCAAGGCAGCGCCCCCGAAGGCGGCGCGGGCCAAGGCACCGCCGGCCAAAGCAACGCCCCCGAAAGCGGCACGGGCCAAGGCACCACCGGCTAAGGCAGCGCCCGCCAAGGCAGTCCCACCGCCGGCCAAAGTGTCTGCGACGGCCAAGCCCAAGGCTGCCGCCAGCAAACCTGTCGTCGTGCCGAAAGCCGCCAAGGCACCGGTCGCAAAACCCCAAGTCGTGGCTGCCCGAGTTCCTGCAGCCACTGACAAGAAACTGAAATCCGAACCGGTACGCAAAGCCCCCGCCAGGCCCGAGCCGAAGCCGGTAAGCACTGTTCGCAAGGTCATCAATCTGGACGAGATCAAACTTCCCGAGGGCTATCGGCCCTCCCCGGGTGAGGAGTACATGTGTGCCCAGCACCTGGCGTACTTCAAGCAAAAACTGGATAACTGGCGGCAGGAACTTATCACCGAATCGCAGGAGACACTGGAGCACCTTCGCACGGAGACCCGCGACGTGGGTGATGAGGCCGAACGCGCAAGCCGTGAGAGCGACAACATCCTCGAGCTGCGCACGCGTGACCGCTATCGCAAGCTTCTGAGCAAGATCGAGCAGGCCATCAAGCGCATCGATGATGG
>JAURMM010000033.1 GCA_030830685.1 Gammaproteobacteria bacterium | reverse complement strand
GCCTTCCAGGCCGGACGCATCGCCGCAGCGTTGCCTGTGCGCTTGCACGCCGAAACCTTCAATCGGCGTACGGAGCGCGGTGCGGGCCGGGTGCCCATCGGCATCCTCCCGTATTTCGGAGAGCGCGTGCTGGAGACACTGGCGAGCGTCGATCTGATCTTGCTGGCCGGCTCGAAGCGACCAGTCGCCTTCTTCGCCTATCCGGGCAAACCCAGTGTGCTGGTGCCCGAGGGCTGCGAGGTCGTGCCACTGGCAGGCCCCACGGATGATGCCGTGGCAGCGCTCACGGCCTTGGCCGATGCCTTGCACGCGCCGGCCGCACCCGCGCGTTTCCAGGCGGCAATCGACTTGCCCCGAGCGGCGGGTGCGCTCACACCGCAACTCGTGGCGCAGGTGGTGGGACGCTGTCTGCCCGAGGGGGCCATTGTCATCGATGAGGCCATCACGTGCTCGTTGCCGTGCCAACAGGCAACCGTAGGCGCGCCAGCCCACGACTGGTTGCAGTTGATGGGCGGTTCCATCGGCGATGGCCTGCCCTTGGCGGTGGGAGCTGCAGTGGCCTGTCGCGACCGCAAGGTCATCTGCCTCGAAGGGGATGGCAGCGCCATGTACACCGTGCAGTCCCTCTGGACCATGGCCCGCGAAGGGCTGGATGTCATCAACGTCATCCTCGCCAACCGCAGCTACACGGTCCTGAACATCGAGTTCGAGCGCGTAGGGGTCGGTTCACCTGGGCCGCGTGCGCTGTCGATGCTGGATCTCGGCAATCCGGCCCTGCGCTGGACCGAGCTTGCGCGCGGGATGGGCGTCAATGCTGCGCGGGCCGAGACGGCGGAAGAATTCGAACAGATCCTCCGCAGCATGCTGGGGACCCGTGGTCCCCATCTCATCGAAGTAATGATCTGAATCGGAGGGGAAAAGCCGCTCAGCGTACCGCAACTGACGGCAGGGCATAAAACGCCGCCAGTGCCCGATAAAGCGCGAAGGCGTCGGCTGTGCCGGCGAGCTCGCGGATGGAGTGCATGGCGAAGGTCGGCACTCCCACATCGACGGTGCGCACACCAAGCCGTGTGGCGGCAAGGGGCCCGATGGTGCTGCCGCACCCCATGTCGCTCCGCGCGACGAATGACTGCAGGGCCACACCGGCGCGCTCGGCAGCGTGCATGAACACTGCCGCAGACTCGCTGTTGGTGGCGTAGGACTGATTGGCATTCACCTTGAGTGCCGGCCCCCCGTTGATCACCGGGCTATGGCGCGCATCATGCCGGTCCGGAAAGTTGGGGTGGACCGCGTGCGCGTTGTCGGTGGACACCAGCACCGAACGCGCCATTGCGCGAGCCTGTGTGCCGTGATCATCAAATACCCGCAGCAGTACGCTTTCCAGAAAATTGCCACGTGCCCCGCTGGTCGAGGCGCTGCCCACTTCCTCGTGGTCATTGCAGACCAGCCATTGTGAAACCGGCACTTCTGCATCCCGCAGGGCACACATTCCCGTATAGCAGCTGAGGAGGTTGTCGAGGCGCGCAGAAGCGACGAATTCTCCGCGCCAGCCGAGGATCTGTGCTGGCTGTGTGCCATAGAAACTGAGCTCGAAAGCCAGCACCCGACTGCCTTCCAATGCCGGATCTTCCCGCACGAGAGCCAACAGGGCTTCGTTTCGGAGGTCGAACTGATCGGTGGATTTGCCCTGGATCAGGGCCGGCAGGTAGGTCTGCCGGTTGATGCTGCGCTTGTCATTGGCCTCGCGGTCCAGGTGAATCGCAAGGCTCGGGATGATCGCGAGCGGGCAGCGAAAATCGAGCAGACGGTTGCACAGGCTGCCGTCGGGACGAATCAGCGTCACGCGCCCTGCCAGCGAGAGGTCACGGTCGAACCAGGGATTCAGCAGCACGCCACCGTACACCTCGGCCGCGAGCTGCTGGTATCCCTGCTGGACCAGTTCCGGGTGCGGTTTCAGCTTGAGACAGGGGCTGTCCGTGTGTGCGCCGACCAGGCGCAAACCCGAGCTTGCCAAGGGTTCATGGCCAAGCGTGAAGGCAATCAGAGAGGAGTCATTGCGCGTGACCAGGTATCTGCCACCGGCTTCCAGGTGCCAGGTGTCGTCCTCTGCGAGTTGCACGAAACCGGCGGCACTGAGCACCTGCACCATTTCGCGGGTGGCGTGAAAGGGGGTGGGGGACCGGTCCAGGAAGGCCAGCAGGCCTTGAGTGAATTCTTGCGATGTCATGCAGGCATCTTAGCAGCGACCGGCGCCCGCTCGGCAGGGGGCGGTGAGCGCATACCCGATCGACTGGTTTGCCTCTCGCAATGCGCTATCGCTATCCTTGGGCCCTCGCTCTATGGATGCGTCCCATGTTGCCTGGAATCTGTGCGCTGGCCCTGCTGATGATGACGACCGCGGATGTGATGGCCGTCGGTGCGCAGTCCGAGGTCGACTTGTGGGAAACCCTGTTACGACCCCGCTACTTCCAGGATCGTGAGATCGTGACCGGCAAGGATCTGATCGAGCTTCGCATCCCCCTCCGGGCGGAGGATGCGGGCGTGGTGCCGGTGTCCATCGACGCCAAACAGCAGCAGAGTTCGGCACGCTATATCCAGCGCATGTTCGTGTTCGTCGACAAGAATCCCAAGCCTCTCGCCGGGGTCTTCACCCTGACACCCGAGATGGGCGAGGCCGATCTCGCGCTGCGCCTGCGCATCAACCAGTTCGCCAAGGTGCGGGTGGTGGCGGAGATGAACACGGGCGAGTTGTACATGGACGAAGGCTATACCCGGGCGAGTGGTGGGTGTTCAGAGCCCCCGCCGTTCCTGCAACTCAAGGAAGCACGCGCGCGCATCGGCCAGATGAGATTTCGGACCCTGCAAACCCCGCAGGGGGAGGGCGCCCTCGGTCAGTTGATGATCAGTCACCCCAACATCACGGGCATGCAGCTCGACCAGCGTACCCGTGCCTACATACCGGCTGATTACGTGACCGAGGTGATCATCCGTTTCAACGGGCAGCACATCATGACGGCCGAGACAGACATCTCGATCAGTGAGGATCCGAGCTTCCGGTTCTTCTTCCAGCCGCACAGCGGCGGCACCCTCGAGGCCACGATGAAGGACTCGGAGGGGCGCAGTTTCACGCATACCTTCGAGGTCGATCCACCGCCTGTGCCGGGTTGATCGCGGACCAGATGCACGCGCGGCTCAGATGCTACGCAGGAAATCCAGCAAGACCTGATTGAAGAGTTCCGGCTGTTCGATGTTCGCGAGATGGCCGGCATTGCGCAGGATGACCAGCGACGAGCCTGCGATGGCATCAGCCATGTCCCGTGCCACGGAGGGCGGCGTCAGCCGGTCCTGATCGCCCACCACGATGAGCGTGGGCACCCGGATACGTGACAGATCAGCGACCCGCTCATAGCGCGTCATCGCTTCGATGGACTTGATATAAGACTCCTTGTGCAGCCTGCCCATGCTGTCGACCAGCGCGGCGATGTGCGCCGGAGAGGCACGTGAGCTGACCAGGGTTTTCGCGACAGAGGGGGCGATGTCGCGGGGTTCCTTGCCTTCCAGGAGAGGTTTCCGCCGGAGCTCGATGAACTTCTCGCGTGCTGCAGGCGTGAAGGACTCGTCGTAGCCTGCAAAGGTATCGATGAGCCCGAGGCTCAGCACCCGATCGGGGGCTTGTTCGAAGAAATCGAGCGCGATGCGTCCGCCCATCGAGAGACCAACCAGATGCGCGGCCGGCGCCCCGAGGTGGTCCAGCAATCGACCGACATCTGCCGCAAAGTCAGGAAAGCGCAAGGGCTCGGCGTAGTCTTCGCTGTCGCCGTAGCCGCGAGCATCCCATGCGATGGCATGGAAATGTGCGCCTACTGCGGGCATCTGCTCGACCCAGTTTCGGCGATTGCCGCCAATGCCGTGGAGAAAGATGACTGGCGCGCCGTTGCCTGTCTCACTGTAGGCCAGGCGTGGCGAGCCCGGTACCTCACCTTTGAGAAACTGTTCCATGCCGGAATCAGCCCCAAGGCAGCGGCATGGGTGCGCCATCGGCCGTGCGTACCTGCACGGGGGACATCGCCAAGGTTGCCATGATGTACAGCTCGTCCTCACCGCCGTTGCAGATCTGGTGGACCACGCTGCGCGGAATCAGTAGGGATTCGTCAGTGCGGATGACGGCCGTCTTGCCGTCGTAATGGCATTCCGCGGTGCCGGCCAGCACCGTAATCACTTCCTCGCAGTCATGGCAGTGCACGGGGGTGGCCGCCCTCGGCGCGATTTTCTGACGCCAGATCTCGAACGACCGCATGCCATCGCGGCTGCCCGCGAGCGTCTGGTGTTCGAGACCGGGAAGGTTGAGGGTGGGCAGTGAAGCGTGGGAATTGACGCGCATCCTGGGTCTCCTGGCCGCGTGGTGCAGCGGTTTTTGCGGGTTGAGCGGAAGGTGTCCGTATCCCAAACGAGGGCGCCAACCTTGTCAAGCAAGCGCTCGGCCGCATCAGCCGCCCGGCGCAGCTTCTGGCCTGACAAGTTTCAGCGCAGCCGCAGCGGATGCCCTGTAGCGGACATCGGGCTTCGTCCGCGGAAGGGCGCCCGCTGTGCAGCCGCGAAGACCAGGTCGATCATGTTGATTCCTCAAGTCGCGTTCCAGCGGGTCGATAACCATGGCAGGGGATCCCCGCATGTCGGGAGACCCCGCGTGATTTTCGCGGCGGTTTCGTCACGAAAACTTAACCCACGGCGGTCACAGTGCAGCCCTGTGTGCATTATGATTCGCCCATGAATTCAGGAGTGATTCCTCCCATGGCCGTCCCCGCAGCTGTCGTACAGTTACGCGCCGCGCCCGTTTCGCCGACGCTCCAGTCCCATTTGCTGGCTGCGGAGCGTGCCACCCGTGGTGATGCTGGCAAATCTCTGAGCTGGATCGTTTCGGCCATCTCGAGTGCGTGCAAGACCATCGCCGCCCGCCTGCGTACAGCCGGCATTGACGGCAACCTCGGGGCCGTTGGCAACACCAATGTGCAGGGCGAGAGCCAGCAGGCGCTCGATGTCATTGCCAATGAACTGCTCATCCGTGAACTGCAGTCG
>JAURMM010000262.1 GCA_030830685.1 Gammaproteobacteria bacterium | reverse complement strand
TGCGCGGTTGCTGACCGAGCAGGCGGCCATCAAGTACGAGCGCGGTGAGCGGTGCGACATGGAGGCCGGCATGGCCAAGCTGTTTGCTTCGGAATGCGCGCTCTTCTGCTCGCAGGAAGCGATGCGCATCCATGGCGGTTATGGCTATTCGGCGGAGTTCGACATCGAGCGCTATTACCGGGATGCCCCGCTGATGTGCATTGGTGAGGGCACCAACGAGATTCAGCGCATCGTCATCGCCAAGAGCCTGGTGAAGCGCAATCCCGTCTAGGGAGGAGGGGGGGGCGCGACCGTTGCCACGGCCGCGCCCCCGGGACCCGGGACTCAGAGCTGGAGTGACTTCACTTCCAGGAACTCTTCCAGACCGAACTTCCCGGCCTCACGGCCGAGACCTGATTGCTTGTAGCCGCCAAACGGCGCGAGCGGGTTGTAGCGACCACCATTGACGGAAATCTGGCCGGTGCGAATCTGCTTCGCTACCTCGATTCCGTGCTCCTTGGTGCCCGCCCACACATTGCCACCAAGACCATAAATGGTGTCGTTGGCGATACGCACGGCATCGGCTTCGTCGTCAAAGGGAATGATGGTGAGCACAGGCCCGAAGATCTCCTCGCGCGCGATGGTCATGTCGTTGTTCACGTCGGCAAAGACCGTTGGCTTGACGTAGAAGCCCTTGTCGAGGCCTTCCGGTGCTTCCGCGCCCCCCGTCACGAGTCTTGCACCTTCTTCCACGCCCTTGCGGATGTAGCCACGAATGCGGTCGCGCTGGACGGCGGAGATGACCGGGCCGAGTTTCACATCACCCTGAATCGGGTCGCCCACCGTGAAGCTCTCAGCGACCTTCTTGGCGAGCTGCACCACTTCTTCGTAGCGGGACTTCGGCGCGAGCATGCGGGCGGGTGCGATGCAGGCCTGCCCGGAGTTGAGATAGCACTCGTTCACCCCGGCTTTCACTGCCTTTTCGAGGTCTGCGTCTTCCAGGATGACATGCGGTGACTTGCCACCCAGTTCAAGCGCCACGCGCTTGATGGTCTGGGCTGCAAGTTCAGCCACCCGACGGCCGGCACGCGTGGAGCCAGTGAAGGACACCATGTCCACCTCGGGGTGGGAGGCCAGCACTTCACCGATGACCGGGCCGTAACCCGTCACAAGGTTGAAGACGCCCTTGGGCAGGCCAGCTTCGTGCAGGACTTCGGCGAGGATGAAGGCAGTGCTGGGTGCCACTTCGCTGGGCTTCAGCACCACGGTGCAGCCCGCGGCCAGCGCCGGCGCCACCTTCAGCATGATCTGGTTGATGGGGAAGTTCCACGGCGTGATGGCCGCCACCACACCGATCGCTTCGCGAACCACCAGGGAAGTGCCGACGGTCTCTTCGAACTGGTAGGTCTTCAGGAGCTCTGCATAGGTACGCGCGGCGCCAATCGGCAACGAGGCCTGGATCGCACCGGCCATCTTGATCGGCATGCCCACTTCGGTGGCAATGGCGAGCGCCACGTCCTGTTTGCGAGCCTCCATGCCGGCCGCGATCTTTTCCAGCAATTCGATGCGCGTAGCGACCGGCGTCTTCGACCAGCGCTCGAAGGCAGCGCGGGCGGCCGCCACGGCGTCGTTGGCATCGGCGGCGATGCCCTCAGGGATACGGGTGGCGACTTCCTCGGTGGACGCGCAGAGGGCGTCTATGGTGCCTTTGCCGTGCGGGGCGACCCAAGCGCCATTGATGTACAACTTGTCGTAGATCTTCATGCGTGCTCCAATTTCGACGGTCTGGCGGGCGACGGAATGTGCCCGAAGCCCTTTAGTGTAGACCTTCGTTCGCAGGGTGGCACACCCGTGCCTCATCCTGCCGGGGAACCCGTCGTGTGGTACACCACCCTCGACATGATCGGAATCGGGCGCCACAAATTCATCCAAATCCTCTCGGCGGCCGTGGTCATCTTCGCGCCGCTACTGGTTTTCAAGTCGTCGCGGCTGGTTCCAGGACTCGCCGCAGCAAACGGAGACGCATCATGAGCACCAACGCAAAATTCGAAGCAGGCATGAAAGTACGCCGGGCAGTGCTCGGCGCGGAGTACGTGGACAAGGCCATGGCCGGCGTGACCGACTTCAGTGCCCCGCTGCAGGAGCTCGTCACGGAGAACGCCTGGGGCACGGTGTGGACCCGCGAGGGGCTCTCCCTGCGTGATCGCAGCCTCATGACGGTCGCCATGCTGATTGCCCTCAATCGCCCGCACGAGCTCAGGATCCACCTGCGCGGTGCGCTCAACAACGGCCTCACGCGCGCGGAAATCCGCGAGATTTTTCTGCAGGCCGCCGTGTACTGTGGCATGCCGGCAGCGGTGGATGCGTTCCGTACCGCCCAGGAACTCTTCGCCACACTGGATGGTGCCCCGGGTTCCTGACCCGGCCTCAGAGTCTCCCCGTTCTCTCCTCATGTCCTGACCCGCCCGGAGCAACCAGACACCCATGACTGCACTTTCACACGTCTCGCTTGCCGGCCGCGGCACCCTGGGTAAGGCCTGGGCCATCGCCAAGCCCTACTGGTCTTCGGAAGATCGCTGGGTAGCCCGCGGGTTGCTCGCGTCGGTGATCGGGCTTGCCCTGTTCATGGTCTACATGGATGTGCTGTTCAACAGCTGGTACAAGGATTTTTACAACGCGCTGGAAAAGAAGAACGTCGAGGACTTCTGGACGCTCATTCTCTGGTTCAGCTTCCTCGCTGCCGTCTACATCGTGGTGGCCGGCTACAACCGCTATCTCAACCTGCTGCTGCAATTGCGCTGGCGGCGGTGGCTGACGGATCAGTATCTGGATGGTTGGCTGAAGGATCGGGTGCACTACCGCCTCGAACTCAAATCAGCCGGCACGGACAACGTCGATCAGCGCATCCAGGAGGATCTGAAGGATTTTGCCGGGCTCACACTCTCGCTCGGCCTCGATTTCATGAGCTCCGTGGTGACTCTGGTCACCTTTGCCAGCATTCTCTGGACGCTTTCCGGCCCGCTCACGATTCCCGTGGGTGGTGGCATCGTGGTGCACGGCTACATGATGTGGGTGGCCTTGGTCTATGCGGTGGTGGGCTCATGGCTGACACAGAAGGTGGGTGCGGCGCTCACCGGGCTCAACTTCAATCAGCAGCGCTTCGAGGCGGATTTCCGTTTCGGTCTCATCCGTGTGCGCGAGAATGCCGAAAGCATCGCCGCCTATGCCGGCGAGCCCGATGAAAAGCGCAACCTCATGCGCCGTTTCCAGGATGTGTGGCAGAACTTCCTGCGCCTGATGATTTACTCCAAGCGCCTCACCTGGTTCCAGTTCGGTTACCAGCAACTGGCCATCATCTTCCCCATCGTGGTGGTGGCACCGCGCTACTTCCTCGGCAAGATAGAGTTCGGGGTCATTTTCCAGACCTCCTCGGCCTTCGGGCAGGTACAACGTGCCTTGTCCTGGTTCGTGACGGCCTACGGCGAAATTGCGCAGTGGCGCGCGACACTGGAGCGTCTCACCACCTTTCATGAAGCACTCGCCGGGGCACGCGAGCAGAGCCGCATCGGCGAGGGCATCCAGCGCACGGTGGCGCCGGATGGCGTGCTCGCGCTACGCGACGCCACCTTGCGCCTGCCGACGGGGGACACCCTCCTCGGCCGTACGGGCGTCTCGCTGAAGCCCGGTCAACACACCCTCATCACCGGCCCGTCCGGCATCGGCAAGAGCACGCTGTTCCGCGCCTTGTCCGGGATCTGGCCTTTCGGGGACGGCACAGTGGAGGTCCCGGAAGGTGCGCGCCTGATGTTCCTGCCGCAGCAGCCCTACCTTCCGATCGGTTCGTTGCGCGACGCTGTGGCCTATCCCGCCTTCAGCGAAGCCTTCACGGATGATGCGCTCCAGGCGGCGCTGCGCGATTGCCAGCTGCCGGCGCTCGCCACCCGCCTCGATGAATCAGACCACTGGGCACATCGGCTTTCCATCGGCGAGCAGCAAAGGCTCGCGTTTGCGCGTGCGCTGCTCAACAAGCCGGACTGGCTGTTCCTCGACGAAGCAACCTCGGCGCTGGATGAAGCGACCGAGCACGCGCTCTACAGCCTAGTGCGTGAGCGTTTGCCACGAACCACCCTGGTGAGCATCGCGCACCGCACGTCTGTCGCCCGGCACCATCACCGTCGTCTGGAGATCGTGCCGGACCCTCACGGCGCACGCCTGGTGGAAGGCGCGCTTTGAACACCGCGGGGCGCGGCGGGCAGCCGGGGATCCTCGACGGTATCCGGGTGCTCGACTTCACGGCGGTGATTGCCGGGCCTTATGCAACCCGCCTGATGGCGGATCTCGGTGCCGAGGTGCTCAAGGTGGAGCCCCCGGAGGGGGAGTTGCTGCGCCATGGCCCGCCCTTTCGCGGGGGTGTGAGCGCGCTCTTCAGCCAGCTGAACAGCGGCAAGCGCTGCATTGCCCTCGACCTCAAGAAACCAGCCGCGCGCGATGTCATCCTGCGGCTGCTGCCGCGTACGGATGTGGTGGTGGAGAATTTCAGCCCTGGCGTGATGGCGCGGCTTGGTCTCGACTATGCCACCCTGCGCACGCACAAACCCGATCTCGTGATGTGTTCCATCTCCGGTTACGGGCAGACCGGACCGGCCGCGGATCGCCCGGCCTTTGCACCCATAGTGCAGGCGTGGGGTGGTTACGAGAACGTGACACTCGGTTACCAGCCCGGACTCATCAAACCTCTCAACATGGGGCTGCCGGTGGCGGACACCACGGCGGCGCTGCAGGCACATGGGGCCATCATGGCGGCCCTGTTCCATCATGCGCGGACCGGAGAAGGGCAGTTCATCGACATCGCCATGCACGATGCGCTGCTGGCCACCATGCACAAGGATTTCCAGCAGATGCTGAACCCTGACGGACGCGAGCGATTGTATGGGCCGCTCGCAACCCGTGACGGTTTCGTGCTCGTGATCCTGCTGTCGCAACGCCATTTCGAGGCCTTGGCCGACGCCATGGCGCAACCGGCGTTGAAGAAAGACCCGCGCTTTTCGCGCACCGCAGAACGGATGTACTGGTACGCGGATCTGATCAACCTGGTGGGCGATTGGACGGCCGTACAGACAACGGCAGAAGTGGTCGCGTGTCTCGAAGCTGTCGGGGTGCCCGTGTCACCCTACCGCGATCTGCGTGCGGCATTGAGTGACCCGCAGCTTCGACACCGGGGCATGATCACCGAAGTCGTGGATGCGGCCGGCCCCTTGCCGGTGCCGAACACGCCGATGCAGTTTTCGGCGACCGAGGCGGCGGTCAAACCCTGGGTAGCCGCCCTTGGACAGCACACCGAGGAGATCCTGCACTCTCTCGGCTACTCGGAGGAAGGCATCGCCGGCTTGCGCAGCGAGGCCGCGATTCGTTGAAAAGCCTGCGGAAACGCCGGCGGCGTCCCCGCAGGAGTCGGGCGATCAGCCGCGCATCTTCACCTGGCCGGAGGCCGGGTGCAGGCTTGCTGCCGCGCTCGGGCGGGCGTCCATGCGCTGGAACCAGGCATTGAGGTTCTTCAGCGCCGGATTGATCGGCTGCCCCACGTCCTTGGCGAAGTCCAGGCAGCAGTAGAGCGTGATATCCACGAAGCGGATGGCATCCCCGCAAATGAAGGGCTTGTCGCCCATCAGGCCATCCAGCCAGGCGAGCTTTTCCTGCGCGGCCACTTTCATCTCAGGCGCGGCGACCGGGATGCAATGCACGCGGTTCTTGAACATCTCGTAGCCCTCCGAATAGCGGAAAGCGTTGTAGATGAACTCGGTGATGCCGAGCTCCACGCGACGCTGCCAGGTCCGGGCATGGGCGCGCTCCTCGGCGGTGCTGCCAATCAGCACCGGGGTGGGGTGTTTTTCTTCCACGTACTCGCAGATCACCGCGGTTTCCGCGATCACCGTGCCGTCGTCGAGCTCCAGTGCCGGAGACTGGCCGCCCGGGTTGCGCTGTAGGAAGCCTTCCTGACGGTTGGCGCCGGCGAGAATGTCGACTTCTTCGCTGGGCAGGTTGAGGCCCTTCTCTGCGAGGAACATGCGCACGACGCGCGGATTGGGACCAAAGGAATGGATCAGTTTCATGAGCGGGGCCTCCGCGGCCAGAGAGCTGGCCGATGATTGTTTTGTGATGTTTTGCGATGGAATACCGGTGTGGGTATCCGCTGCGGCCGGGCCAAGGTAGGGGGCGGATCAGGGGGCGTCAAGCGGGGAGGGCTCGCGAGTGCGCATCGCCCGGCGGCGCCGCGCGCGTAACACCGCCGCCGCCGCGAAACAGGCGAGGCTCGCCCCCGCCAACCAGTAGAGCCGGTGCCGCGAGGCGGCGGGCAGTTCCCGCACGACGGAGTGCACCAGTCCGCCAAGAGAGGAAGCCAGGAGGAAGGCCGCCGCAAGCACCAGCAGGCCGATGAACCTTTTGAACACGTTGATGAGACTCCCGGAAAATGCGCAGCAGCGCTCGCTGCCGCGCATTGTCTCCGAGAGCGGCCTCAGTAGGCGAGATTTCCGCCGAGCAACCAGCCAGCAACCGCGCCCGCGGCAGTCGCCGCAGCACGCCCACTGCCACTGCCAACCTGGGAGCCCAGAAAGCCTCCGGCCGCACCCAGCACGGCGCTGCTCAGCACGCGGTTACCGCGCGGCGCGCCAGAGTAGCCTTGGCCATAGGTGTTCTGGACATAGGCTCCGCCGTAGACCGGCGCGGGCGCGGTGTAGACATGATGAACTTCCTGCACCACGGGGGGTGCATGAATTACCACGGGCGGCGCCGGTACGTACACCACCTGTGGCTGTGGTGGATAGTAGTAGTGGCTCGCGACCGGCGGTGCATAGTACGGCGTCGGGCAGCGATGACCGCGCCAGTGGGGATCTGCAGCAGCCTGGCTTGCGATGCCAAGGCCGAGCATTGCGACCAGGCTGGCCGGAACAATCCGGTGCTTGAGAGAAAAGGTGCGCATGAGCCTGACTCCTTTCGATGTGTCGTGAGGGTTACCGCGCACACGCATCGTCTGCCCGCCGAACTTAATCGAGTCTGAATCTCAGCCAGGAAGCTGCACCAGCAAACCCTTGAGGTAATCCCCCTCCGGAAACGCGAGCGCCACGGGATGATCGGCCGATGGTCCGAGTCCGCGCACGATCTGCGCAGGCAGCCCCGCATCACTCGCCGCGCCTGCCACGATCTTCTGGAACAGATCGCGTGAGATCCCGCCCGAGCAGGAAAAGGTGAACAGCAAGCCGCCCGGCTTCAGAAGTTTGAGGGCCAGCAGATTGATGTCCTTGTAGCCGCGTGCGGCGCGGTCGGCCATGGCCGCGGTCGGTGCAAATTTCGGAGGATCAAGCACGATGAGATCGAAGGCGCGGGCCTGATCCCGCAGTTTCCTAAGACGCTTGAAGACGTCGTCCTCTACAAAATCCACGCGCTCGGCATTCAAGCCATTGAGTTCGACATGGCTGCGCGCCAGGGCGAGTGCATGATCGGACGCATCGATTGCCATCACCTGCCGGGCGCCGCCGGCGAGCGCGTTGAGCGTGAAGCCGCCGGTGTAGCAGAAGCAGTCCAGCACATCGGCCGCGTGGGCATAGCGCCGCACCAGCGCACGATTGTCACGCTGGTCGAGGAAGAAACCTGTCTTCTGGCCTTCAGCCACATTCACTTCAAAGCGCAAAGCACCCTCGTTTATCGTGATCGGGCCTCCGGGTGCCGGGCCCCGTAGACTGCCGGACCGGACTTCCAGCCCTTCCAACGCCATCACGTCCCCATCAGAACGTTCGTACACCGCATCGAGACCTGTGGCTTCTGTCAACGCTTTCACCAGCGTTTCACCTCGGGTCGTTGCGCCTGCGCTGGTCAACTGCAGGACCAGCTGCTGTGCGTAGCGATCACAGATGACACCGGGCAGGCCATCCGACTCGGCATTGATGAGTCGGAGCGCGTTGGTGTCAGGAAGGTGCTTGTGGCGTGCGGCCACCGCGCGCTGCACCAGCTCGCAGACGAGGGCGTCATCGAGGGGACGGGATTCTTCGAAGCTCCACAGCCGCGCGACGATCTGTGACTCCGGGCTGTAGGCCCCCCAGGCGAGGAAGCGCCCGTCGGCACTTTCCACTCGGAGGCAATCACCCGCCGCGGGCCCACCCTCCACCCAGCCGAGGGCACCGGAAAAGATCCAAGGGTGACGACGGAGGACCGCTTTTTCGCGGCCAGGCTTCAGGATGAGGCGGGAAGTTTTCATGCACCGATCCTACAGGCTGGGCAGGCAGCGGCCGAGCGCACCGTCAGACGCCGCCTATAAATTTCAGCAGCGCTCGCTTTCCTGCACTAAATTTGTTTAACTTATCCCATAGGAACAAGGGTATAAGAATGACTTCTCAAAAAAATATGAACATGATTGCTCTGTTGGTCGGCCTCCTCATGGGTGGCTGGATGGCGACTTCCCAGGCCGGCGGCGGTTATTTCATGTTGGGCTATGGTCCGCTGGCCAAACAGATGGCTGGCGCGACGACCGCCCTCACCGGGGATGCCTTTGCGGGCTCTTCCAATCCGGCCAAGTGGCTGGCTGCCGGCAACCGGGTGGATATTGGCGCGGAATTCCTCATGCCCTACCGGCGCGTCGAGCGCCGTGGTGCCGAGGGAGCGAACGCCATACACAACTTCGCGAACACCAGTGCCAAGGATGTCTTCATCCTGCCCGAGGCCGCCTTCAGCCGTCGCATCAACGACCGGCTCGCCGTCGGCCTCACGCTCTATGGCAATGGTGGACTGAATACCGAATACCGTGGCAACAATGGCGTGCCGGGTTCCAGCGGCATCGCGCCGGATCCGACCACCCCTGGCGGCATCACCGCACCTGACTGCGGCAACAAGCCCGCCAACTTCTTCCTTGGCTGCGACAAGCTCGGCATCGACATCGCCCAGCTGATCGTGGCGCCCGGCTTCGCCTACGAAGTGGCTCCGGGCCATACCGTGGGCGTGGCGCCGTTGCTTACGGTGCAGCGCTTCGAAGCCTACGGCCTGCAGGCACTGGCCCCGCTCTCGAAGTTGCCGACGGACTTCACCAACCGCGGGTGGGACTGGGCGCTCGGGGCGGGCGTACGGCTAGGCTGGTTGGGCCAGGTGGCACCGGGTCTGACCCTGGGCGCGGCCTGGGCATCGCGCGTGTACATGGATGAGTTCGAGAAATACGACGGTCTGTTGGCCGATGGTCAGCTCGACATTCCCGAGAACTTCTCGGTGGGTGCCGCGGCGCGTCCGCTCGGCAGCAAGTTCACCTTCACGTTCGATTACCAGCGCATCAATTTCGGGGACGTGAATGCCATGGGCAACGGCGTGATGAATACGCCCAGCAATCCCGTTGGCAATCCTTTCGGATCCTCCACCGGCAGTGGTTTCAACTGGGAGAACCAGAACAATTACAAGATCGGCGTGGCCTACGCCTTTTCACCTACGCTCGTGATCCGCGGCGGCTATGTCTACGGCGAAACCGCGCAACGCGACAACACCATCAACACGGCCTCCTTCAACATGGTCGCGCCCAACGCGGAGCACCAGATGGCAACCGGTTTCAGCTGGCAGCCCAACACCCGGCATGAGTTCCATTTCTCGTACAGCCATTTCTATGCACCCGATTTCGGAGGCCCTTCATCGATCGTGCCGGGCGCCACCGAGATGGTTGAAGCGCATGTGAATACCGCCATGATTGGCTGGTCCTGGCGCATGTAGGCGCCGCGAAATCACGCGGGTGGCCTGGATTCAGGCCGCCCCGGTTTCGAAGACCTTGCGTACCAGTCGTGCCTTGTACTCGTAGCGGGGCAGAGAGCCCTCGGCAACCAGCTCCACGTCCGCACGGAAAATCAGTTTCTCGCGCAGCCGTGCTTCGAGCGCGGCCTTGAGACCCGGCAAATCCCTTTCAGCACCGGCGTATTCAACCTTGATGTGCACAGGCGGCTCCCAGCCCTCCGGTGCTGGTTTGAGCAGCTGGATTTCCATCACGCCGTTCGTGCGTGGTGCGAGGCTCGCAATTACATCGCGGACCGCAGAGGGATACACGTTCACACCACGCACGATGAGCATGTCATCCGTGCGTCCCACGATACGAATTCCGAAACCGGTGCGGCCGCACTCGCATTTGGTATGCGTGACCACCACATGGTCCCGGGTGCGGAAGCGGAATACTGGAATGCACTCCCGATCGAGACTGGTACAGACGAGCTCACCCCGCGCCCCTTCCTTGATCTCGATTGGCGCACCGCTGTCGGGATCGATCAGCTCCGGATGGATGAGCCCCTGGGCGATGAAGTGCATGCCGTGGCGGTGCTCACACTCGGCCCAGGCCATGGCGCTGTAATCGCCATTGCCGGAAACCTCCATCAGGCGACAACCGAAGGTATCCTCGATCTGCTGTCGCACCGAGGGAATGGAGGCACCCGGCTCCCCGCCGGCAAAAATGCGTCTGAGCCCCAGACTGCGCGGCTCGATCCCGCGCTCGGCGAGGGCCGCAGCAAAATGTAGCGGATAGGATGAGGTGCAGAGCAGGCTGTTGGCCCGTGCGAAACGGAAGGCGTCCACCAGACGATCGGTCATGTTCACCCCCACCGGGATGCAGGTGCCCACGGTCTCGAAGGCATCGGCATAGGAGGCCGCTACCACGAAGGGCGAGACGACCACGGGCACGATGGAATCAGGGCGCAGACCGGCCGCCCAGAAGGCGCGCAGCGCGGCCTCCCGCCACTGCTCAATGTCATGCGCGGTGAGCCCGATGTAGGTGGGCCTCCCGGTCGTTCCGCTGGTGGAGTACACCCGCTTCACAGCGCCCGGCGCACAGGCACGGTGCGTGCCGAAGGGTGGCTCCGTGAGCTGTGATTCACGCAGTTCCTGCTTCTCGGTGAACGGAAAACACGCAAGATCCTCCAGCCGCACGAGATTCGCTGAACTCACGCCGGCAGCCGCAAACTTCTGCTGATGGAAAGGCGATCGTGCCTCGAGGTAAGCAAGCTGTGCGCGCAGTTTTTCGAGGTGCAAAGTACGCTGGGCGGCAGAAGAGAGCGTTTCTGCCTCCTGATTCCAGCAAGGGGAGTGCGACATGATCGGATTCCGGTTGGGCTCAGGCGGCGCCGACGGCGACGACCCAGGCCTGTAGGGTTTCGATGCTGGCATCTGCAGGGACGATCCCGGCGGTGAGGGTCACGCCTACCTCGCCCTCCGCGGGACTGTCCAGTGCAATGCTCGCAGCCTGGGGAAGCGGGCCTGCGCGATCCACCAGCAGTGCAAGGGCGCGATGGAAGCGCGCAATGTTGCCAGTGGTCTTCAGCGCGTCTTCCCAAGCCTGTGGATCTGCTGGGGGCGTGGGTTCAAAGATGAGAATGAGGTCTGCACCGGCGGCGCAGAACTCCTTGGCAAGTGCACTGAATACTGCGCCCGCCGTCGGCACATCACTTCCGAAGCGTGCGGCCAGTGTGGCGGGACCAGTGAGTCCAGCGACGAGGGCCAGGGCATCACCGCCCGTGGCACGCAGGCGGCGACAGGCCTCCAGACTGGCGGCGACGCGGGTACCCGGCGCGAGCATGGGCTCTAGTGCGAGTTCTCCCCCAGCGGAGGCATATTCGAAATCATCCGCCAGTGCACAGCAGATCACCTCGCTTCCGATCGCCCGCTGCAGCTCGGAAAGACCATTGGCGAGCTGCGTGGGATCGACGTGGAAGTCCTCCAGCGGGCGGGCGGAAATCTGCGCTGCGGCGTCGAACGCCAGAGGCACGGCGAGGCGCTCATCGGCGCCGCGCCCCTGCGCCATGGCCTGCAATCGTTTACGTGCGGGTTTGCTCATACTGTGCCGCGGCCGCTCAGGGACGGAAAACCGGATTGACAGGCTTGGCATCCGGCCACGATCCGTAAAGATTCAGGATGGATTCCGGTGGGCGACGCGTGGACCATTCTTTTTCAAACTCCTGATAGGGCTTGCCGCGCTTGAGACGGGCGGCCCGTGCCTCGGCCCGTAGCGTATCAGTGGCCGCAAGATCGACGCGCGCACGCGCCGCGTCCCAGACCACCTTGTAGATCTCGCGCGCACTCCATTCCGAGCAGAGCCCGGCGACGAGATCTTTTTGCACCAGCAAGGGATCCCGGTCCAACGGGTCGCCATAGCCAGCGCCTCCCGTCGACATCAGCACTGCGATGGTCTTGTCGCCCTCTATCGGGCGCGCAGAGCGACCGTTGGGTTCCGTCACCACTTCACCGAACTCGCCACGCACCAGTGCGTGGAAGTCGAGGGCACGGTCCTCGAGCTTGGCCAGTAGCTCGCTCACGCGAGTGTCCTTGAGCGTGAGACCGGGCACAGTGGGGGGCGCGTAGCCTCCGAAGAGAGGTTGTGGCGTCTGCAGGCTGCTGTTGTCCGCGATGGAGAGAAAGTGCAGGACCGGCACATGGTGGGCGGACCAGAACTGGGTGGTGCCGCAGCCTCCACGGTATTTGCCATGCCCGCCGGAGTCCGGCCAGTGTTGGCTGAAGGGCACGAGCATCGGGAATTCGTTTTCCATGCTTTCCACATCCGGGGCGCGTCCGAAGGCACACCAGGGGAAGCCATAGGCATCCATGCCATCGTGTGTACACCGGGCACCCTGTCCTTCGGTGTTGATCGTGTAGGCAATCATGTCCGCAAAAGGCATCTGCCATTGCGAGGTACCGGCAATCACGGGTGCGTTACCTCCATTGCCCATGGAGGCGGTGGCCTGGCGCCATTCTTCGCTTGGAAAGCGGGCGCGCGATATGCAGTTAGCGATGCCGCTCATCGCGCCGGTGCAGATCATCACCGCATTGGAGGTTGCGGCGCGCGGTGTGGGCGAGAGGCAGCTCGCCTCAGGAAACAGGAAGTCGATCGGCGCAAAGGTGGCGCTCGAGATCGGCAGATCGTGAAACACGTACTCGTAGATGTAGTTCGCGAGATGCCCGACGACTGCCTGGGGATGGGCGTTGTAGCTCGAAAGGTTCTCGGGGCTTGTGCCGTCGAAATCAAGCGTGAGGTGATCTCCACGCTTGGTCATCGTGAGATATGAATTGCGGATAAGGCCGCGCTGCAGGCCCGCCGCATCACTGAAATTCACGCACCGGTAGACACCATCCGGCCAGGTCATCAGCCGCCGGCGCGCCCCGGTCTCGGCCTCGATGAGCATCTTGCGAAACAGTCCGGTCACGAAATCCGGCCCCTCCCGCTCGCACATCTCCACCAAGCGGAGCCGGACCCTGTCTGCAGTCGTGCAGCGGGCCTTGAGATCCACGGTCACATTGGCCTCTGCGCGAATACCGAAAGCCGAGAATAGCTCGATGATGTCGTTGTTGATGCGGAAATCCCGCCCGATTTTCATCGGTGGCAGATTCATGCCCTCGTCGAAGCGCGACGTTGCCGACAATGGCATACCGCCAGGCTCGCAGGCGCCGGTCTCGGTGGTATGGGAAAGCGCAGCTGTCCAGGCCACCAGCTCCCCCTTGTGGAACACCGGCATGATCGCGGTCTGGTCCGGGTTGTGGATGCCACCATAGAGCGCGTCATTGGTATAGAAGATGTCGCCGTCGTGAATGCCGGGGTTTTCGCTGTACTTGCGCAGGATGTACTTGATGACGATCGGCGGAATGATGGCGTGCAGATAGGTGCCCGCGGAGGCATTCACCAGATCGCCATGCGCATTGAACATGGCGACGATGGAATCTCCAGCTACACCCATGGAGCTGCGCGAGGAGCGCATGAAGATCTCATAGCCTTCGTCGAGGATGTCCGCCGTGCGTTGCACGGCGATCTCGTAGGCACCGCGTGACACCAGCTCCATGCAGGCGATTTCGTGCGCGGTGGCTGGGGTCACCTTGAGGGCGGCCAGTTTCTCGGCAACGGTTGGATAGCTCATCTTGGCGCTCCTTCAGGCCTTCTTGGCGAGGTATTCGAGGATCCCGAGACCACGGCTGTCGATATGGAAAGTCTGCCCGGGTGGCACCACCAGGGTGGTGAACTCGGCTTCGACCAGCGCGGGACCTTCCAGACGGTGGCCGGGCTGCATGTCCTCGAAGCGGTAGACGTCGGTCGCAACCCGCTGACGAAGCTCCGGCCAGTAGGCTTCCCGTTGGCCGGTCCGCGCAGTGCTCGCATCGGGTGGGCCGAGCGGGTGCTCAGGCAGCTCGAGCTTTTCCGTGGGCACTGTCGCCTTCAGTACGATGTTCTCGAGGTATACCCCGCCTGGTTTGTTCACCACATGCGGGCTGAAGGCCTCGGAGAATTCCTTCTCGAACGCCGCGTAGATTTCCTGCATCTGCTGTGGGCCGTGAATCTCGAGGTGCGGTGAGGACACCCGTTTCACGTGCACCTGCCCGCCGTAGAGCATGTCCAGTTCGACCTGGAAGAGCGCTGAATCAACGTCGAGACCCTCGGCCTTGAGATCGATCTTCGCCTGTTCGATCAGTGTTTTCACGGCCTCGTTGTAGCGCGCGTAATCAGTGGTGAAGGTCTCGGTGATGGCCTCCATGAAGACCATGCGACGGGACACTTCATACACGTGCATGATGTCCATCACCGAGCTGCCGAGCGCGCAGAACACCGGTGCTTGCGGGAAGATGACGGCCACCGGCACATCGGCTCGATAGCCGGCCACGTGCGTAGGTCCACCGCCCCCGAAGGCGAACAGGACAAAATCCTCGGGATGGTAGCCGCGCAGGTGAACCTCGCGTTTGATGGCCGAGGCCATGTTTTCTTCCACGATGTTCCTGACCATCGCGGCCGCCTCATCGACCGTGATCCCGAGAGGTTCGGCCACCCGGGTGCGCATGGCCTGAATGGCTTTTTCGCGGTTCAGAGGCATGCGGCCGCCGAAGTAGCCATCAGGCGAGATGTAGCCGAGCACCACGTCCGCATCGGTGACCGTGGGTTCCACGCCGCCGAGGTCGTAGCACACAGGGCCGGGCATGGCGCCCGCGCTGTGGGGACCGACTTCCAGGCGGTTCAGCAGGGGATTCACCCTTGCAATCGACCCACCACCCGCACCCATGGTGGTGGTCTGCAGCATGGTGATGCCGACCATCCAGCGGTCGATGATGGGCCGGAATTCGTAGCTGCGCACACCGGCATCCACCACCATGCCTACATCAAAGCTGGTGCCGCCCACATCGCTTGCGATCACGTTCTTGTAACCGAGTGCACGACCGATGTGGTAGGAGCCCATCAGGCCGGAGATGGGGCCGCCGTTGTAGGTGCGTGAGGCGGTCGTCTTGAACATCTCGGCACTGCCGCCTGTGTTGTGGGTCAGCAGAAAACTTCCGCGGTAGCCGCGTTCACGCAACTGGTCCCACGTGGCCTCCATCTCAAGCTTGATCGAGCGTTGCAGGTAGGCATCCAGAATGGCGGTCATGCTGCGCTCATACTCGCCGACCTTGCCGACCACCTCATGTGACAGCACTACCGGCAGGTAGCCGACGTGATAGCCCTTGTATTCCTCACGGATGATTTCGCGTACACGGCGTTCATGCGTCGGGTTGGCGAAGGACCAGAGCAGCGACACCGCAATGGCACGGGCACCGTTGTCGATGAGATAGCGCAGCTTGTTGCGCACATCGTCCTCGTTGAGGGGGCGCAGGATGCGCCCGGTGGAGTCCACCCGTTCCTTCAAGCCTGCGATGAGCTGGCGCGTGACCAGGGGCGCCGGCTTGTTCTGCACGGCAAGATTGCGGCGTTCGCCGATGCGTAAACCGTCCACCCACTGGGCCCCGCGGCCAATGAGAACCGCCTCTTCGTGGCCTTCGGTGGTCATGAAACCGAGGCGTGGCCCCTTGCGCTCGATCAGCCTGTTCATCGCGACAGTGGTGGAGTAGCGCACTACCTCTATTTGCGGCAGCAGGTCTTCCACCGCCACGCCCAGCTGATCCGCGCCATCCTCCAGCACGTTCATGAAACAGACCGAGAGGTCGTAGGGTGTCGTCGGGGATTTGGCAATCACCCGGCGTTTATCAAAAGTCAGTACCAGGTCGGTGAACGTGCCGCCAACATCGATATCCACGCTTCTCATGGTGTCACCACCTTCAGGTGTCCTTCCTCGATCACGATTTCACCGCGGGTCAGGCGTGCCTTGAGGCTGTCGATGTCGATTTCCGTGGTATGGGTGACGGGATGTCCGGGGGGCAGGTATTCGGTTTCGATCTGTGCGCCGCACCCGGGGCAGTAGAACTCGAGGATGCGTACCCATTCCGCGTTGGGCGAGAACGAGAACTCGCCGCCTTCGATGAGCGGGGGATGGATGTCAGAGGGCTCGCGTTCGCCCACCAGCAGGCCGTGCTTGACGTTCTCCCGACCGGAGCCGAGATCCTGCGCGCAGCGCCCGCACACCCAATGTTCCCGATCGAGATCGAGTTTGAGGTTTTCACCAATGTTCAGCAGGCCAAAGGACTGTGTCTGTGTCATGGTCTAGTTTCCCATCCGCGTGAGTGCGGCATCGCCGCGGAGATCGATGGCGATGCGCCAGCCCGTGCCCACGAACCAGGTGAAGGTGCCCCCATCGATCACCAGCGGGCCCTCTGCAGTGCTGCCGCGCAGGGCCGCATGCGCATGGACTGGAATCTGTCCGCAGGGGCCCAGCGGGGATTCGCGGGTCTGTGGGGCCGGATCACCTTCTGCGGCCTGCTCGGGAATGCTCTGATGCGGGATTGGAAAACGTGCCGTGAGGCGCAGGAGTTGCGGCTTGAGCCCGGCGTTCAGTGCGGCAGCATCCAGTGCGCCCGTGCACTCGGTCCGATGTCCCTCCGCATCCTCTGCTTCCCACAGCAACCTGGCCTGCGCGGGATCGAATCCCTCGCCCGCCAAGTCACGGCTCGCCTGCTGCGCGAGGGCCACACCGGCTGACGCGATCTCCTGCACAGAGTCACCGGTGACCAGTGCACGCTCGTAGACATGCATCACATCGGCGATGGCGGATCCGTAGGCGCTGAAGACGGTACCAAGGGCGAAGAAGCGGATTTCGTCGAGGCCGAGTATCTCGGCCATCGCAGTTGCAAAGAGCGGCCCGTTGCCGCCATAGCAAAAGAGCACGGGTTTGGGAGACTCCATCCAGCGTGTCTCGGCCAGGGTATCGCGCCCCAGCACCGCCATCATTTCGGCGGCCTTGGCGTAGACGCGCTGCGCGGCTTCCTCCACGGAGATGCCGAGGGGGGATGCCATGTGCTTCTCCATCGCCTTGCGCGCAAGCTCGACGTTGAGCACCCGCCGCCCGTTCAGGAAGGCAGTGGGTGAGACCAGGCCGAGCACGACCAGGGCGTCGGTGAGAGTGGCCTGGCTGCCACCCAGGCCGTAACAGGCAGGCCCCGGTGCGGCGCCCATCGACTCAGGGCCCAAGGTCACCTGTCCGTCTTTCACGCGCGCCACGCTGCCTCCCCCGAGCGCGTTGGATCTGAGGACTGCCATCGGCATGCGCACCGGGATGCCGAAGAACGAGCCTTCAGGCTGCATTTCCACGCGTCCGTCCGCGACGGCACTTGCCTTGCCCGTGGTGCCACCGATGTCTATCGCGAGCACACGTGGCAGTCTCAGCTGTCCTGCGACATGCGCCGAGGCATGGGTGCCGAACAGCGGGCCGGACTCAATCGTGTCCACGGCCTTGGTCTTGCCGACACGCGCAACGCCGCCGCTCAGGTGGCCCACCAGAATGTCGCCACGCCAGCCATGCTCCACTTTCAGGGCATCCTCTGCCTTGAACAGCGAATTCGCGAGCGCGTTGTGCACGTAGGAATTGATCAGCGCAAAGAAGGTCCGCGACATGTCGTCTGGCCGCATCAGCATTTCGCTGCCAGCCACGGCGGGCACCGAACCGAGGTAATGGTCCGGGAATTGTTCAGCCACCACCTTGAGGACTTCCTGCTCGCGCTGCCCGTCCGGGAAAGCCCCTGCCAGCGAGACATTGACGCGCCGGATGCCCTGATCGATGAGTCGCTTCAGGATGGTAATGAGCTCGCCGCGGTCGACCTCTGCCGGCAACCCGGTGATGTGTTCCGGACGTACCAACGAGGGCACCACCGTGGCTGTCATCGCGGCGTCCTGCGCGTACAGATCATGTTCATGGCCTGCGCTCACGATGAGCCCTAGCTTGGGCCCCTTGCGCTGAGCGAGCACATTCGATGTGAGGGTGGAGGACCAGCGGATGATCTGCACCTGGTCGAGGAAACTGGTCAGGGTGTCATGTCCGAGCGCGGTGGCTGCGGCCTGCAGGCTCTGCAGGAAGGACACGGTGATGTCATGCGGCGTGGACTCGACCTTGATCAGCAGGGGCGCGCCGCCGCCGCTGACCATGGTATCGGTCATGGTGCCGCCGGTATCGATATCGACGCTGTACAAGCGTGCTCCCCTCTGGAACGGACCGGCCCGTTCCCTGTTGTGTTGTAT
>JAURMM010000261.1 GCA_030830685.1 Gammaproteobacteria bacterium | reverse complement strand
TTTTCCGATCAGCGATTTTCCTTCCTCTTGCGACCCGCGGGCCGCGGAGTCAGCGAACGCCCCAAGCGGTTCTCTACCGATCGCACGAACTCCACAGCGCCCAATGGCCTTCCGCTTCGGGTGTGTCGAGAGACACTCTCCAGAAATTCTCCTGATGAACCCTCGGCGAGATACGTGGACCAGTCCGCGATCCGCTGCCGCATCGGCGTCACTTCCACCAGTTCGTCATCGCGTCCACACAAGTGAGCACGCGCACTTGACCAAGGCCACTCGGCGGCGGTTCGCGTCAGGCCTGCGCGCACCGGATTGCACTCGACATAACGCACGGCAGCAAGCAGATGTCCCTCGTCCATGGGGCATGAGTAAAATCGCGCCTGCCAGAGATGCCCCTGCCATCCGAATCGGCGGTTGATGTTTTCGGCATGCTGGCGATGCACTGCGCCCAGCGCAGCCCGCAGACCATCGGGGACACGGGGCACCATCACAAAGTGCACATGGTTGGGCATCAGGCAATATGCCCAGACACGCGTCCCCGCCCGCTGGCACGCGCCAGCAAGCATGGAGAGATATGCCTGGTAATCAGCGGGTTCGTGGAACGTCGTTTGCCGCCGCACACCACGCTGAGTCACGTGGTGGGGGACATCCGGAACGACGATGCGAGCGACTCTGGTCATGCAGCACCTCCTTGTGCTGGGGACTGGTCAATGAAGAAACCGTTTTCTTCCCGGTTTGGCTCTCAATAAATCAGGTAACTGTCACCACTTTCTGGAACGGCGGTGCGGCATCGACTCCCTGTGCCACCGCCGCACCGATCTCCGCCTTCAAGGCCGCTGCATAGGCCGGCCGCGCTTCCAGTCGTTTGGCATAGGCAGCCACGGCCGGCGTGAATTCACGTTCCAGTCCAAGATTGGTAGCCATTAGCAAGGCATAGCCCACCGAGATGTCGGCCGCGGTAAAGCGGCCGGCGCAGAGATATTCCTCTGCAGCAAGCCGGGGTTCGAGGGTACGCAAACGCGCCAGAAACCACTGTCTGTAGTCATCCACCACCTGGGGCAGTCGACGCTCGAGCGGCTCTAGAATGGCGTAACGCAGAACCAGCGTTTGAGGGAAGGTGAGGGTCGCTTCACCAAAATGCAGAAAGTTGAGATAGCAACCGTAGGCGGCCTCATGCGGGGCCACCGCGAGTGTACCGGGCGCGTGACGATCGGCCAGGTACTGACAGATCGCTGCAGACTCGGTCATGCGCAGTTCGCCCTCTACATAGAGCGGAATGGTGCCGAGCGGATTCTCCTGCTTGAAGGTCTTTACATGGGCACGCGGCGGAAACGGCATCATGCGCAATGTGTAGGCGAGCCCCAACTCCTCCAGTGCCCAGAGCGGACGGAAGGAACGAGCTGCAATGCAGTGATAGAGAATGCGCTCCATCTATCTCCTCCGGTAATTCGGTGACAGTTACCCTATTTCCTCTGGCCGGCGACGCAAAGGCCGAAATAAGGTAACTGTCACCCTATTTAAGGTAACTGTCACCCTATTTCAGACGATCTCGAGGCCTTCGTAGCGCTTGGCTTTCACCTCATCGCAAAGTTCTTTGTAGACCCCAGCCCCACCGGCATAGGCGAGCAGACTTCGACGCTTGCCCTTGATGTTGGTGCCCGTATACCAAGAATCGGTCTTGGGGATGAGGGTAGCATTGGCCACCTCATCATGATGGGCGACCCAGTTGGCTTCTGCCTCGGCGGTGGGCTCGATCGCTTCCCGGCCCTCGGCACGGACGAAGTCGATGCAATCGACAATCCAATCGACCTGCTGTTGCGAGCACGTGGGCACGTTGCAGAAGGCCGCCGCGGGTGATTGTGGGGCCATCACCATGAACATGTTGGGGAAGCCGTGCACCTGTAGACCCATGAAGGTGTGGATGCCGTCCTTCCAGCTGTCGCGCAGCAGAACGCCGTCGCGCCCGCGCATGTCGATGCGCGTGAGTGCGCCGGTGCCCGCATCAAAACCTGTGGCATAGATCAGCATGTCGAGTGGATATTCACCGTCGCGGGTCTTCACACCAGCGGGCGTGATTTCCGTGATCGGCGTGGCCGAGATATCGACCAGGGTGCAGTCGTCGCGATTGAAGGCCTCGTAGTAACCGGTTTCCAGCGGCACACGACGCGTGCCAAAACCGTAACCGCGGGGCGTGAGCTTCTCCGCGACCGCCGGATCCTTGATGCGCGCGCGAATCTTCTCGCGTACGAATTCCGAGATTTCCTCGTTGGCCTCGGCATTCATCAGGGTGTCGGCGAAGGCGCCCACCCAGAAGATCAGCGAACCATCGGCCCACAGCCGCTCCATCTGCGCGCGACGCTCTTCCGGAGTCATCTCGAAATATCCGCGTGCGTCCGGATTGAAATCGAAGCCCGTGGTGGTGGTCTGCACCAGCTCGCGCAGCTCGGGGTAGCGCGCACGCAGTTCGGCGCGTGCAACGTCGTCGAGCTTCGGGTTTCTCATGGGAATGGTGTAGTGGGCCGTCCGCTGGAAAACGGTGAGGTGGCCGACCTTGTCCTGGATGGTCTGGATGACCTGGATTCCCGTCGCGCCGGTGCCGATCACTCCGACGCGCTTGCCCGCGAATTCCACTGGCTCGCGCGGCCAGCGGGCCGTGTGATAGCACTCACCGGCAAAGCTCTCCTTGCCCGGAAAATCAGGGGTGACAGGCTCCGTGAGTCCGCCCGAGCCCATGATGATGAAACGGGCGCTGAGCCGAGTGCCGGTGTCCGTTTCCACGATCCAGCGACGAGAGGTTTCATCATAGTTAGCAGCGGTCACGCGGGTATTGAACGTGATGTCGCGGCGCAGGTCGAAGCGATCCGCCACATGGTTCAGGTAACGCTCGGTTTCTTCCTGGGGCGTGAAGCGCTCGTTCCAGTTCCAGTCAGCGAGAAGCTCTTCCGAAAACCAGTATTGGTAGATATGGCTGGGAGAATCAGTGCGGGCACCCGGATAGCGGTTCCAGTACCACACACCACCGACGCCGCTACCGGTTTCGAAGGCCTGCACGCTCAGCTTGAACTGGCGCAGCTTGTAGAGGGCGTAGAGGCCAGTAAAACCGGCGCCGACGACGACGACATCCGTTTCGGGAAGAGCATTGGCAGCAGACATGGCAGAACTCCGATCAGAAACTACAGGGCGAGCCCGCGGGGCTGGGAAGTTGTTCGCTGGGGTTACAGGCGTCAGCGCGAGGCGCTGAGGGACTTCAATATCGCCACATCACCGGCGGCAGCACGCAGGCGCACGGCGATGCCTTGGGCCAGGGCCTTGTAGAAGTGGTAACCGAAGACCGGATCCTTCTCGGCTGCAGCGTCAACATCCTTGCCCGAAAGCGCCAACAGCTCGCTGTCTTCGAGGGCCGTGATCGTCGCAGAGCGCTTGTGCTCCGCACTCGCGAGCGCGAGTTCGCCGAAGTAGGAGTCGGATCCGATAGTGGCGACCGGAGCCTCCTCGGAGCCTTGCACGCGACGCGTCGCTCGCACGCTCCCCAGTACCACGACGAAAAGCCGGTCATCGCTGGAGCCCTCCTGGAAGATTTCCTCGCCCTGGCGACACTTCACCGGCTTCATCAAGGCGGCGAGTTTGGCGAGCTCCTGATCCGGTACCAGCTTGAAAAGCGCGATCCGGCGCAATGTGCGTGAATGGTCCATGCAAAACCTCTTGTAAATCGGAATACGGGACAGAGGGGCGACTATAGGAGGCGACCGGGGGTGCCGCAAGCCGACAGCGCCCCGGAGGCCTGTTTCGACGCGACGCATCTGTGACTTGCCGCTAATCGGTGACAGTTACCCTATTTCCGCGGGGCTGCTTCCTCCCCGGGATTGG
>JAURMM010000260.1 GCA_030830685.1 Gammaproteobacteria bacterium | reverse complement strand
GATCGTCTCAACGTCCTGCTCTACGACGCAGACGGTTCAGGCGCGGGGCAAGCGGTGCGCTTTGCCGTGCTCCAGGCAGTCGATGATCCGTCTTATATCGGTTTGAGCGCAGCTGACTTTGTAGTGATTGCCTGACGATACACCGCAGGTCAGACAGGCGAGGAATGCAGGGGAGTCTCAATCTGCACCAGACAGCGATAGGAACCGCTTCCCCGCTTGGCATCAGGCGCGCTACTGGCAGCAACCAGCCGTTACTTGCTGTTCTCCACCATGTAATCCACGGCGGCTTTCACGGCTTCGTCTGCCAGATCCGGGCGGCCACCCTTGGGCGGCATCATCCCGCCATTGCCCATGTAACCTTCAATAGCGTGCTTGTGGAGGGTATCCGCGCCTTGTGCCACGCGTGGTGCCCAAGCTGCGGCATCGCCTAACTTAGGTGCACCAGCGGCACCCGGGGTATGGCAGGCAAAGCACACGGAGTCGTAGACCTCCTTGCCACTCAGTGCCACCGGTGCTGCGGCGGGCGCCGTTGCCTCTGCCGCAGGTGCAGGTGGGGCTCCCGCGGCGGCCACAGAGGCTGCCGCGCCAGAGGTGTTGAGCTGGCCAACCGGCGCGATGCGGGTTTCGAGGCCTTCCGTGTAGGCGCCCTGTTCCTCAGCTACGTTCTCGTTCACGCCGCGGGCCAGAAAGACGACACCGATCCCGAGCAGCGTCAGGATCCCGAGCACCATGGCAAAGGTGCGAATGAAGTTGGCATCTTGCTGTGCGTCGTCGTGTTGGTTCGAGCTCATCGCGGTCAGGTTCCTCTGGCTGGTGCGCGTGCCCAGGTCGAGTGCCCGGAGCGCGCAAAATTCTGTTGGACCAGGTACGCAAGTGGCGCACCCCTCAAACGCGGGCATTATAGCCAATTTGCCCCTCGGCACTAGGCAAGCCCGGCGGCCTTGCTCGGGGATGTCGGGCTCGGGGATTTCCGCCGATAATCCCCCTACTCACCCAGTCCCAGCGAGAAGGGATCGACCTTGAATACCCTCACGAATGCAGCTGACCGGATCATCGACGAAGAGCCTTACTACGAGCCGCACGGCAACGAAGTGGAGATCTTCGCGGCCGCTTACCGCAACCAGCTCCCCATCCTGTTGAAGGGCCCCACGGGCTGCGGCAAGACGCGGTTCATTCACTACATGAGCTGGTATCTGCAGCGCCCGCTGGTGACCGTGGCCTGTCACGATGACCTTACGGCCGCGGATCTGGTGGGCCGCTATCTGGTGCGCGGGGGTGAAACGGAGTGGCTGGATGGCCCGCTCACCTACGCTGTTCGACATGGCGCCATCTGTTACCTGGATGAGATCGTGGAAGCCCGCAAGGACACCTCCGTGGTCATTCATCCCCTGTGCGACGACCGCCGCATCCTGCCGGTGGATAAACTGGGTCAGCTGCTGCAGGTGCCGCCGGAGTTCTCACTGGTGGTGTCCTTCAATCCGGGCTACCAGAGCGTGTTGAAAGATCTCAAGCAGAGCACGCGACAGCGTTTCGTTGCGCTGGAGTTTGGCTATCCCGAGGCGACGCTCGAGCAGAAGATTGTCTCCACGGAGAGCGGTGTGGATGAAGACACCGCCAGACGCCTCGTCAAGTTTGGTGAGCACACCCGCAATCTCAAGGGCAGTGGTCTGGAAGAGGGTGCGAGTACCCGTCTTCTGGTGAACGCGGGCAAGCTCATTGCCTGCGGCATCTCACCGGCTATCGCATGCGACACGGCCGTGGGCCACGCCCTCACTGATGATCCGGAGCTCTTGCACGCCGTGCACGAACTCGCCGCCGCGGTGTTCTGAGGCTGGCTTTTGCCTGAATCACACCCATGAGCGATGGCGCCCGCCAGAATCTCTTCAATCTCATTCGGATCCAGAAGGATCTGGAAAAGATTTCGGGCCAGGTGCTGGCGCGAATCCCGCGTGCGAATGAAGTGGTGGCAGAAATCGCTGAGCTGGAACGCGAAGCCCAGGATTTCATCTATCACTGGACAGAAGTCATCGCGCTGTCCAACGACGAACTTGCAGCGCATTTCGTGGCCAATGCCCCGGCCGCCTTTGTCTGGCTCGATCAGCCCGCGGTGGAAGAATGGATCATCAAGGCCATGGATGCCTTCGACAACCGCGGACTCGGTTTTGCGGTGGAAGTGTTCGATGAGCTGCAGGCTTATGTCGCCGCCCATGGCGATCGCCAGACGGGTTGCCAGTTTGATCAGGTTGCCGGTTTCCTGCGCTACCTGGTCAAGGGCCTCGGGGGCCGCACGCTGCAGGTGGCAAGTGAGCCGCATGCCTACACCGATACGGAAAAAATCTTCCTCCCACAGGCGCTGAGTGTGCTGGAAGGGCAGGCTGCCAATGCCAGTCTGTACAAGTGCCTTGCGGCCTTCCTGTGGGCGCAGAATCGCTATGGCACCTGGCGTTACCGTGCGCTGGAGGAAGCCATACGTCAGCTCGATGCCGCGGAAACCTGGCCGCTTTACCAGCGCCTGGAAAGCGTGCGTCTGTGTGCCTGCCTGGAGCGGGATCTGCCGGGGCTGCAGCGCGAGATGGAGGCCTTGGCCTACGCGGATGACTCAGCGCGTGCGGCCTGGGATACCTTCCGCGCCCGCGTGCCGAGCCTCTTGGCAGAAGATGCCACCGCACAGACCAGCCTCGCCCTGGTGGCAGAACTGCGCGGCCTGCCCCTGCCGCCACCGCTGCGTTTTCAAGGCGAGATGTTCCCTGCGCGCGTCCGCGAAGCCCTCTTCCGACGGGTGCCCCGCGAGAAGGCGGCACTGCAGCGGGCGCTGGGGGCCATGCAGAATGAGCTGGAGATGCACACGCCGGACGATGAGCAGAATCGCCCGGGTGCGCAGGCTCCCAACCGTTTTTCCGTTTCCAAGGGTGAGGATGAACAGGGGCGCAGCGATTTCCACGAACTGCGCTACAACAACGAGCGAGTGCCCATGGGGCCCGAGCTGGAGTCCCTGCTCGATTCCATCCTGCAGGATCTGGGCGACCTCGACGATGACTACCTCGACCCCAAGGCGCTGAGGGATGCCTATCCGGCGGATCGTGAATCGAAGCAAGGCCCGGGTGAGGATCCGGACGGGCACGAAGGCGGTAGCCGGGTGGAGCTTTATCCTGAGTGGGACTACCAACGTCAGCGCTTTCGCGAAGCCTTCTGCGCGCTGACCGAGCAGGATGTGCCGTTCGGGGATGAAGGCTTTGCCGCCGCCACGCGGGAAAAATATCGCGGGCTTTCCAAGTCCATCCAGCGCGTGTTTGAAGCCATCCTGAGCGAGGCCCAGCGCCAGAAGAAACAGGCCCACGGGGACGAACTCGATCTGGATGCCCTCATCGAGGCGCATGTAGATCGCCTGCAAGGGCGGGAGATGAGTGATCGCCTCTACACACACCTGCGCAAATCCGGGCGCAGCGTGGCGGTGATGTTCATGGTGGACATGAGTGGCTCCACCAAGGGCTGGGTCAACGACGCCGAGCGGGAGTCGCTCATCCTGCTGTGCGACGCTGTCGCCACCTTGGGCGACCAGTACGCGATTTACGGGTTCTCAGGGCGCACCAACAAACGCTGCGAGATCTATCGCATCAAGACTTTCGATGAGCCCTACAACGGGGCCGTGAAGCGGCGGATTGCCGGCATGGCACCCAAGGCCTACACCCGCATGGGCGTGGCGATACGCCACTTGGGCAAGTTGTTGAATGCGGTGCCTGCCCGGACCAAGCTGCTCATCACCTTGTCCGACGGCAAGCCGGAGGACTATGGCAGCTATCGTGGGCGCTATGGCATCGAGGACACCCGCCATGCCCTGCTTGAAGTGAAGCGCAGTGGCATCCATCCGTTCTGCATCACCATCGACAAGGAAGCCCAGAGCTACCTGCCGCACATGTACGGGCCGTCGAATTTCACGGTGGTGGACGAGGTGCAGAAGCTGCCCTGGAAGGTGGCGGATATCTACCGCCGGCTCACCACCTGAGCCGCCCATAGGCGGCCCCCGCGCTTTTGGCTAGAATCTCACCCCACAAGGCGCCCGTAGCTCAGTTGGATAGAGTGCAGGCCTCCGAAGCCTGAGGTCGTGGGTTCGAGTCCCGCCGGGCGCGCCATTTTCCTCGTGTCCGGTCTTCAGACATAGGTGACAGAACGAACCCAAGACGCGGGTGGCAACCGCACCCCCTTCGGTTTTTATGACCGAGGCCGCGGCGAGCGTTACTCCCGAGGCTCATCTGCACCCTCGCTGGCCAAACCCAGAGACTCGGCAAGCGAGGCCTGTAGCTCCAGGGCCTCAGCCCCACGCTCCCGACCTTCCTCGGCCAACCGCGTCTCATACCAGGCAAAGGCTTTTATGACGAAGGGGTCCGCAAGCTCATCTGCTGGCCTCAGGTACAGGGTCAGGCTTTCGTTCTCCACCACCGCGACGTAGCCAAACTGCCCCACGCACGACAGCGTTCCCTCCACGCGGTGGAACTGTGGTGAAGGCGAGCCCCACGGATCCATATATCCGGGCTACATCCACGCTACGCCATCTGGAAGCACCCAGATAACCACCGCCGGGTACTCGAGCGTTAGCGGATCCCCTTCCTTGAAGACAATCACCACGACGGTGTTGGTGGTGATCATGTCGATAGGGGGCGTCATCAGCCGTAGGGTTTCCGGTGGCTCGGCGAGGATAGAAAAGAAGAATCGACCGTTGAGTGCTTGTCGGTGCTTTATGCCGATGCCAGCCACCACAGGCCTATCGGCACGCCCGAACACACCGCGGTCCACAGCAGGAAATATACGCGAATGCCGCGCGGTGCTTCCCCGAGATCCATGAATCGGAACAGCACGATGCCCGCCTTGATGCCCGCGATGAGCATGATGATGGCGATGGCTACATGACGCTCACCCAGATACTCGGCCACGGTAAAACTGGCGACTGAGATGAGGAGGAGCAAGATCCATGCGTTGCGAGGGGCGCGCGCCAGCGGCTCACTCATCACGCACCCACCAGATACAGGAGAGAAAAAATGAAGATCCAGAGCAGATCCACCATATGCCAATACAGTCCGCCGCCGGTGAGCCACACCTTGTAACGGGCGAGATTCTCTGCCGCATCACCGGCACGCGCCGGTCCGGTGGCCAGGATCGCGAGAAGAACCATGCCGGCGAGATAGTGCAGAAGATGCAATCCGGTGAGTGCAAAGTAGAAGACAAAGAAATCATTGGCGGCAACCGTTATGCCCTCGGAGATCTTCTCTGCGTATTCCCAGATCTTGACGACACCAAACAACGCGCCAACCGCCAGCGCGGTCCAGAGCAGCCGACGGGCCTCGGCCACCCGGCCGGCCATCCCTGTCCGCGTGGCCCACGCAACAAGCCAACTTGAGGTGATGAGGATGCAGGCATTGGCAAAGCCGAGCCGGGCATCGAGTTGCCTCGCTGATGCATCGAAGAGAGCCGCCTGATCCAGGCGCTCCACCATGAACACCTGGAAGAAAAGCCCGAAGCTCGCACAATCCAGCGCCAGGAAGATCCAGATGGCGGGCGTACGTGTACGCCGCCGTGGATTCCCGGCGGGGTGCGCTTCAGGCCGAGGACTGGGCGGCATGGCGCTCCGCTTCCAGTTTATTGATGGCTTTGAACAGCGCGATTGAGAAGACGAGCATCATCAGGAAGAACAGCGTGAACTCGACCCAATAGTTGAGCAGGCCGGCCCGCGAAAAAGGTCCGTCATAAACAAGTGGCATGAGCGACAGCAGCGCAAAACTCACGCCCACGAACATCACGAACCAGCAAACCCAGCCTGCCACCAGCGGCTCCTCCCGCTCATCAGAGAGAAAGCAGATGCCGATGGCCAGGAACTGCATGGTGGTCAGTGAGTAAGCTACATCAAAGAAAAACCACCCAAAATCATGGAACATCTGGAGCATGCGGGGCTCCATGATGTCCGGCCGATAGGCCACCGTCAGCCACGCGGCACAGGGAATCACCAGCACCAAGGTCGTGAAACCGGCCCCCCACAGCTGGAGTGTGGACAGCACGTCGTTGTCGCGCTCGAGCGTCTGCATCACTTTGCTGATGACCACGCCCCACACGAAGTAAAAAACCGAGAGAGGCATCTGCAGAACCATGCCGATGCGAATGGAGAGCGCCTGCTCGCGGACCAGCGCAGCAAGTGCTTCGGCTTCGAGCGCGGTGGAATAGGGCGGGATGTTCTGACCCAGTACGCCCCAGCAGAGAATGGTGCCCACCAGCAGTACCGGTCCTGACCATGCCAAGGCCTTCAGATATCGATAGGGATTCATGGTGCTCTCCACGCAGGGTTGCCGGGTTTGGCGCACGAGGGCTGCCGATTGCGATGCAAGCAAGTAACGCTCCGAAGATACCGAGGGGATATTGGAAAAGCGAGCAGGTCGTCTCAGCACACCCGGATATGGGTAGTCATAGCCTCCAGCACCCGCTGACCCTGGTCGCTCACAAGTGCGGTGCGCACGACGGCTGTGTTGAGGCCGCGACGCTCGAGACGCGAAGTCGCCACGATGTGTTTGCCTTGCCCGGGGTGCAAAAACCAGGCGGAAATGCTTGAGACCGTCCAGTTCAAGGGTAGAGCAGCTTCCGCGGTGACAATGGCAAGGCCGGTTTGCAAGCCTCCTTGCATGTGGCCTACGCGATTTCCAAGATGGGCGCCATTCTCCACGCGGCAGTGTGCCCCTTCGGCCGTTCTCTCCGGCGACATGCCCCAGAAGCGTTGCAGGAAACCGCACGCACCTCCGGCAGTGGAGCAGGCACGCTCGGCACGTGCCAGTATCCCTGCCTCGTCGGGTGTCAGGGTGACTTCATCCAGCGGTGCCACGCCAGCGTGAATCGCATCGCGCACCGGGTGCATGGTGCGGCCTGCGGGTGGCTCCATTACCATGAACGCACCGCTGCCGCGAATCACGGGCCCACCCGGGGTGTTCACCGTGCACCGGCAAAGACCCTGTCGACTGTCCATTCCTGCGACAAAATTGTCGAACTCGCCCGTTGCTGTCAGCGGGCCCTTGCGCGCAATGCCAGTGAACTGGAGATGCAGGCTGACTGTCGCGAGTCGTTGAGCCGGCGAAAGATTTGCCCGCACCACACTCCCCATCGCGACGTCCGCCAGCAGGCTCGCAGCGGTGATATCGACCTGCCCGGACTCATCCTCGCAGTACTCGGCATGGTCCATCTGGACTTCGACGCACGCGCCCTCCTTGCGCGGAAAGCGTACCCCGAGAAAGTTGCAGGAGTAATTGAAGCCCGGTGTGCGCTCCAGGGCGAGCGCCACGAGGGTACGTTGTCTGAGATCGGTCATGGGCACTCTACAGAACAGTCCAGCAAGTCTAACCCGCAGCAGTTGGCCCGCGAATGGGGGCGCCGGCCTTGCTTGCCGCGGCGCGATGGCGGCAGCATCTGTCAGCTGGCTGAGACATCCCTTCTGTACGCCTCAAAACCATTACGAAGAGCCGTCAACCTCATGTTCCAGAACGATCGTGCTCCGGAAGACGTTAACACCGTTCCCCTTGCCGACATCGATGTGGCCAACCCTTGGCTGCATGCTGAAGACCGCGCGAGCGCTTACCTCGCGCGGCTGCGGCGGGAGGCCCCTGTTCACTACTGTGCGGAGAGTCGTTACGGTCCCTACTGGTCCATCACGCGTTACCAGGACATCGTCACCGTCAATGCGGATGATGCGCGGGTGTCGTCCAGCTATGAGCTCGGCGGCCATGTGCTGGGTTACGACCAGATGTTCCGTGCCCACGGCGTGGATGCGCGCATGTTCCAATCGACCGACCCACCCCAGCACACCGCCCAGCGCAAGGCCATCGCCCCTATCGTCGCGCGGGCGAGCGTACGCGAAATGGAAGACGCCATCCGCGCCCGGGCAAGCGCGATTCTCGATGCCTTGCCGGTAGGTGAGACTTTTGACTGGGTGGACAGGGTCTCCGTGGAATTGACGACCCAGGTGCTTGCCACCCTGTTCGATTTTCCCTGGGAGCAGCGGCGCCTGCTCACGCGCTGGTCGGATGTGGCGGTCACCGAGCCGGGTTTCGGGATTGTCGACAGCTGGGATTCACGTCGAGAAGAACTCGAAGCCTGTTTCCAGACTTTTGCGGAGCTCTGGCAGAGCCGCCTCGCGGGACCGCCACGCGGTGATCTGCTGTCCCTGATGGTGCACTCGGAGGGCACGCGGGATCTCGATCCCGGCCAGTTCCTCGGTAATCTCATCAACATCATCGTGGGTGGCAACGACACTACCCGCAATTCATTGACGGGCGGCGTTGTGGCGCTCAACCAGTACCCGGCAGAGTACGAAAAGCTTCGTCAGTCACCGAGCCTCATTCCGAGCATGGTGCCGGAGATCATCCGCTGGCAGACCCCCATCTCGCACATGGCGCGAACGGCCATCACCGATTTTGAGCTGGGGGGGGCGCGCCTGCGCAAGGGTGACCGCATCGCCTTGTGGTATCTGTCCGGCAATCGGGACGATGGTGAGATCCCGAACCCCGAGGCATTCATCATCGATCGCTCCACGCCGCGCCGGCATCTGTCATTCGGCTTCGGTACCCATCATTGCGTGGGCTATCGCTTGGCCGAGCTCCAACTGCAGGTGGCGTGGGAGGAAATCCAGAAGCGCTTCCACCGCGTGGAGATCATGGGAGCGCCCACGCGCGTCTGTTCAAATATCATTCACGGTTACAGCGCGCTCCCGGTGCGCGTGCATCCCTGGTAGGGCGAGGAACTGCCTGCGCATGAATTCCATCAGCGACCGCGCCTGCATCGTAGGCATCGGGCATACCGAATATTCGAAAGACTCCGGACGCAGCGAGCTCAAGCTCGCCTGTGAAGCCATCAGCGCTGCCATGCGCGATGCGGGCCTTGGTCCCGGTGATGTGGACGGCATTGCCAAGTACACCATGGACAACAACGACCCGATCGAGATTGCGCGGTGCCTTGGCTTGCCGAGCCTGCGCTTCTTCGGTGAGGTGGCTTATGGCGGGGGCGGGGGGCCGGTCGGCACGGTGATGCTGGCGGCCATGGCTGTTGCCACCGGGCAGGCCAAAGCGGTCATCGCATTCCGGGCCATGAATGAACGTTCGGGTCGCGGCACCCCGCGTTTCGGCCAGGCCATGGTCGCGGATACCGCAGCCGGCCCCATGAGCTACCTCGCGCCATACGGCTTGTTCAGTCCGGCACAGATGGTTGCGCTTGCCGCCCGTCGGCACATGCATCTTTACGGCACCGAGAGCCGCCACTTCGGCGCCATTGCAGTGGCTTGCCGCCACCACGCCAACCTCAATCCCGATGCGATGATGCATGGTCGACCCATGACGATCGACGATCACCAGTCTTCGCGGATGATTTCTGATCCTCTCAGATTGCTGGATTGCTGCCTCGAAACGGATGGCGGTGCTGCAGTCATCGTCACGACCCCGGAACGCGCGCGCGATCTGCGCCAGAAACCGGTGTTCATGGCCGCGGGTGGCCTGGGCGGCGGAGGCTGGAACAACCGCTTCATGGTGCGGGACATCGACGCCCCCGACAACGAAGCAACGGTGGCTGGCCGGCGCCTGTTTGCCGATGCCGGCATCTCGCACGACGATATCGACGTGCTGTTTCTCTATGACCACTTCACGCCCATGGTGCTCATGCAACTTGAGGAATATGGGTTCTGTGCACGTGGAGAGGCCAAGGATTTCATCGGGGACGGCTCACGGTTCCTGTGGCCGCATGGCGATCTGCCCCTCAACACCAGCGGTGGCAATCTCTCGGAAGGGTATCTGCATGGCATGCAGAACATCATCGAGGCTGTGCGCCAGCTGAGAGGTACGGCACGAACCCAGGTGCAGGACGCGCGCTATGCCTTTGTCACCGCGGGCAACGCCGTGCCTACCTCGGCCATGATTCTGCGGGGGGAGGCATGAGCACTTTTCCGAGGCCCGTACCCGAGTACGGATCAGAACCCTTCTGGGCAGGCTGCAACGAGGGTGTTCTGCGGTTCCAGCGCTGCGCTGCCTGCCAAAAGCTGCGCTGGCATCCGGCGCCCATCTGTACTTACTGCCAGGCCGAGGATTGCGCCTGGGAAACCATCCCCGGCACAGGCCGGATTCACACCTGGACAGTGATTACCCATCCGGTGCATCCGGGTGCCGTCGGCAAGGTGCCGTATGTGGTGGTTGAGATTGCGCTGGATGCGCAGTCCGATCTGCGCATGATCAGCCGGCTGGTGGAGTGCGAACCTGATGAAGTGACGATGGCGGCGCCGGTAGAAGTGGTGTTCGAAGCCCATCCAGATGGACAGCAGCTCCCACTTTTCCGGTTGCGGCGCTGAGCTCGCGTGATAACTCCGCAGCCGCTGCTGCGGACGGGCCTCATATCCCGATCAGGTAGACCGGAATTAACAGCGTTAATTCGCGCATTTTAAGTTCCGGACAGACCTCATATCCCGATGCGGCTATATGCCGCCCTTTTTGTTAATCAGTCACTGCCGTTGGTAACACTCGCGCTGTAATTCGCCTTGAACGGCGACTCCCCGCCCAGCTTGAACGCGGCAATCGCGGCCTGTCCTGCGGCTGAAGTCATGTAATCCACAAAGCGTTGTGCGGCCTCTGCCTTCACATGCGGATGACGATCCTTGCTCACCAGGATCAGGCTGTACTGATTGAAGAGCTTCGGGTCCCCCTCCAACAACACACGCAAAGTGCCGCGATTGCCAAAGCCGAGCCAGGTAGCCCGATCAGAGAGGGTATAGCTCTCGAGGCCCGCGGCAGTGTTGAGAGTCTCGCCCATGCCCGCACCCAGCTCCTTGTACCAGGTGCCCGAGGCGGCCTGCGCATTCACCCCGGCCAACGCCCACAGGCGCAGCTCTGTGCGATGCGTGCCGCTGTCATCCGCGCGTGAGGCAAAGGGCGCTGCGTTGTCTGCGATGGTCTTGAGCGCCTGCACCACATCCTTGCCCCTGCTGACCTTGGCCGGATCAGAGGCCGGCCCCACGAGGATGAAATCGTTGTACATCACCTCTCTGCGATCATGGCCGTGGCCGGCAGCCACGAAAGCCAGCTCGCCCGGCTTGTCATGTACCAGCAACACATCCGCATCACCTTGTTCGCCGAGCTTCAGGGCCTGGCCGGAGCCCACGGCGACCACTCGCACCTCAATACCGGTGGCTGCTTTCACCAGTGGCAGGTAATAGTCGAAAAACCCGGACGCCTGCGTGGAGGTGGTGGATGAAAGTGTGATGTAGGGATCTTCGGCATGTGCCGTCTGCAGCAAGCTGCAAAGCATGCCGACGAGGACTAGAGGGCGAATGCGCATGAAAAAACTCTCCACAAAAAAGTGTGCTACCAGTACAACTCACCCCGGAGGAAGGCCGCTGCCGTTTCATCCGGGGGTGATGCAAAGAAGTCGGTGGCCGCGCCCGCAGCGCGCAGCCGTCCACGATGCAGGAACAGCACGTCCTGTGCTGTCCGCCGCGCCTGTGCCAAGTCATGTGTCGCGAGGACGACCTTGGTGCCGCTGGCTGCAATGGTGCAGATGAGTTCCTCCACTGCGCGTGCCGCCGCAGGATCAAGATTGGCGCCGGGTTCATCCAGAAAAAGCACATCGGGTGCGGTAGCCCAGGCACGCGCGAGTGCAAGGCGCTGTTGCTCGCCACCCGAGAGGGCTCGGGCCGGGCGTGCGGCAAACTCCGCGAGCCCTGTCAGCCTCAGCATCTCGTGCGTACGTGCATCACTCTCCGCACGAGACATGCCGCGCACGCGCAGCACGTATTCGATATTCGCGGCCACACTGCGCCGGAGCAGGATCGGCTTCTGGAACACCATGGCCTGACGCATGCGCAGATCGGCCGGTCTGTATCGCCACTGCAGATGACCGGCGCTCGGGGCGAGCAGGCCATGACACAGCTTCAGCAGCAGGGTTTTGCCGGCTCCGTTGGGGCCGAGCACTGCCGTCACGCCGGTCTGCCCCAACGTGAAGCTCACCTCCTGGAGCAAGGTCAGATCTCCCACCCGGAAGCTCAGGCCCTCGCAGCGCAACGGCAGGATACTTTCGCGGGCCATTTCAGCCCCCCTGCCGTTGCGCGATTTCGCGCGTGATGAAGACGCCCGCGTTGATGATCAGTGCAAGCAGGATAAGGATGAAACCGAGCGCCAAGGCGAGCGCCAGATTGCCGCGGGAGGTCTCCATCGCGATGGTGGTAGTCATCACACGTGTCACATGTGCAATGTTGCCACCCACGATGAGCACTGCACCCACCTCGGAGATGGCGCGCCCGAAGCCTGCCAGCAGGGTGGTCAGCAGGCTGTAGCGTGTTTCCACCAGCAGCGTGCACAGGGCGCGAAAATGGTTCAAGCCCAGCGAGGCGAAAAGCTCTCCATATTCGCGCCAGGCATCCTCCAGAGTCTGCCGCGCGAGTCCGCAGATGAGCGGCGTGAGCAACACCACCTGTGCAATCACCATGGCGGTGGGCGAGAACAAAAGACCCCAGTCCCCAAGTGGCCCTGCGCGGGACAGCAGCAGATACACGGCAAGACCCACGACCACGGGCGGCAGGCCCATGGCCGCGTTGATCCCGATGATGAGAAGAGTGCGTCCGGTGAACCGTGTGACAGTGAGCAGCGCCGCGAGCAGCAGACCGATCGAGCCCGCGATGGCGAGTGCCGAGAGGCTGACGCGCAGGGAACGGAGAACTATGTCGACGAGGGTTGGGTCGGCCTTGGCCAGCAGCGTGAAGGCCAGTGATGCAGCGGCGCTGAATTCATCCATGGCGGGCCACCGGGACCCTCAGTTGGGTCAAGGGCAGCGAGGGGCGCAGGGATGCGCCCGGGCCATCAGCCCTTGTGTTCCTTGGCGGTGAGGAAATTGATGACTTCGATGAGTTCTTGCTCGCCGCCTGCACTCTGCACGCTCACCCGGTACTTCCCGTTGACGATGATGGCAGGCACACCGGTGATGCCGGAGCTGCGGGTGTACTGCATGGCCTGCTTGACCTTGCCGTCGATCGCAAAGCCCGTATAGGCGGCTGTGAAATCCTCTGCATCCAGGCCTTGCTCGGCACCAAAGCGCAGCAAGGCTTCCTCATTGAAGATCTTGCGGTTGTCCACGTGCAGGGCTTTGAACAGCGGTGCATGGAGCTGGTCCAGATCGCCCAGTGCCTCTGCTGCGTAGAAGGCCCGTGCGTGAGGTGTCCAGTCCTGCGAGAACACCGCCGGCATGCGCCGGAAATCGACGTATTCCGCCTTGGTTTTCTCCCACTTCGCCATGGTCGGCTCAAGGTGGAAGCAGTGCGGGCAGCCGTACCAGAAGAGCTCCACCACCTCGACCTTTGCGGGATCCTGTGTGGGCAGCGGCGTGGCCAGTTGGACGTAATGCTTGCCCTCTTCGAAGTTCTCAGCCGAGACCGCCACAAATGCACAAAGGGCGAGCACGGCGGCGAGCACAGGACGCAACATGGCGACGACTTCCTTCGTTGGATGGATTAATGCAGGCCTTGGATGAACTTGGAGACGCTCTCGATTTCCTCGGGCGTGAGTCGCGCAGCAATGGCATCCATGATGGCCGCTGCGCCGTTTGCACGCTCACCGCTCTTGTAGGCATTGAGCTGGAGCGTGGTGTACTTGGCGTGCTGACCACGCAGCGCGGGATAGACAGCACCCGGATTGCCGGCGCCGTTCGGCCCATGGCAGGCCATGCAGGCGGGCACACCAGTGGCGGCGTTGCCACCGCGGTAGAGTTTTGCGCCAAGCTCTGTGCCCGCGACGTCCACGGACGCCACGGAGATGGTCTGGCTGGCGTAGTAATCCGCGATATCTTGCATGTCCTCTTC
>JAURMM010000259.1 GCA_030830685.1 Gammaproteobacteria bacterium | reverse complement strand
AGGCCCAGTGCAGCCAACGCATCCACGCTCAATCCGGTGCCCCAGAGCCGGTTCAAAGCCACCAGCACAGTTGCCGCATTGGAGCTGCCGCCCCCCAGACCGCCGCCCATGGGCAGGCGCTTGTGCACCTCGATGTCGGCGCCCAGAGGGGTGCCGGTTCTTTCCCGCAGGAGACTGGCCGCTCGCACCACGAGGTCAGACTCGGGGGGAACGCCCGGCAGATCATTCAGCCGCCGGATGGCACCGTCCGCCCGTGGCGTGATGAGCAGGTCGTCCCCGTAATCCAGAAACTGGAAGACCGTCTGCAGCAGGTGATAGCCATCTGGGCGCCTGCCTACCACATGCAGGAACAGATTGATTTTGGCCGGTGCCGGCCATGAGGTGTTGCGGCTCATGTCTTCAGTGCGGGGTTTCGGTCCAGGCGGTGACGACGATGCGCAGTCTGAGCGTGTTCCCGAGCAGGAAGAGACGCCGCGGCAGATCCACGCCCTGCACATTCTGGTACTCGAGCACGCTGATGCGCCAGCCATCCTGAGCCAGATCGGTCAGGCGACCAGCATCGTCCAGCGTGAGCTGAGTGGTTGGCCGTCCGGGTACCGGCAGGCCGAGTATCCAGTAGCGCGCGCCCGCCACGGGCAGGGCCCACTGGAGGTGGCGAGTCATCAGGGTATCCAGATCGGGCGCCGTATAGACCTTGCCGTCGGGGGCGGTGAGGCTGACTTCGATGGCATTCCCGGCCAGCAGAAAGCTGCCCTGGCTCAAGGGCGCCATGAGGCGGAGATCAAAATGCTCGCCCTGCTGCGCCCATTGCAGTTGGGCCTGCCCCCCCTCTCGCTCGCGCTCCACGGCGATGCGGCCGCGCAGGCTGAAATGCTGAAGTGGTGTGAGTGCCGCCACCCGTTGTTCCCAGGGCGAAAGCCCAGGTGTGGCATCCACTGGTGCGGTCGCAGGCGGTGGAGTGGAGGTCGCGCAGCCACACAGCGAGAGAACCAGAGCGCCCGGCAACACGCCGGCCCATGCGCGGAGAGTCACGGCACCAGCCGCTGCATGGTCTTGCGGATGCGGGGCTCCTGCGGATTTTCCCGCAACACGCTGTCCCAGACAGCGCGGGCCTCGGCTTGTCGGCCCAGAACCCACAGCACCTCGCCGAGATGCGCGACCACTTCGGGATCATTCTTCAAGGCACGGGCCTTCTCGAGGTAGGGCAAAGCTTCTTCCGGTTGGCCCAGCCGGAACAGCACCCAACCCATGCTGTCCAGCACATAGAAGCTGTCCGGAGTGATGAGCAGCGCGCGCGCGATGAATTCATGCGCCTCCTGCAGGCGATCGGTGCGGTCAGCCAGGGTATAGCCCAACGCATTGAGGGCCTCTGCGTTCCCGGGCTCCCGCGCAATGATTTCCCGCAGGTCGGCTTCCAGCACCTCCAGCTTGTTCATGCGTTCTGCCAGCATGGCCCGGCTGTAGAGGAGCGTGCTGTCGAAGGCGCCGTTCAGCGAGCGATCGAAGAGCGCCATGGCTTCTTCCAGGCGCTCGTTGTTGATGAGGATCTCGGCTTCGACCAGCACGCGCTGGCGTGCCTGCTCCTCATCGGCAGGTTCGAGGGCCGCAAGCGTGGCGAGCGCTTCCTCCGGCTTTTTGGCAGCGCCCTGCACAATGGCAATGCGGAGCTGGGCCTGAAAGTAACTGTCACCCTCAGGCACGGACGCATATTCGGCCAGTGCCTGTTCGGGCTGTTCGCGCATCTCCGCAATCTGCCCGAGATAGAAACGTGCACTGCCTGCGTAATCCACATGATCACGCAGCTTGCCGAAGCGCGCCTCTGCTTCATCGAGGTGTTTGGTCTCGATACCGAGCAGCCCGAGCGCGAAGGCCACCTCGGCATTGCCGGGCTTCTGACGGTCGAGACGCAGGAATTCCTCGCGCGCCTGCTCGAACTGCGAGCCCTCGGCCAGGAAACGGGCGTAGAACAGACGCAGCGGAAATTCGTCCGGGGTACGCGCGAGCGCCCTGGCAAGAAAATCCATCGCCACCTCACGCTTGCCCTCGCGCTGCAGAGCGGTGACATAGGCCAGTGCGATGGCAGGCTTGATGTCTGCCTTCTCGACGAGCTCGTCCATAGCGCGTCTGGAGGACTCCAGATCATCCGCGCGCAATGCGAGCACCGCATAGAGCAGCAGTGCATCTGTCTCGCTGACTTGGTCGGCGATCAGCCGTTCCATCACCGCCAGCGCCGTGGCCTTGTCTTCCTCGCGGCCCAGCAGGCTTGCCACGGTGCGGAGTTTCACGTCATCGGGTGAACGGTCATGGTCGAGGAAGTATTCGAGATGGACCACCGCCGGCTGGACTTCGCCTGCCCGCACATGCAGGGTCGCCGCAAGCTGGCGTGCATCGAGATTCTCGGGTGCCAGCAGCACCCAGCGCCGCGCCGCGAGCAGCGCTGCGGCATTGTTTTCGGCAAAGAGCGCAATGCGGGTGGCGCGCTCGGCCACGGCGGGATCGCGGGTGGTGGCTGCCAGTTCGGCATACTGTTCGACCGCATAGGGGAACTGCTCGCGCTGCCCGGCGAACTCCGCACTCAGGGCCTTGAACAGGGGATCTGCCTCCAGGGCCTCGGTGCTCAGCGGGGCGCGCTCAAACTGCAGGAGATCCTCCGCGGGGGGATTGCCTTCTGTCTCCACAGACGTTGGGGTAGCAGTCGCCGCCACAGAAGCCGGCGCGGACACAGGCGCCGTGGAAGCACAGGCGCCCAACAATGCCGTCGCACCCGCGATGAGCAGCGAGTTCCGGAGCCTCGAGTGGTGCAGACGCATGACTGGGTATTGGATCCTTGGGCGGGATTGCTGCGGGTCAGTTCCCGCGTCCTGCGCTAGACTATACCGTAGCCGGTCGGGGCCCGCCGCGCCCACCGCATGCAATCAGCAACCCAGGAATCGCTGCATCCCCGGGCATCTCCTCACAGTTGACGCAAGGATGGCGCACCTATGCCACCCGAAGTGACGCGCCGGAGCACGCCAGGTTCACCCCATGAAAGAAAGTCTGCTCCGGAAACTTGACCTCCTGCATGCGCGGCAGGAGGAACTGGACGCCCTGCTCTCAGCTCCCGAGATCATTGGCAGCCAGGATCGCTTCCGGGGGTTTTCCCGCGAGCGCGCGGAAATCGAGCCGGTCGTCGAACACTATGCCCGCTACCGCCAGGCACAGGCTGATCTCGCCAGTGCGGAGGGTATGCTGCAGGAGGGAGATCCTGAGTTGCGCGCGCTGGCGGACGAGGAAATCGATGCCTGCCAGGAGCGTCTCGCGGCGCTGGAGATAGAAATCAACCAGCTGCTCATCCCGCGCGATCCCGCTGACGATGCCAATATCTTTCTGGAGATCCGCGCCGGCACCGGTGGTGATGAGGCCGGGCTCTTTGCAGGCGACCTGCTGCGGATGTACAGCAAGTATGCAGAGCGCCGCGGCTGGCAGGTTGAAATCCTCAGCAGCAACCAGAGTGAGCTTGGTGGCTACAAGGAGGTGATCGCGCGCGTGATCGGCCATGGAGCCTACTCGGTGCTCAAGTTCGAGTCCGGCGCCCATCGGGTGCAGCGCGTACCGGCCACGGAGTCGCAAGGCCGCATCCACACCTCCGCCTGCACCGTCGCCATCCTGCCGGAAGCAGACGAGATCACCGACATCGACATCAACCCGGCAGATCTCAAGGTCGATACCTTCCGCGCCTCCGGCGCCGGTGGCCAACACGTGAACAAGACCGATTCGGCCATCCGCATCACACACTTGCCGACCGGGGTGGTGGTGGAATGCCAGGACGAACGCTCGCAACACAAGAACCGGGCGCGGGCGCTCAGCCTGCTCAAGGCGCGCTTGCTGCAAACCGAGCGCGACAAGCAGACCGCGCAGCAGGCACAGAATCGACGCAACCTGGTGGGCTCCGGTGATCGCTCCGAGCGTATCCGCACCTACAACTTTCCTCAGGGCCGCGTGACGGATCACCGGATCAACCTCACGGTCTACAAGCTTGAGGAGATTCTCGAAGGCGATCTCGACCCCATCGTCGGCCCCTTGCTCGCGGAGCATCAGGCCGATCTGATGGCTCAGATGTCCGATGCGTGAAGAGGCCACCGTGCAGGAACTGCTGCGCGAAGGCCAGGCCGCACTGACCGCCCTCGACAGCGCGCGACTCGATGCGGACCTGCTGTTGGGTCACACACTGGGTTGCAGCCGCGTGGATCTGATCTGTCGCCGGGAAGCCGCGGTGCCCGCTGCGCTTGCTGCGCGCTATCGCACGCTCCTGGCGGGGCGCGCCGAAGGCCGCCCTATGGCCTATCTGTTGGGGCGTCAGGAATTCTGGTCGCTGGACCTTGCGGTGTCAGAGGCGGTGCTCGTGCCGCGCCCGGAGACCGAGCTGCTGGTGAGCCTGGCCTTGGCGCGCTGCCCGGTCGACCAGACTTGTGCCGTGCTCGACCTCGGCACCGGCAGTGGCGCCATTGCTCTCGCCGTGGCCAGCGAGCGTCCCCGGGCGACGGTCGTCGCTCTGGATCGTTCGACCGCAGCGGTGGCCCAGGCCGAGGCCAACCGCGCGCGGCTCGGTCTCGACAACGTCCGCTGCAGGACGGGAAACTGGCTTACGGGCATCTCGCAAACGTTCGACCTCATCATGAGCAATCCGCCGTACATCGCAGAGGGTGATCCAGCGCTGGCAGGCGAGGGACTCTGTTTCGAACCGAGGTCGGCACTGGTGGCTGGCGCCGACGGCCTGGCTGATCTGCGTATCATCGCGAACGCTGCCAATGCGCGGCTCCAGCCCGGCGGCTGGCTGTTGCTGGAGCACGGGGCCCGGCAGGGGGCTGTCGTGCGCGAGCTGCTCGAAAAGGCT
>JAURMM010000258.1 GCA_030830685.1 Gammaproteobacteria bacterium | reverse complement strand
CGCGGCACTGAGGGCTTCATCACTCGCAGTCTTCACCGCTGTCTCCCGGGCTGACAACTGACGCTGTGCCAGAAGCTCCAGCGCAGCAGCAGTCGCTGCATCCCTGGCAGCCCATGCAGTGCCGAGGCTTGCGAGCCGGGCCCGCCTGACTTCCACCTCGGCCCGGGCTGCGACCAGTGCGCGACGGCCTCGCGGTGCGAGTGTGAATTCCACCGAGGGCCCGATACTCCAATTCCCACTCTGGTTGTCGTCGATGAGGGAATGTCGCTCGAAGCCGAGGCTGACGAGCGGATTCTGGCGCTGCACGGCGACTTCCCGCGCCGCCTCTGCCGCAAGGATCGCCGCGCGTGCTTCGCGTACTTCACGGCTGCGCAACGCTGCGAGCAGCCCGAGCCGCGGGGGGCTCAAGATTCGTGGTGGCCACTCTGCTGTCGGGTCGAGGCGCCTGAGCGCCTCACCCAGTGCGTCGTCATCAAGACGCGCTGCTGCAAACTCGCGCGGCGCCTGTTCGAGATCGAGGTTTTCCTTCACGTAGGGGCGGGGTGAACACGCAGACAGGAACATCAGGAGTATCAGCAGCGCCCGGCTGCCGGTTCGCTCGACCGGGGCCCGGTCGCAAGAAGAACCGCCCGGAAGCATCCGTCTCACAGCCGTGTTCCGGCAGAGGTGCATCAGCCTCGAGGCGTCCGGTGGCCGGGGGCAGAAATATTCCGCAGTCACTCTTTCGCGAAAACTTCCGTGTCGATGGTGACAGTGCCGTTGAACCATCGCTCCATGGCCACCGCATCCATGCGCGACCAGTCGGGAATTTCGCGCACCAGTGCATTTCCCAGTTGCCGACCGAAGCGCACCAGACGGTTGTTGGCCTCGGTCTGGGCGTCACTCCATACGGTCAACGCAGCATCGACCTCCTCGGCCGCCTCCAGTGCGTTGCGCAGGGCAATCGCGTCCGTCACGCCCTTGAGTGCGCCTGTGCCGGTGTGTGGGCGGGCAAAAGCCCCCGCATCTCCCGCGAGGCAGATCCGGCCCACTCTGTAGGCTGGAATCTCGCAATCGCAGATGGCGTAGGCATAGGTGTCCTCGCTCTGCGCCACGATATCGGCATAAAAGGCCGGCAGCTTGTCGCGGGCACCGGTCTTGAGATCGGCCTCCGCATGCAAGGCCATGGCGCCGGGCGGCAGGGAGCCCTCATGCACCCTGCCCGCACGATCCACCATGAAAGACTGCAGGTCTGCCACGGGCAGATACATGCCCCAGTTGACCAGACGTTCGCCCACGCGCGTGCCACCCTCAGGGCCCGGCACGAAATAGAAAATGCCATGCCCGCCCTCGTAGCCGACGGCATGAATTCCGGATTCCAGTGGCGCGGACTGTTTCAGGTGATGCTCGGGCAGACTGCCCCGCCACAACACGTAACCGGCATAGTCCGTCGTGATCTCCGGGAACAGCGTGCGTCGGCCCAATGAGGCATAGCCATCCGCACACACCACGAGATCGAACCGCGCCGACGCGCCGTCCTCCAGCAGCACACGGACCTTGTCGCCTTCGTCCTCCAGCGCAGTCACGCGGCAACCAGTGCGGTAGACACCGTCGGGCACACGCGCCCGCAGGTTCCGGTAGAGCATGCCCCAGTTGAGAAGCCTGAGCGTGGTGGGTTGCGCCCAGGCAAGATGCCCGAGCTCAGGCTCCCCAAGGCTCCGCCAGCGCCGAACGAAACTGCCGGCATGGAAATAAGGGACGTCTGCGCCGATCAGGTCGCGCGCCACGTAGGCCTCGACTGCGGAGGGAGGGATCCCTATCCCCGCACCACGATCCTTGAGCTCTTCGCCGCTGCGCTCGAAAAGCGTGACACGTGCGCCTCCCCGTGCGAGCTCCGCCGCGGCACTGCAGCCGGTGATTGAGCCCCCAATCACCGCGATGTCAAGTGAGGACAGCGCGCTTTTCATCTACGGCTCCGGGAAATTTGCCCAAGCAGGGTGCAAGCAAGGCAGGCTTGCGGGCCCACAGTGCGCAGGCCCGACAACGATGCTCTGGTCAGTCGAACAGCGTGCGCGCCAACTCTTCGAGCTGGGCCAGCACATCAGCCTGGCTACCCTCATCGAGAAACACCACGGCATTATCCGCACCAGCTTCCGCAAGAGCCTTGATACCTGCATGGGTTCGGAACATGCCGGGTGCGGCGAACGCGCAGATTTCCAGCTCCTTCGGGTTGCGGCCGATGCGCTCGGCGTGGCGCGTGATTTCTGTGCGGCCCTCAATCAGCTCCTTGGGATCCACCACGAAGGGCAGCCAGCCATCACCCCACTCGGCGACGCGCCGATACACGTTAGGCGACCCGATGCTGCCCAACAGGATGGGCGGATGAGGTCGCTGCACGGGTCGCGGCAGGCAGATGGAGGGCGGGAAGTTGTAATACTTGCCTTCATGCCCGACGTACTCACCCGTCCAGAGCTTTTTCATCACATGGATGGCTTCCTTGGTCTGCGCCCAGCGGTGCGCGAAATCACCCCCCATGATCGTGCATTCGGGCTCATTCCAACCGGCCCCGATGCCGTACACGAAGCGGCCACCGGAATAGTGGTCCAGCGTGGCAATCTCCTTGGCGGCGAGGATCGCATTGCGCTCAGGAACCAGCGCCACGCCCGTGCACAGTCTGATTTCGCGGGTGGTGGCTGTTGCACGCGTCAGGGCGATGAGTGGGTCGGGCATGCGGAAGAGGTAGTCCGGCGGCGGCTCATTGGGTTTCTTGCCGGGGTAGATATCAGCCGAGCCCTGCGGAATCACCGCATGCTCCGGTAGCCAGTAGGACTCGAAGCCCAGTTCCTCCGCGCGTCTGGCAACCACTGCGGGATCGCCGCTCGGGGTGTCGGCCAGGATCTGGAAAACACCGACGCCGATTCCACTCGATTTCTTCTTCATTGCTCCCCCTGAATCACTTTCTTGTTGTTCGTTGACGGGTCCTGGTAGTGCCGCGGGTCATCATGTCGGACTCGTGGCCGCTCACCTCACGCGAATTCAAAGGCCGCGAGTTCGGGCTTCTTCATTTCCTCGAAGAAACGATCCCGGCTCCAGGGCCAGCTGGCGGGCACCCCATGTTTGTCCAGATACCAGCTCCTGCAGCCGGTGGACCAGATCGATTTCTTCGCAGCCTCCCGTCGCAGATTTTCCCAGGTCTCTGCGGCCTGCCGCCGCACCGCAATCTCGCGGCAATGCCGGGTACGGGCTTCGGCCATCAGGTCGAGGATGTAAGCCACCTGCGCTTCGGCGATCGAGATCAGCGAGAAGTTGCCGACAGGGCCGTTAGGGCCGTTCAGCATGAAGAAATTAGGAAACTCGGGGATGGAGATCGACATGTAGGCGATCGGGTGGTCTTCCCAGGCATCATCCAGGTTCAAGCCGTTGCGCCCGAGCACTGTGGTGGGCCGGATGAAACTGTCTGCCTTGAAGCCTGTGGCGACCACCAGCACATCGAGCTCGTGCAGCTCGCCATCGGCCGTGCGTACCCCTTCCGGCTCCACGCCAACGATGCTCTCCGTGATGACGTTGGCATTCGGCTGGGTGATGTTCTGGTAGAAATCGGGCGCAAAGATCAGGCGCTTGCAGCCGGCGCGGTAATTGGGGCGGAGCTTTTCGCGCAGCACTGGATCCTGCACGTTGTCTTCCAGATTCTTCAGACAGGCCGCTTCGATTTCAGCCATCTCGCGCGAATCGGCATCGATGACCGCATCCGAGAAGGCACGGAAGTAGCCGTTTGCCTCTACTTTGAGCGCCTCGATTGTCGCCGGATCATTGCGGAACGCGGCTTTCTCTTCCTCGGTGAAGAGACGGTTCTCGATGGGCATTACCCACTGCGCAGTGCGTTGGAAGAGATCAAAGCGACCGACTTTTTTCACCAGCGCTGTCGTGATCTGGATGGCCGTCGAGCCGGTTCCGATGACGCCGACGCGCTTGCCCTCCAGCGGCACACTGTGGTCCCAGCGCGCCGTGTGGAAGCAGGCGCCCTTGAAAGTTTCGAGACCCGGGATGTCTGCAACGTTGGGGTGATGCAACACCCCGGTGGCAGCCACCACGATATCGGCGAAATCCTCGTGCCCCGTGGACGTCTTGAGATGCCAACGTCCGTCCTCAAAGGCGCAGTAGGGAACGGTTTCGTTGAAACGGATATGCGGAAGCACGTCATATTTGCGCGCAACCCGCTCGAAATAGGCCTGGATTTCAGGCCCCGGTGCGAAGGTCTGGCTCCAGTCGGGATTCGGCTCGAAGGAGTAGGTGTAGAGATGTGCCGGCACATCGCAAGCCACACCCGGATAGGTATTCTCGCGCCAGGTGCCGCCCACTCGATCGGTCTTCTCATAGACCACGAAATTGCGGTATCCGGCCTCGCGCAGCTTGATTACCGTGAGGATGCCGGCCAT
>JAURMM010000257.1 GCA_030830685.1 Gammaproteobacteria bacterium | reverse complement strand
GGATCCAGCATGTTGAAGCCAGGAGCGAGATCCCCGAAGCCGTGCCAGCGTTCTCCCGCGCGCAGGATCCAGTCTTCACGTGAGCCTATGCCTTCCTGGGCCAGGCCTTCGGGTCCCCACACCTTGAACCACCAGGAGTCACCAAACTCCTGTCCGACCTTGCGCATGGCGCGCCGGAAATCCAGTGCTTCCTGGATCGATTCCTCAACCAGTACCGTACCTCCGGGCGGCTCCATCATGGCCGCAGTCACGTCGCAGGACGCGATGATCGCGTACTGCGGTGAGGTCGAGACATGCATGTGGTAGGCCTCGTTGAACTGGAACAGGTCCAGTTTCTCATCGGCCGACTCCTGGACCAGGATCTGGGAAGCCTGCGACAGCCCCGCCAGCAGTTTGTGGGTAGACTGGGTCGAAACCACCATGGACCGCTCCGGGCGCGGGCGGTCGCTGCCGATGGCGTGCATGTCGCGATAGAAGTCATGGAAGGCTGCGTGCGGTAGCCACGCTTCGTCGAAATGCAAGGTGTCGATATGGCCATCGAGCAGCTTCTTGATGGTTTCGACGTTGTACACCACGCCGTCATACGTGCTCTGGGTAAGTGTGAGCACCCGGGGTTTGCCTGTTTTCTGCGTGATCAGCGGATTGAGCGCGATCTTCTCGGCAATGGATTCGGGCCGGAATTCATCCTGCAGGATGGGGCCGATGATGCCGTAGTGGTTGCGGGTAGGGGTAAGAAACACCGGAATGGCGCCGGTCATGATGATCGCGTGCAGTACCGACTTGTGGCAGTTGCGATCGACCACCACCACGTCACCGGGGGCTACCACGTGATGCCAGACGATCTTATTGGCAGTGGAGGTTCCGTTGGTGACAAAGAAAAGATGGTCGCAGCCGAAAATCCGCGCCGCATTGCGTTCGCTCGCGGCGACCGGTCCCGTGTGGTCGAGCAACTGCCCGAGCTCTTCCACGGCGTTGCAGACGTCCGCGCGCAGGAGGTTCTCGCCAAAGAACTGGTGGAACATCTGTCCCACCGGACTCTTGAGGAACGCCACCCCACCGGAGTGCCCCGGGCAGTGCCAGGAATAGGAACCATCCTGCGCATAGTTGGTGAGCGCCCGGAAAAACGGTGGTGCGAGCGTGTCCAGGTAGGCGCGGGCCTCGCGCACGATGTAGCGGGCGACGAATTCGGGCGTGTCCTCGAACATGTGGATGAAGCCATGCAGTTCGCGCAGGATTTCATTGGGTACGTGGTGGGAGGTCCGGGTTTCGCCGTACAGGAAGATCGGGATCTCGGAATTGCGGCGGCGAATCTCGCGCACGAACTGCAACAGCCAGCTGGCGGGCTCGGCGCTGTAGCCATCCTCGGTTTCGGCGAAGTCCTCGTCATCGATGGACAGGATGAAAGCGGAGGCTCGGCTCTGCTGTTGGGCGAAGGTCGAGAGATCCCTGTAGCTGGTCACACCGAGCACTTCCACGCCTTCCTGCTCGATGGCCTTCACCAACGCCCGCACACCAAGGCCGCTGGCATTCTCTGAATGGAAATCCTCGTCAACGATGACGATCGGGAAACGGAATTTCATGGGGACGGCTCGGGGGTGGGCAGGAGCGGCGGATTATCGGTCCCCGGTGTGGCATGTCAACGCGGCGGGCAGGGCGGGGTTCCGGTGTCAGGCGATGCCGGTAGAATCCGGTTCAAGGGAAATCGCCTCTGCAGTCCGGTGGAGGCCCAGCACGAGGTCCGTTCCAGCATGTTCCAGATCCCTCCTGGCCTGCCATTGGCGGGTGTCAAAGTCGTCGAATTCTGCCAAGTTGCGGCGGGGCCTTTCTGCGGCATGCTGCTTGCGGATTTCGGCGCGGAAGTCATCAAGGTCGAGCCACCGGAGGGGGATTCGCTGCGTCAATGGCCGCCCATCAACGGGGGCTTCAGCGAAAACTTTGCTTCTCTCAACCGTGGCAAGCGCTCGGTCGCCCTGGACCTGAAGCAGGCGGGTGATCTGGAGTTTGCCCGCGCGCTGGTGCTGGAAGCCGATGTGCTGGTGGAAAACAACCGCCCCGGGGTGATGCAGCGGCTTGGTCTCGACTGGGACTGGTTCAAGGCGCGCAAGCCGACGCTTGTGTACTGCTCGATTTCAGCCTTTGGCCAGTCTGGTCCGCGCGCAGGCGAGGGTGGCTTCGACCTGACCATCCAGGCCGCCTCCGGCGTGATGAGCGTGACCGGAGAAGCGCAGGGGGCTCCGGTCAAATGCGGGGTGCCGGTGTCCGATTTCACGGCGGGCCTGTATGCCGCTTTCTCCATTGCAAGTCTGCTCGCGCGGGTGCGCGCCGGTGGCGAGGGCGGACACGTCGACGTGCCGATGTACGCCACCACGCTCGCGATTGCCGCGCTGCAGACCAGCGAGTACTTCGGCACAGGCAAGAACCCCTGCAAGCTGGGGTCTGCCCATCCCCGCAATGCCCCTTATCAAGCCTATCGCGCCAGCGACGGCTGGTTCGTGCTTGCCGCAGGTAATGACAAGCTCTGGCGTGCGGTGGCTGAGGTGGCAGGTACCCTGGAACTTCTGGAGGATGCACGCTTCACCAGCCCGACGCTGCGCGCAGCAAACCAGGAAGTGCTGCGGGATTTGCTTGAAGTTTCTTTCGTACAGGCACCTGCAGCCCATTGGCTGGCGAAACTGCGCGCAGCGGGTGTGCCCTGCGCACCCATCAATGGGTATGAGGAGGCACTCGGTGATCCCCAGGCCGGGCATCTCGGGTTGATCCGTGAGATGACCCTGCCGGGTGGGCACGCCACCCGTACCGTCGCTTGCCCGGTCCGGATAGACGGCCAAGCGCCCGACGTGGATACCACGCCCCCGGCGCTCGGGGCAGATACCGCCGCGCTGCGGGCGAGGATGACACCATGACCACTGCCGATACCCTGGCCCCATTGCGCGAATTCGTGCGCGACATGACGCGCCTCGTGGAGACCAGCGCTGAGGAGGCCGTGCTGATGGCGGGCTGCCGCCAGTTGCTTGTCCCGCTGCTGGCGGACGATCGGTGGCTGCCGGAGTCCTGTGCGCAACCGCACCCGGACCATTACCAGCAATACCTCTTGCACTGTGATCCCCTGGAGCGCTTTTCGGTCACGAGTTTCGTTTGGGGTCCCGGACAACTCACGCCAGTTCACGATCACACGATCTGGGGTCTCGTCGGTATCCTGCGCGGGGCTGAACTCAGCGAACGATTCGAGCGCAAGCCAGACGGCAGGCTTGTGTCCCGCGGGGTCAGCCATCTGCCACCCGGTGCGATTGACCCGGTCTCGCCCACAGTGGGGGATATCCACAAGGTGTCCAATGCGCTGGCCGATGAGGTATCGATCAGCATCCATGTCTACGGTGCCAATATCGGTGCAGTTCGCCGCCACGTCTTTGATCCGCAGACAGGCGCGGCGAGGACCTTCGTCTCCGGGTATTCCTCGGCCACGGTTCCCAATCTCTGGGACGTCTCCTCAATAGTCAGACAGCAGGCCTGCTGATGTTGCACATAGCGAGTCATGAGGGACTGAGAATCCTCACCCTGGACCGGTCGGCGGTCGGTAATGCCCTGGATGAAAAATCGGTGCAGGCCCTGGCTGTCGCCGTGGATGATGCGGCTGCAGACCCAGACCTCCATACCTTGATCCTGCGCGCGGAGGGCCGGCATTTCTGTACGGGCTTCGATTTGTCCGATCTCGAAAGTGTGGAGGACGGAGAGTTGCTGAGGCGCTTCGTCAACATCGAATTGCTGCTGGCGGCCTTGTGGCACTGCCCGTTGCGTACGGTGGCATTCGGCGGCGGGCGAGCCTGGGGTGCGGGAGCGGATCTCTTCGCCTGCTGTGATGTGCGTGTCGCGCGCGAGGACAGTACGTTCTGCTTTCCCGGCGTGCGATTCGGGCTCGTGCTCGGCACACGACGCCTCGCCAATCGACTCGGAGAAGCCGTTGCGCTGCGCATCCTGACTGAGGGCAAGGTACTGGCGATGGACGAGGCGCTGGCGCTCGGCTTGGCCAGTGAAGGCACGACGCTCGATTTCGCAAGCTGGCTCGAGACGCTTCCATCCTTGGTGGTGGAATGTGAGACGGCACGCGCGCTCAAGCAGGCGGTACGCGAGGACCAGCGTGACCGTGACCTGGCGGCGCTGGTCCGATCCGCCGCGCGCCCGGGTCTTAAATCGCGAATCCTTGCCTATCGTGCAAGCCAGCGCACCCCGAATCCCGTCTTGTCCCGCTGAATGCTTCTGAGTGCAGTCAAGGCCGCACGGAATCGATATCTGAGCGCGCAAATCCAGCCGCCCGAGGAGGAGGACACATGAACCCCGAGAAACCATCTGCCGCCGGTGCGGCATCTGCACCTGATGCACCTGATGCCCCTGTGGCATACCTCGAGCGCATACGGGCCTACTATGCGCGGCTTGGTTACGGAGCCCCGTATGCGTGGGCACATTTCGAAGAAGTTCCCTTTCAGCCTCTGAGGCGTCGGCTTGAAGAGAGCACCGTCGCGCTCATCACCACTGCTGCACCTTATCAGCCCGACAAGGGTGACCAGGGGCCTGGGGCACCTTACAACGCGAGTGCCAAGTTCTTCTCGGTCTACTCCGGAGATTCCACTCACGACCCTGATCTGCGGATCTCGCATATCGGCTACGACCGGGACCATACCTCGGCTGAAGACCCCAACACCTGGTTCCCGCTGCGCGCGCTGCGTGAGGCTGCCACACAGGGCCGGGTGGGAAGTGTGGCGCCGCGCTTCCATGGTGCGCCCACCAACCGATCCCACCGCGTCACGCAGGAGGTCGATTGCCCCGAACTTCTGGCCCGCTGTCGGGCGGATGGTGTCGATGTCGCACTGCTGATTGCGAACTGACCTGTCTGTCACCAGACCGTGAGTCTGGCGGCCAGGCATCTGGAAGCGAACGGCATCGCCACGGTGGTGCTTGGGTGTGCGCTCGACATCGTCGAATACGTGGGTGTGCCCCGCTACCTGTTCAGTGATTTTCCCCTGGGAAATGCCGCCGGTCGCCCGCACGATCCGGCCTCGCAGGGCCTGACTCTGGAATACGCGTTGCGTCTGCTGGCAGCCGCAAGACAGGCGCGCACCACCTGGCACTCTCCCTTGCGTTGGGCCGACGACAGTGCGTGGAAACTGGATTACTCGAATGCAGCGCGCCTCAGCGAGGCAGAGATCGCCCGTCGCAAGGCCGAGTTTGATGCGCAGAAGAATATCGCGCGTCAGCAGCGCGACCTGCCCGCTCAGTAATGCGGAGGGATTTCCTCTTCCGGCTTGCCGGGCGCGGTTTGCCCGTAACCCTCCGCCTGGGACTTGAGTGACATCACCTCACGGGTGAGGAGTTCGAGCAGATTCTGCTGACGGACGACCACATCATTCAGTTGCTCGAGTGCGTCCGCGGCGTAAGCAAGCCTGATTTCAAGCTCATCGAGTCGGGTCGTCACGTCCATGACCTGTCCTGCTCCGGGGCTTCGGTTTGTTGACGGAGGTCGGCGTCCACCATTTCACGCGCCAGGGACGCAAAATCAACGGTCGGCTGCCAGCCAAGTTTGGCGCGGGCCTTGGCCGCGTTTCCAAGCAGGATATCGACCTCGGCCGGGCGATGGAACCGCGGATTCGGCACCATGTGCTCCCGCGGATCGAGGTCGGAGCGGCTGACCTGGTTCAGCCTTGCAGCACAAAGCGCGAACCCTCCTGCCGTAGCCGACCTGTGCTGATCAGATGGGTGAGATGCGCGCGCACCGACATCGCGGCAGCCGGGTGCAGGCGAGGATCCACTTCTGAGTAGATCACGCGGACAATCTGCGTGAGCGCCTGCACGCCAGCGGCGATGCAGGCCTCAATCTGCCTTTCGCGGGCATGGCGGTGTGCGATCAGCGCCGCGACGAATGCCTGGGGCGATTCGATGGGTGCGCCGTGCGTGGGGTAGTAGATCCGGTCCTCGCGCAGACGGAGTTTTTCCAGACTCGCAAAATATTCCGCCATGTCACCATCGGGAGGCACTATCACGGTGGTGGACCAGCCCATCACGTGATCTCCGCAGAACAGCGCCGACTGTTCACGTAACGCGAAGCAGAGATGATTCGATGTGTGCCCCGGTGTATGTACGCATTCCACCTGCCAATCGGCGCCAGTGATTACATCTCCATCCGTGACCACCACGTCAGGCACGAAGTCGCGGTCACCACCTTCCTCAACAGCCACGCCTTCAGCCAGACGGCCGGCGCCATGCGGACCAAAGCCGAAGGTTGGCGCGCCTGTTGCGCGTTTGAGCGGTGCGGCGGCCGGTGAGTGGTCGCCATGGGTATGCGTTATCAGAATGTGGGACACATGCTCACCTGCGACTGCCGCCAGCACGGCGTCCACATGCTCGGCCAACAATGGGCCGGGATCCACGACTGCCACCTTGCCGCGCCCGATGATGTACGTGCCGGTGCCGTGAAAAGTGAAGGCATTCGGATTCCGCGCCAGCACGCGCCGAATGCCCGGGGCCACTTCCTCCACCTCGCCGTAGCGTGGCGTGAACTCGCGATTCAGCGGCAGGGCGGGCAGTGCAATGCCGAGATCTGAAGCGCTGACTGGCAACGTCATGTCGATTTCCTCCCATTGGGCACCGGCGCTGCGCGTTGCGAGAGCCAGTGGAGAATCATGGCCATGAGCGCACCTGCCAGGGCCATCAATGTATCTTTTTGTGCGTCCCAGATATCCCCTTGGGTCCCGAGATATGCATCTCCGAGCTCCGGGCTGACGATGATTGCGACCATTGCTTCCAGACACTCGAAAAAACTGCTGAAGGCGAGCACGCTGCTCACGGCCAGCAGACTGGCCCAGCTGGTTTTCACTCCTGCGCCACGCACCAGCAATTCACGGAAGGCATTGGCTGTCAGCAGGCCGTAGCTGAAATGTACGAGGCGATCATAGTGGTTGCGGGACAGCGCAAAGGTTTCCTGCAGCCACGCGCCGAGCGGCACCTCCGAATAGGTGTAGTGCGAGCCCACAAGGTGCAGCGTCAGGAACAGCGCAAACAGGCCGTAGTTCAGGTTGGAGAAAATGAAAAACCTGCGCGTGCCGAGCAGCAGGCCTGCAAAAACGAAGACCAGCAGATTCTCCAGAAACCAGTCGCGCGGATACCGCGGATTGATTGCAGCAAGCACCCAGACAGCCAGAACCCACAGGCCAATGCCTCTTTGCACGTTGCGCGGAGGCACTGCCATGAGGGCCTTGTTCGGATATCAGGGTTTGGCGGTCGGGTCGCTCAGTCGGCGCAGGGCCAGCATGTCCAGCAGCTTGCTGCCAGACTCATCAACCCGAGACAGTGGAGTGTCGCGCACGAAGCCGAACTCCTCCAGCAACAGGTAGGAAGGCTTGGCGAAAGGTCCGCGGGGGTCGGATTCGATTGCGGAGGCAAGCAGGATTTCCATCTCCGGGACCGAATACTTCGGCTCTAGCGTGCGCAGGGCAATCATGCCCAGCATGTAGTACGCCTCGGCTATGGCCGGGCCAGTTGCTGCCGCCTGTTCATCAATGTAGCGCTGGAGCAGGGCAGCTGCGACGAGATCATCCACTGCGGGACGACGGTCACGGGTCCCGCGAAACTCGGTGGATGCGGCCTGGAAGATCTTGCGGGCGACCGCGAGGTCAGCCGGGCCCTTCAGCGCCGGCCCCAGCGCCTGCAGGCGTGCTTGCCAATGTCCAACGCGCTCCCGCAGATAGTAGGGAGCATCCGCACGCTCAGCGAAGCGCGCGAGCAACTCGTCAGCCTCACCCACGGAGCGGGTTACGCCCAGTGCCAGGCTGAGATAGTCCAAAGGGAACCCGGCGATATCGAGGTCAATGGCATCCTGCCCAGGATCCAGAAGCTTGCGGGCGAGCGTCCTCTCTGCTGCATCAAACTGACGGGTCGCCACATACAACTGCGCGAGCTCCGAATCATCGAACATTTCCATGTTCACACGTGACATCAGCCGCTGACTGAACTCGTCGCGCACCTGTGCAGGTTGTCGTGAGTGACACGCAACACAGTGCTGGGTGAGCTCCATCAGGGAGAAGTAGGCATAGGAAGGCCATTCCTCGCGGAACGAACTTTCGATGTCCGTAACGGTTTCATCAAAGGAGCGCGCCAGCAGTCCGAATTCAGAAGCTTGGGCTTCCGTATGCGAAGCCAATGCTTTGGCTGAGCCCTTGAGCACCGCGAGCTTCTCGTTGATGAGTTCACGGTCCCATTCAGAGGTCGTTTCCGCATCACGCACGCTCAGTGGCAGCAGGTAGGCAATGGCCTCGAAAACCTGGTCCATCAGCGCGCGGGTCTTCTCATCCGCTGAAACCGGGGACGCCGCGCCCACCGTGAGGAGCAGCAGGGCGGTGAGGGTCTTTCTGGAAAATGACAGGATGTTCAAAGCCGGTACTCCTCTGTCTGAGCTTTCCATGGTGTCTCAGCGGCCAGCATGGATGCTTGATGCTGCTCAGCGCTGTTGGTTCATTGGCCCTTGCGTGGCATCCCGAGGCGCCGCAGCCAGGACTTGATGGTGGTCGTGATGCGCGATCCCAGCGAGGACCGGGTGCCTTCGCGACCGGCAGGCCATGTCCGCTCCGAGCCCTTCGCCGCCACCGCGCCAGTGTCTTCGCCCGGCTTGCGAGAGCGGGACCGCCGCCGCTTGCGCCGGGTTTCCTCGCCGACACGCTCGGTGCTGACTTGCGCAGCTGTTTCCGGGGCTTTTGCCGGAGTGGGGGGCACTGACCTCTCGGCGGGAGAGGGTGTCCGCTCGCGCCGTGCATCACCACTGCGGCCACTGCCGCTGCTGCGCCGGCCGTCTCCGCTGCGGGGGGTACGCCCATCACCGCGCTTGCCGTCACGTTGATCGCGCTCGCGCCGACGGCGACGCTCTTCTGAGGCTTCGCGCAGGGCGTCTTCCACGACGCTCTCACCGCCTTCGCCGGCAGAGGGCGCACGGCCTCGTGGCACCGGCAGCAGCAATGACAGGTCGAACTGTGCCACCGGAATCTTCTGTTCGATGAATTTCTCGATGTCGGGCAGTCCGATCGCGTATTCATCACAGGCGAAGCTTATGGCATCACCCTCAGCACCCAGTCGTGCGGTCCTGCCGATGCGGTGTACGTAATCTTCCGGGTCGAGCGGCAGGTCGTAGTTGAAGACGTGGCTGACGGCGGGAATGTGCAGGCCTCGGGCGGCGACATCGGTTGCCACCAGCATGTTGAGTTCCCCACGCACGAAGCGGGCGAGCAGGGACTCGCGTTTTTTCTGCGGCACATCGCCGGAAAGCACGCCCACCCTGTAGCCGGCGCGTTCCAGGGTCAGCGCCACGCGTTCACAGCCGTATTTGGTGTTCACGAACACGATGCTGCGATTGCCATCGATCTTCGAGAGCAAGCCCAGCAGAAGTGGCATCTTCTCCTCGGTTGCCGGGAAATAAACGCTCTGACGCACATTGGAGGCGGTGATCGAGTCGGCTTCCACCACCAGCTTCTCGGGATCGTTCATGTGCTCGTAGGCGAGTTCGAGCACGCGATGGCTGAGAGTGGCCGAGAAGAGCAGATTCTGGCGTTCGCCTGCACCTGGCATCTTGCGCAACAGGAAGCGGATGTCCTTGATGAAGCCGAGATCGAACATGCGGTCCGCTTCATCCATCACCATCATTTCGATGGCACGGAAGCTGACGGTATTCTGTTTCACGAAATCAATCAGGCGCCCGGGTGTCGCGATGATCACATCCACGCCATCCTCGAGCAGTTTGCGTTGCTTGTCGTAGTCCACTCCACCGTAGATCAGCGCGGTGCGAAGTCCCGTGTGGCGGCCGATCTGCACGGCATCCTTTTCAATCTGCACTGCCAGTTCCCGGGTGGGAGCCAGCACGACAGCACGAGGATCTTCCGTCCGGCGCTCAGGGTGGCCATCGCGCATGAGCAAACGGTTGAACAGGGCCACGAGGAAGGCGGCGGTCTTGCCGGTTCCGGTCTGCGCCTGACCAGCCACATCCCGGCCTTCCAGTGTCAACGGCAGAGTCATGGCCTGGATGGGTGTGCAGCGGATGAAGCCGGATTCTTCCAGGCCTTTCAGGAGCAGGGGATGGAGGGCGAAGTTTTCGAAGCAGATATCGGTGAGGGTGGTATTCGACACGTTATTTCCTGGTCTCGGCGAGGCTCGCCGGGCGGCGAGTCTCAGGGGAGCCGGATCTGCCGGCTCGGACTGCCCAAGTATATGCCCTGAGGCCGCTCAATGGGCGTTGGCGGCCGCGCGCCCGATCCCGGTGTTGGCCCGGACATGCAACTCCTGCCACCTGGCCTCAGCGCGCGGGTCGCGATACAGCAGAGAGCCCAGCAACACCGCGAGAAAGCCGAGGGGAATCGAGAGCAGGCCCGGGTTGCGCAAAGGGAACCACGGGGCTTCAAGGCCGACGAGGCTGGTGGTCCCGGTGCCGAGGCGGTTCAGGTCCTTTTTGGCCTGGGCGCTGGCTGCGCGGGCGGCAGCGAGCGCCTGAGAGCGCGCTTCGTCCACCAGTGTGAGGTCTTTCTCCAGGTTTGCGATGCGGACCTCCTGGAGGCGGATGATTTCCTGCTGGGCAGCTCGTTGTTGCAGGGGGTAGCTCATGTTCGGGGAAACGAGCAGCAGGCCCACCGCAGAGACAGTGCCTACCACGAGGCCTGCAATGCAGCCTGCGGTATTGCATCGGCGCCAGTACAGCGTGAGCAGGATGACGGGCAGATTGGCCGAGGCGGCCACGGCAAAGGCCAGCGCCACCAGATGGGCGACATTCTGGCCCTGAGCGAGGATTCCGATGGTAATTGCAATCGCGCCAACGATCAGCGAGCACACGCGCGCCGCGCGGGTTTCTTCGGCATCGGTAGCCTGATCGCCCTTGATCACGCCCACCCAGATGTCGTGGCTCATGGCTGACGCTGCAGCAAGCACCAGTCCTGCCACCACGGCGACGATGGTGGCGAAGGCGACCGCCGCCACGAAGGACAGCATGAGGTTGCCAAGCAAGGCATCCGGGCCGCCCCCAAGATATTGCGCAAGCAGCGGCGCGGCCATGTTGCCGCCCTTGTCCGCAGCCAGAATGCGCTCAGGTCCCACTATCATGGCGGCGCCGGTGCCCAGGAAGAGCGTGAGAACATAGAAGCCACCGATGATGGCCATTGCCCAGATCACCGAGATCCGCGCCGCCTGTGCGGTGGGGACGGTGAAGAAGCGCATCAGGATATGCGGCATGCCTGCTGTGCCGAGCACCAGCGCCATGCCGAGCGAGATCTGATCGATGGGACTCTTGAGATAAAGCCCAGGCTCCAGAAAACGCTGCCCGAGTTCCGCAGGAGTGAGGACGCCGCCGGCTTCGCCAAGCAGGCTCGCCACCCGGGCCTGGATGCCGGGATTGCCCACCACCTGTTCAAAGTAGGCCGGGCCGGCGAAGCCATACTGCGCCCAGACCAGACCAACCATCACAAGCGAGGCAAGGACGAGGAGTATGGCCTTGATGATTTGCACGTAGGTCGTAGCAACCATGCCGCCGAAAAGAACATAGGAAAGCATCAGCACGCCGACCACGATGACTGAAACTTCGTAGTCGATGCCGATGAGCGTCTTGACCAGAATGCCGCCGCCCACCATCTGGGCCGTGAGGTAGAAGGTGGAAACCGTGATGGTCGACAGCGCCATGGCGGCCCGTACCACCCGCGGATTGTTGCGGAAGGCGAGGATATCTCCCATGGTGTATTTGCCGATGTTGCGGCAGGGTTCTGCGATCACCAGGAGCACCGTAACGTAGGCCACCAGCCAGCCCACCGAGTACATGAAACCATCATAGCCGTAGAGCGAAATGAGTCCTGCGATACCGAGGAAGGACGCTGCGGAGAGATAATCACCCGCGATGGCCCAGCCATTCTGAAGGCCGGAGACGCTACTCCCTGCGGCATAGAAGTCGGCGCTGGTCCTGACCTTGCGCGCCGCTCGCCACGTCACATACATCGTGAGCGCGATGATTGCGGCAAAGACGCCGAAGGTCAGCGCGCGCCACTCCTCGCCCACCGTTTGCGCCGAGGCTGTCGGGGCCAGCGACAAGAGGGCGAGGGTCACCCGGGTCTGTTTCCAAGCGTTCATGAGGCAGGATTGCGTCGCGCGCCTGCCGCTTCCACCCCGAGGTCTGTCGCGAGCGCGCTGGCGATGCGATCGAACTCGTCTGCCCTGCGCGCATACCACCAGGCAATGCCCCAGGCGATCAGGAACTGCGACAGCGCGAAGAGCAGGCCGGCGTTCACAGGCCCCAGAACCTTCACCGCATACCAGTCACCAAACCAGGCTGCGCCCACTGGCAGCAGAAAGTAGTACAGCACCGAGAACGCAAGCAGGCTCCACAGGAAGCGGGATTTGCGTGCATGCAGATCTCGGAAGGCCGGGGCGGCCGCAAGCGCGGCCCAAGGTGGTGATGACGCTGGCGTCGGGACTGTATCAGGGGCGGTCATGGTGTTCCGGAATGACGGCGGATATGCGAAAGATACCACCTATCGGCTACGCAAGCCCTGCGGGATGGGCATGCGGGCGGCAGCAAGGGCTGGCCACAGTGCGCCCAGAAAGCCGATTGCCAGGGCCAGGATGAGTGCATCGAAGACCAACGGGCCAGTCACCTTAAAAGCAAACACCACTTGACTGAAATTCGCGCCAAGCGTCGAGACCGTGTACTGATCGAAAATCATCCATGCCGCACCGGCACCCAGCAGACCACCAGCTAGCGCCAGCGCGAGGCCTTCCACCAGCACCGAGCACACCACTGGCGCCGTTCCAAAGCCCAATGCACGAAGAATCGCGATCTCCCGGGTCCGCGCGGCAACGGCAGCATGCATGGTGTTGAGTGCGCCAAAGATGGCTCCCACCGCCATGATGCTGGCGACGGTTGTGGCCAGGAAGTTGACCAGCCGGCGCAAACGCAAAGACTGGGTCGCGTAGTAATCCCGGGTGGTACTGGCCTCCACGCGCAGTTGCGGATTCTCGGCGAGCCCCGCCATCAGTTGTGGCAGCGCCTGCGGATCCGTGAGGCGCACCCGAACCGACTGATAGGCGTTGCGACGATAGGTCGATTGCACGACTTCTGCATCGGCCCAGATCTCGGACTCTGTTGCATCGTCAGTGGCAAAGATGCCGGTGACCCTCCAGGGTTCCTGGTTGAGCATCAGGACGCTGCCGGGCGCAAGTCCCCTGAACTGGCGTGCCGCACCCCTGCCGGCAAGCAGCTCACGACGCCCAGGGCGGAACGTGCGTCCCTCGATGATCTGCAGGCCACGGCGCAGCGTGAATGCCTGTGGCCCCACCCCTCTGATCTGGGCATTGGCATCCGTGCCTGTGCTGCGCAGTGGCAGGTTAGCCACGACAACGACCTCGGGGGAGGCCAGCGGGTTACCGTGATTGTCGCGGCTGACGCCGGGGGTGCGCGCGATGAGCAGAGCATCCTCGCGCAGAATCTGACTGGCGAGTTCGGAGTTCGCGCCGGCGCGCAGCACGATTGCCTCATCAGCGTGTCCAGTCTGGCCGAGCGTGGCCTCGAAGCCGTTACGCATGGCCAGCAGCGCCACCAGCACACCCACCACTCCGGCGATGCCGGTGATGACGACAGCGGCTGCACCCTTGCGTGCAGGCAGACTGGCGAGCCCCATCCAGGTCACTTCGGCCATCTGGCGCAGGGCAGGCACCGCTCAGCGCTCGGCAAGTGCTTCAGTGATGCCGAGGCGCATGGCACGCACGGCGGGCGGCAGGCCTACCGCCAGGCCGAGACCCAGCATGACGCCGACCCCTGCCCACCAGGATTCAGCGGCGATGCGCAATGGCGGCAGCTGTGCGCCGAAGGTCTTGAACAGAGGCAGGGTTGCGCTCGCCAGCGCAAGTCCAGCGCAGCCGCCCATGACAACCATGAGCAAGGCCTCGGCCAGCACGAGGCGCAGGATCAATCCGTTGCCGAAGCCCAGCGTCTTGAGTACCGCCAGTTCGGCGGTGCGCTCCCGCACACCCTGGGCCATGGTATGGCCTGTCACCAGCAACAGCGTGAAGTAGACTGCGGCCATGATGGCGCGTGCGATGAGTCCCACATCACCGAACTGGCGGGCGAAGGCCAGATTGAATTCTTTTTCGCTCTGGCTGCGAGTCTCGGCGGCCGAGTTACGGAACAGGGCATCGATGGCCAGTGCCACTCGCGCGGACTCGGCAGGCTCCCGGATTTTCGCGATATACCAGCCCGCAGTGCCCTGTCCACTCTGGCGCCCCTCGTCAAAGTAGTCGTAGCGGAACAGCATCTGGTTTTCGAATTTCCGGGCGCGTTCATCGCGTGCCCGCATCAGCCCCACGATCTCGAAGGTCCAGGTGCTGCTGCCCGATTTGTGCGGCCACAACGTGGCTTGCAAAGGAATGCGATCTCCGACGGCCCATCCATGCTTGCGTGCGAGCTCGGCGCCCACCAGCGCGCCTGCGCGGCGGCTGAGGAAAGCCTCCCGCACGCCCTCGTCGAGCAGGATTTCTGGGTGAATGGCGAGATACTCTTCCGGCGATACGGCGATGTTGGCGAAGAAGTTGCGACGATCCTGATAGATGCCGCCAAACCAGTTCGCGTACGCGACGGTGTGCACGCCCGGCAATGCCTTGATCTGCTCGCGGTAGGCCAGCGGCAGTGGCTGGATGAACGATACCCGCGACGTCGTGATGAGTCTGTCCGCACCCGATTGTGCGGAGCCTTGGGTAAATACCACGCGTACTGCATCAAGAAAGCCGAACAGCAGAAACGCGGTGGCAATCGAGAGCAGGGTAAGCAAGGTTCGGGTTCTTTTGCGCAGCAGGCTTGCCCACACCAGGCCGAGGAATTTCACGCGCCCCCTCCGGCATCTGCCTCTCTTGCCAATACCCCTTTGTCGAGATGAATCTGCCGTCGGGCATATTCCGCCGCCTTCGGGTCGTGCGTGACCATGAGAATGGTCTTGCCGTGGCGGTGGTTCAGCACCTGGAGCAGGGACAGGATTTCATCGGCAGTGTGGCGATCAAGATCTCCGGTGGGTTCATCGCAGATCAGCAGACGCGGGTCGGAGACCAGCGCGCGTGCAATGGCCACGCGTTGTTCTTCGCCGCCCGACAGTTCGGCCGGTTTGTGCTGTGCCCGTGCCGCGAGCCCCACCAGTTCGAGCGCCAGCAAGGCCCGATGCTTGCGCTCACGTGCCGACAGGGATGTCAGCAGCAGAGGCAGCTCCACGTTCCTGCGCGCACTGAGCATGGGCAGCAGGTTGTAGAACTGGAAGATGAAGCCGATGTTACGTGCCCGCCAGGCCGCGAGCTCTGCGCTGGTGAGCCCCTCGAGCCGCTGGCCGTCGACAGACACGCTGCCTGCGGTCGGCTGGTCCAGTCCGCCGATGAGATTGAGCAGAGTGGTCTTGCCCGATCCCGAGGGCCCCATCAGCGCGATGAAATCACCTTCCTCGATGTCGAGATCGATTCCCTGAAGCACATCCACGCTCTGCTGGCCGCGGAAGTAGCGTTTGCAGACGCCGCGCAGCGCGATCAGGGGCGTGGCGGTAGCGGGCATGGATCAGGGCGCTTGGGGAGGCGCGGCCTGTGCTGGCTTCGCAGGCGGCTTGGGCGCAGCACCGTCCATTGCCAGGAAACCGACGCGCACGCCCATGTCAGGCACGATGCGAGGGTCCCGGCTGAGCAGCGCGATGCGCACCTTCACCGTGGCCTTGCTGCGGTCTGCCGCCGGCACGATCGTGATGACCCGTGCGGCGAGTTTTTCATCCGGGTAGGCATTCAGCACGGCCTCCACGGGTTGCCCGGGACTCACCCTGCTGATGTGAGCCTCGTTGACGTCAACCTCGATTTCGAGCGAGTCCATGTCGACGATGGTGCCGATGCCGGTGCGCGTGAAGCCCCCGCCTGCGGAAATCGGCGACACGATTTCACCCGGCTGGGCGGCCTTCACAGTGACTACGCCACTGAAGGGCGCGCGGACCACCGTGTTGTCGAGCGCGACCTCGGCCACTTTCACTGCGCGCTCGGCAACCGAGATCTGGCGACGCTGCAGGCGCAGGCGCGCCTTGAGCGAGTCCACGGCCAGACGCGCGTCTTCTGCTTGCTGACTGCTGGCCAGCTTGCGCGCCACCAGCGTGTCCTGGCGCTCCACATCACGTTCGGCCTGCGCAAGCCTCAGTTCAAGATCTGGCAGTTCGGCGCGCGCCGCGGCCGCACGCGCAGCAGCGAGCTCGAGATCAGCCCGGGCATCGGTTTCATCCAGCCGCGCCAGAATTTCTCCTGCCTCGACCTCCTGCCCTTCCTCGATGAACAAGGCCTTGACGCGACCCGTTACCTTGGCCGACACAGTGGCTTGTCTGCGGGCTGTCACATAACCGGTGGCATCGAGAATGATCTTGTCATTCGCAGGCGCGGGAGTCGCTGTTACCTGTGCGGGCTCGGCTGGTGTCTGCGGCTTCAGGGGAAGTCCGAACCAGAGACCTGCTGCAACGGCCGCCAAGCCGGCCGCGAGCCACCAACGCCCACGTGATGGACGCGCTGGCAACGCCGCGCGGTTCAGGCGCAGCTGGTCGAGGATTTCCTGGGGATCCTGACTCACGTGGCCCGAGGCTGATCAGTGTCCGATGAGGGAGAGGAATTCCTTGCGGGTATCTGCATTGGTCTTGATACTGCCGCGGAGCGCCGAGGTGACGGTCGTGGCGCCTGAATGGCGCACACCGCGGGACTCCATGCACATGTGCCGGCATTCGATGACCACGGCCACGCCCAAGGGCATGAGGTGGGTTGCCAGCGCGTCAGCAATCTGGTTGGTGAGACGCTCCTGCACCTGGAGGCGACGACTGAACACCTCTACCAGGCGCGAAATCTTTGACAAGCCGAGGATGCGTTTGTCCGGAACGTAACCGATATGGGCTTTGCCGAAGAACGGCGCCAGATGGTGTTCACAGAGCGAGTAGACCGGAATGTCCCGCACAATCACCATTTCGTCCACGCTCTGCGCGCCGTCCTCGAAGACCTTCAGGATTTCTTCCGGTTTCTGGCTGTAGCCGCTCGTGTACTCGGAGAGTGCCTTGAGAAAACGAGCGGGTGTCTCAAGCAGCCCTTCGCGGTCGGGATCCTCGCCAATCAGCTTGAGGAGATTGCGGATGACTTCCAGGTCTTCAGGTCTGTGCATGATGTAGGCTCGCTCGGGTGAGTAGGGTCTGCCCAACTTCGAGATTGGAACCCTGCGGGAGATGCCGGATACCATACTGGAGTGAGCGGGCTCGGTCCATTTGTGGTGGCAGTTCGGGGCGGGATCTGTTGCCGCGCCCTTGGCTGATGAAATTGATGGGAGAGTGTCCGGGTGTCGGCTGCTGACTGCCTTCTGGAAATGGAAACTGCGCACGATGGCGCGCTCATCCTGCGTCTGCGCGGTGACTGGACCGTGGAAAGGGCGTTGCCGGCCAGCGAACCTTTGCGCCTTGCGATCGCGGGTGCTCATGGCGTGCGCTTTGATGGCTCCGCGATTGAGGCATGGGATTCCCTGCTGATCGTGTTCCTGCGTCGGGTGGCGGCGCTTGCGCACAGTCACGGTATGAACGTGGACACAAGCGGTTTGCCGCGGGGTGCACAACGCCTGCTGGCGCTCAGCAGCGCCGTGCCGGAGCAGCCTGGCGCGCCGCGGGAGGACGGGCAGCAGACCGCATTGGCACGCCTCGGCGCCAGTGTTATCAGCGGGATGGAAGGGCTGCACGTGTTGCTCACCTTCATCGGTGAGATGGTGCTTGCCGTCGGACGTCTCGCCCAGGGGCAGGCGCGCTTCAGGCGCGCCGATTTCCTGCTCATCCTGCAGCAATGCAGCGCCCAGGCGCTGCCCATCGTGTCGCTGATAAGTTTTCTCGTCGGGATGATCCTGGCCTACGTGGGCGCCGTGCAGCTTAAGCAATTCGGCGCGCAGATTTTCGTCGCCAACCTGGTGGGACTGGGCATGGCGCGCGAGATGGGGGCGATGATGACGGCCATCATCATGGCCGGCCGTACCGGTGCGGCCTTTGCGGCCCAGCTCGGCACCATGACCGTAGGTGAGGAAATCGACGCACTGCGAACCAGCGGTTTCTCCCCCATGGACTTCCTGGTCCTGCCGCGCATGCTGGCGCTCGTCCTGATGGTGCCTTTGCTATGCCTCTATGCAGACCTTCTGGGGATTCTGGGGGGTGCTGTGGTCGCTATCACTTCCTTCGATATCAGCTTTTCCCAATACCACGACCAGACCATCGCGGCGCTGGAGCTGCGGCAGTTCGGTCTCGGGCTGCTCAAAGCCGCCGTTTTTGGTGTGCTGGTGGCAATCGCCGGTTGCCTGCGCGGGATGCAGTGCGGACGCAGTGCAGCCGCAGTAGGGGATGCCGCCACTTCCGCGGTCGTCACCGGGATCGTGTGGATCATCGTTGCCGACGCGCTGTTGACCATCCTGTACGACGTACTTGGATGGTAATGCCATGACAGTCGGAAACGTGGTGCATGTGGAAGTCAGCGGGCTGACCATGGCCTACGACGGCCGGGTGGTGCAGCGTGATCTCGATTTCACGATTGGTCGGGGCGACATCTTCGTCATCATGGGCGGGAGTGGTTGCGGTAAAAGCACGTTGCTGCGCCATCTGGTGGGACTGCAGCAGCCAACAGCCGGGGACATCCGTTACAACGGTGCAAGCTTCCTGCAGGGCTCGCCTGAGCAGCGGGCGAGTCTGCTCCGCAGGTTTGGCGTGATGTATCAGCAGGGGGCGTTGTGGAGCTCGATGACACTTGCGGAGAACGTGGCGCTCGCGCTGGAGCAGTACACCACGCTCTCCCCGGCGGAAATCCGCGAGCTGGCTTCGCTCAAGCTGGCGCTGGTGGGGCTCGCGGGTTTCGAGGACTATTACCCCTCCGAGATCAGCGGCGGAATGCAGAAACGGGCGGGTCTCGCGCGGGCGATGGCACTTGATCCGGAAATCCTGTTCTTTGACGAGCCCTCGGCCGGACTCGACCCGATCAGCTCCCGTCGCCTCGATGAGTTGATTCTGGAACTCAGAGAGAGCCTGGGGGCCACGATCGTGATCGTGACCCATGAACTGCCGAGTATCTTCAGTATCGGGACCAACGGAATCTTCATGGACGCAGAGCGCAAGACCATCATTGCCAGAGGCAATCCGAGTCGGCTGCTTGCCGAGTGCGAGGATCCCAAGGTGCGCGAGTTCCTGACACGAGGACAACATCGTTGATCAGCGTACGCGCAAACCCGACCCTGATCGGGGCTTTCATCGTCGGGGCAATAGTGCTCCTGGTCGGAGGTCTGTTCCTGTTCGGTTCCGGCCGGTTTTTCCGGGACAACATGGATGCCGTCCTTTACTTTGACGGCGACGTGCAAGGACTCAATGTCGGTGCGGCAGTGAAATTCCGTGGCGTGAGGATAGGGCAGGTCACCTCGATCTCGACCGTGGTTGAGGAAGGCTCCACGGAGGTCAGCATTCCGGTCACAATCAACATCGCTGGCACGCGGGAACTTGCCCACCAGATGGCGGGCGACAGAAAGGTGGATCCCTTCGAATTCATGGTGCAAAGAGGCTTGCGCGGCCAGCTGCGGACCGAAAGCCTGGTCACCGGTCTGTTTTTCGTGCAGCTCGATTTCTATCCCGATGCGCCTGCGGCCGAGTTACCACTCATCGACCCCGCAACTGGCCTCCACCGCATTCCTACCGTCCCCACCATGCTGCAGGAGGCGCAGGTCACGATGCGCGAGCTGGTGGAAAAACTGGAAAAGCTCCCGCTCGCGGAGATGCTGGAGTCGTTGCACGGGGTGTTGGAAGGGGCGGACACACTGCTCAACGCGCCCGGCATCCAGCAGGCACCCGCACGGATTGACGCCACGCTGACCCAGCTGCAAACCGTGACAGCCGATGCCAATGCCAGGCTCGAGCCGCTCCTGGCCAGTGCCAGCGAAGCGCTTCAGAACATCAACGCACTGGCAGCGAATCTGTCGCCACTGGTCGAGCGCGCGGGCCAGACCCTCGACCATCTGGACACCATGAGCCGTGGGGACGGCGTACGTCTGCTGCGGGATCTGGATGCGGCGGTCAAGGAGGCAAACGCCACGCTGGTCCAGACGCGGGCTGCCATGGTGGGCGTGGAAGACCTCGCGCAGCCCACCTCCGCCACCGGACATCAGCTGCGCACCACTCTCGATGAATTGCAGGCCGCTGCCCGTGCGATCAATGAGCTCGCCACCGCCCTGGAGGCCGAGCCCAACGCCGTGATCTTCGGCAGACAGGATGACTCGAACGAATGAAGATTCCCGCTCCTCTCCTTGCCGGCCTGCTGTGCGCGCTGCTTGCGGGCTGCGCCTTGAAGCCCTCCGCGCCTGCGCGCTTGTATGGTCTGACATCTCTGGTTTCCGCAACCTCTGCGACAGACAGCGGAAAGCCTTCATTGGTCGTGGGGCCGATCGACCTACCGGCCTATACGCGGCGGTCTTCCCTGCTCACTTTGCACGGGAGCAGTGAGTATCGATCCTCCGCGCATGGGCGCTGGGCCGAGCCGCTGGAACAGAACGTGACCCGTGTACTGGCGGAAAATCTGTCCCGGGTGCTGGGCAGTGCGAAAGTGAGCACCCTGGGCTCAGCCCCACCGGGCGCAGAGCAGCAGGTGATGGTGCAATTCAGTGAGTTCGTGGTGAACGACCAGCAGGAAGTCAGGCTCATCGCCTATTGGCGGGTGCTGGATGCGGTCAATCGCAACGTGCTCGCCAGCGGCAAGTGGGAGCAGGTGGAGCGCGTGTCCGGCCTGGAAGACGCAGAAGTAGTATCGGGTATGAGTCGCGCACTGGCGGGGATGTCGCTGGAGCTGGCCGCAGCGCTGGCGGGCGTGCAGCGCTGAAGCCCGGCACGCGCCAGCTACATCACCAGCTGACTGAGCAGCACGAGGCTCTCCCGCTCCTCCGGGGTGATTTCCTGGTCCGAGGCTACCAGCTTGCCCAGGGCCTTGATGAAGGCCTCGCGATGCTCGGCCGGAATGTCGGCAGGATCGACCTCTTCGGGCGCAGGTGGAACTTCAAGCCAGCGCCAGACCTGTGCGCGCTCACCGTCGCTCAATTCCAGCTTGCGGATGCAGTCGGCAACAAACAATCGTTCTTCGCCGCTCACACGCAGATCGCTCCAAGCAACGGCGCAGACAAACTTCATCAGCCTCAGGCGTTCGGCAGGGGGAATGCTCTCGAACATGGCACGTGTCATCCTTGCTGGGGCCTTCGACTATAACCCATCCTGATTTCCGCCAGCGCCGACCTGACGCATGCGCATGTTCAGAACTCGTCGCGCCCCACCTGGCCGGTCACTGCGAGCACGACGCGACCGATGAGATAGGCCACCTGGGCGCGCAGGCGCAGTCCCCACGGCAGCACGCGGGAGGCATTTAGGGGCACCGCGGAACCGTTGCGTGCATAGGCCTCTTCCAGGCTCCTGCGCAGTTGGGACACGAGCACAGCATCCCGCAGCTCCAGATTGGCCTCGCGCGAAAGCCACAGGCTGAAAGGATCAATATTGGAGGAGCCGACGGTTGCCCAGTCGGCATCAACCACTGCCGCCTTTGCATGCAGATGGGCAGGCTGGTACTCCCTGATTTCCACGCCCGCCATGAGCAGCCCGTCATACATCCGCAGTGCCGCAGAGTGGATGACGAGGTGATCGGGGCGTCCCTGAAGCAGCAGGCGCACCCTGACTCCACGCTGTGCCGCGTTGATGAGGGCGTGGCGGACCCTGCGCCCGGGCAGGAAATAGGCGCAGGCGATCAGGATGTCACTGCGCGCCCGGGTGATGGCGGTCAGATAGGACTCCTCGATCGCGCGCCGATGACGCAGATTGTCGCGCGTGATGAGCGCAGCAGATTGATTCTCTGCCAGGGGCGTCGGGGTTGAAAAATGCGGCGGCCGGATCAAGCCTTGGAACTGCATGGTGCGCAAGCTCAGCAATCGCCACAGCCTGCGCATGAGACGGTGCATCTGGCCAACCAACGGGCCCTCCACCCGCACGGCGAAGTCGTAGCGGGGTGGCAAATCATCCCGATCGCGACGATCGTCGAGCACATTGATGCCGCCGCAGAAGCCGATGCGACCATCGATCACCACGAGTTTCCGGTGCAGCCGCCGCAAGTGCTGGATGTGCAAGCTGAAGCCCTCGGGCATCGGGCGGTAGACGATGAGCTGTACGCCCGCGAGTTCAAGCGTCCCGCGCAGTGCCGGCGCCAGATTGCGCGAGCCGAAGCCATCCACCACCACCCGTACGAGGCAACCGCGGCGAGCGCAGTCAGCCAAGGCTTTTGCCACGCGGTGTCCAGTGCGGTCATCCGCGAAGATGTAAGTCTCGAGGTGAACCTCCCGCCGTGCCTCGGCGAGCGCGGCAAGCAGTGCGGGAAAGTAGGCATCACCGGTTTCCAGCAGGGTGAGGCGGTTGCCTGCCGTCATCCCGCTCCGCTCCGCCGGACGCCTGACGGTTCGCGTGTTCATGCGCAGAGCACGAGGTTCGCCGTGAGCGCAGCGTGATCGGAAAGTCGCGCCGCGCCATGTCCGAAATGAACATCGCAGGCCGTGATCCGGAAGCCTCGGGTGTAAATGCGATCGAGGTGCAGCAGAGGCAGGCGCGCCGGGAAACTGCGTGCAGGGCTGCCTTGCAGCGTCTGGAAAACTTCATCCAGACCGAGCACGTCGGCGAACAGCCGACCTGCTCGTTGCGACCAGTCGTTGAAATCGCCAGCGACGATCAACGGTGCCGCTGCCGGGACCCGGCCTGCGATACGTGCACGCAGATGTTCGAGCTGGCGACGTCGCCAGTGCGCGAACAGGCCCAGATGCACATTGATGCAGTGAAGCGGGTGAGGCCAACCCGGGATGCCGATCTCACAATGCAGCAGGCCGCGCTGCTCCAGGCGTGACTGCGAGACATCTTCATTCTCCCAGTTGACGACGGGGAATCGCGACAGGATGGCGTTGCCGTGGTGTCCATCGTCGTACACCGCATTCCTTCCATAGGCAAAGTCCTGCCAGAGGGTATCAGCCAGGAATTCGTGCTGTGGCGAGCGAGGCCAGTCTCCATGACGTGAGGCTCGCCGGTGTGACAGGCCTTGGACCTCCTGCAGGAAGATCAGATCACCCTCGAGAGCCCGGAGTGCATCGCGCAGCCCGTGCACCGTGACTCCTCGCCGCAGGGAGTACCCTTTGTGGACGTTGTAGCTGACGACGCGCAAATGCTGCCTGCTCATGATTCGACCTTACGAAGGGCGCCTCCCGCCTGCAAGGCGCGCAGTGACAGCAGACAGGCGCTAGAATCGGGTGCTCTTTGCTCCATTTGCAGAGGATCGGCCATGAATGTCCCGGGTCTCCACAAATTCCTGTTTGAAGGCTGCGCGGTCAGGGGCGCTGTCGTGCGGATTACGGCAGGTTGGCAGGAGGCTTTGCGCAGGCGGGCGACCGTGGGCGAGTTTCCGCTGCCGGTGCGCACGCTGCTGGGTGAGATGACCGCGGCAGGCATGCTCATGCAATCGAGCATCAAGTTCGATGGGGCGCTGATCCTGCAGGTGCATGGTGATGGTCCGCTCAAGCTCGCTGTGGCCGAGGTGAAGACCGATTACAGTTTCCGTGCGACCGCAAAAGTTGTCGCTGACATCCCGCCTGAGGCCCGCCTGAGTACGCTTGCCAACACGCATGGTGAGGGGCGCTGTGCCATCGTGCTCGATGCGCGCAAACGCGCGCGGGGCACTCAACCCTATCAGGGGGTAGTGCCGCTGCATGATGATGCCCGTGCACCCTTGGAAGATTTCTCCTCGGTCATAGAGCACTACATGCTGCAGTCTGAGCAGATCGACACCCGGATGATACTGGCCGCCAATGATGAAGTTGCCGCAGGCTTGCTGCTGCAACGGATGCCGTCAACGGGCCTCGGCAATCTGGCCGCATGTCGCGAGGAAGATCTGGTGTGCTACCACGAGGACTTCAACCGGCGTGCCCTTCTTTCGGGCACCTGGAGCCGGGAAGAACTGCTCGGGCTGGAGGTCGAGACCTTGCTTCATCGCCTGTTCTGGCAAGAACGTCTGCAGCGTTTTGAACCCGCGGCCACCCGTTTCAGTTGTTCTTGCGGTCGCGAGCGGGTGAGTCGCATGTTGGTCGGCCTGGGACATGCGGAGCTGCAGGACATTCTGGCCGAGCAGGGTCGGGTGGAGATCGGCTGCGACTTCTGCGGCCAGCAGTACCACTTCGATGCCGTGGATGTGGGGGAGATGTTCACCCCCGCCCGCGATCACCCGCCCACACCGACCACCTTGCAGTAGCCGCCGGCCTGGTTCAGGCCGGCCATGCACCGGCCGCGATGGCAGCTTCACGATCTTCCGGGAACTGCCACTGCGGGCTCTCATCCCGAGGTTGTCGGGTATCCCCGCTCTCGTTCGACTCGCTGTC
>JAURMM010000256.1 GCA_030830685.1 Gammaproteobacteria bacterium | reverse complement strand
GGGCCCATGCGGCACGGTGGCCAGGGTCTCCTCCACGACTGCCGCGATATGGGGAAAGCGCAAACGCCCTTCGAGGAACGCCGCCACGGCAATCTCATTGGACGCATTGAGCAAAGTCGGCGCAGTGCCGCCAGCGGCAATCGCCTCCCGCGCGAGGCGCAGGCTGGGGAAGCGCTCGGGATCCGGCTCCTCGAACTCGAGCTTGCGTACATCAAAGAGATTGAGGCGGCCGACCCCGGACTCCATGCGCGTCGGCCAGGCCAGCGCGTGAGCGATGGGCGTGCGCATGTCCGGATTGCCGAGCTGGGCCAGTACTGATCCGTCCACGTACTCCACCATGGAGTGGATCACGCTCTGGGGATGAATGACGACTTCGATTTTTTCCTGTCCGGTGCCGAACAACCAGCAGGCCTCGATGATCTCAAGCCCCTTGTTCATCATGGTGGCCGAGTCCACCGAGATCTTGCGGCCCATCACCCATTTCGGATGGGCACAGGCCTCGTCCGGCGTCACGGACATCAACCCGGCGACATCGCGAGTGCGGAAAGGCCCGCCGGACGCTGTGAGCAGAATACGATTGACGCCCACCTGGGGAAGCCCGCGGGAGAAATCTCCCGGCATGCACTGGAACACCGCATTGTGCTCGCTGTCGATTGGCAGCAACTCCGCCCCACTCGCGCGGACCGCGTCCATGAAGAGCTGTCCCGACATCACGAGGGACTCCTTGTTGGCAAGCATCAGGCGCTTGCCGGCACGCGCGGCGGCGAGATTCGGCATCAGTCCGGCGGCACCCACGATCCCGGCCATCACATAGTGAGTCTCCGGGTGCGCAGCCACCTCGACCAACCCGGCTTCACCCTCCAGCACTTCGGTGGACAATCCTTCCGCGTGCAGCGCGGTCCGCAGTTCGGCCGCGGCGCGGGCCTCGACCATCACGGCAAAGGGGGGACGCCACTGCCGGCATTGTGCAAGCAGGCCCTCGACGTTGCGATTGGCCGTCAAGGCCACCACATGGAAACGGCTGGGTTCTCTGGCCACCACATCCAGCGTGTTGACGCCGATGGTGCCGGTCGAGCCGAGGATGGTGATACCAATCATTGAAAGTCAGCCCTGAGCAGATGGATGAGAGCATATACCGGCGCGGCCGCGAGCAGGCTGTCGATGCGGTCGAGGATTCCGCCATGGCCGGGCAGCAGGGTGCCGCTGTCCTTGGCTCCGGCCTGTCGCTTGAACAGGCTCTCCAGCAGATCCCCGGTGATGGCACTGAGCACGACGACACCGGCCACGGCGGCCGCCTGCCATGCTGCCAACGGTGCATGAATCGGTAGCCAGTTGAAAAGGATTGCCGCCAAGGGCACCGCGCAGAATGCCGACCAGACCCCGGCCCAGGTCTTGCCAGGGCTGATGCGAGAGGCGAGACGCGCCCGCCCCCAGGCACGTCCCCCAAAGTAGGCCGCGGTGTCCGCCGTCACCACCAGCAGGAAGACTTGGGGTAGCAACCATGGGTCCAGCTCCTGCAGGAGCACCGCCGCGACGAACGCGGGCACGAGAGCCAGCAGACCGGTCGCGAGCCAACCCGAGGAAGAGGCAGGAAGCTTGACCTGCGTAGACTGCACCCGCCATAACAGCGCCAGAGCCAGCAGCCAGAAGACAGCAGCCGTCACCAGAAGCTTCAGTTGCCAGCCGTGGGGCATGGCGAGCGCAACCAGACAGCAGGCAACCACGGAGACAGTAAAAAGCCCGAGTCGCAGGCGCGAGGTCGGGCCTGCCAGGGTCGCCCATTCCGCCGCCGCGCACGCCATGATCACCAGAAAGACCAACGCGACGAGTGGGGTGTACCCGAGTGCGAGCAGCCCCGCGAGACAGGCCGTCAAGAGCACCGCCGTGCGCACACGGGTCAGCAAACCACCCGTAGTGGGAGTGGAGGGTGCGCGCACGCCGCCCATGTGCGGCCGCGTCAGTCGATGGGCGCCGCGGTCTCCCGCCCATGCGCCGCTTCGAGTTGTTCACCAATCATGCCGAACCGCCGCTGCCGCCCACCAAAGCTCGCCAGCGCCCGGTGGTATTCATCCTGATCGAAATCCGGCCAGAGACATTCGGTGAAGTAGAACTCAGTGTAGGCGAGCTGCCACAGCAGGAAATTGCTGACGCGCTGCTCGCCACCCGAGCGGATAAACAGATCAGGGTCCGGCAGATCTGCCGTACTGAGGAATCCCGCCAGATGCTGCGGCGTGATCTGCGCAGGTTCGAGGGTACCGGCCTTCACGGCGTCGGCCAGTTGGCGAGTCGCCTGGGTGATGTCCCAATGCCCACCGTAGTTGGCGGCAATCACGAGCTTGAGCCCGCGGTTATGACCCGTGAGCGCCTCCGCCGAAGCGATACTGTCCTGCAGTTTACGGGGGAAAGGGCTGCGGTCACCGATGACCCGCAGCTGCACCTGGTTCTCGTGAAGCTTCTGCGCCTCCTGGTCCAGCGCCATCACGAAGAGGTCCATCAACAGCCGGACTTCCAGTGGCGGCCGACGCCAGTTCTCGCTGCTGAACGCGAAGAGCGTGAGGACCTCAACGCCGACTTCGGCCGAACGGCGCACCAGCGCCCGCACATTCTCCACACCGGCCCGATGTCCGGCGATCCGCGGCAAGTTGCGCTGCCTGGCCCAGCGACCATTGCCATCCATGATGATGGCTACATGACGCGGCAAGCCCGCAGGACTGGAGGGCAGGTCCGTCACGTTATCAGACAGCCATGATCTCTTGTTCCTTGGCGCCGACGAGCTCATCGATCTTCTTCACATGCGCATCGGTGAGCTTCTGCACGTCTTCTTGTCCCTTGCGCTCATCGTCCTCGGAAATTTCCTTTTCCTTGAGCAGGTCTTTCAAATCGGAAATGGCATCTCTCCGGATGTTGCGCACCGCGACCTTGGCCTGCTCGGCCTCCGACTTGACCACCTTGGTGAGGTCACGCCGGCGCTCCTGGGTCAGCGGGGGCAGAGGGATACGGATCACGGTGCCTGCGGTCTGGGGATTCAGTCCGAGATCGGATTCCAGGATGGCGCGCTCGATGGCCTGCACCATGGCCTTGTCCCAAGCGGTAACAACGAGGGTACGGGCATCTTCCACGGTGACATTGGCCGCCCGACCTACCGGCGTGACCGACCCGTAGTAGTCGACATGCACATGGTCCAGCAGGCTGGGGTGCGCCCGGCCGGTGCGGATTTTGGCCAGTTCGAGCTTGAAGCTCTCCACCGACTTGTCCATGCGTGTCTGCGTATCCTTGAGTATGTCCTGCAGCATCTTGTTATCCCGCTGTTACCAGTGTGCCCACATTTTCGCCCAGCGCTGCCCGCACGAAGGTCCCGGGCTGTGTCATGTCCACCACCCTCAAAGGCATCTGATTGTCCCGACAGAGCACGACGGCTGTGGCATCCATCACCGCGAGCTTGCGGTCGAGGACTTCATCGTAGCCCAGCTTTTCATAGCGGACGGCCGCGGGATCCCGATTGGGGTCTGCCGAGTAGACACCATCCACCTTGGTGGCCTTGATCATGAGCTCTGCCCCGATTTCAATGGCTCGCAGGCTCGCGGCCGAATCGGTGGTAAAAAAGGGATTGCCAGTGCCTGCCGCGAGCACCACCACCCGGCCTTTTTCCAGATGCCTGATGGCCCGGCGCCGGATGTAGTCTTCGCACACTGCATTGATCTTGATGGCTGACATGACGCGCGCGAACAGTGAGGCACGCTCTAGGGCATCCTGGATGGCGAGCGCGTTGATCACTGTGGCGAGCATGCCCATGTGGTCGGCTGTCACCCGATCCATGCCGCGCTCCGCGAGCCCGGCACCCCGGAAGATGTTCCCCCCGCCGATGACGATGGCCACCTGGACCCCCGCCTGGACGAGCTCTCTCACCTCTTCGGCCACCCGGGTGAGGATAACGGGATCAATGCCGTAATCCCCGTCCCCCATCAGGGCCTCACCGCTGAGCTTGATCAGCACGCGGCGAAAGCGTGGTTGTTGTGAATGCATCTCCACCCTTCCGGAGCAGTTTCAGTCCGCTGCGCGCGCCTGGGCCTTGACTTCCTCAGCGAAATCCACGGTCTTCTTCTCGATGCCCTCGCCCACTTCGTAGCGCACGAAGTTGAGCACCTTGGCCTTGCCACCGAGGAGCTTGCCGACCGTCGTGTCCGGATCTTTCACGAAGGCCTGTCCGAGCAAGGTGATCTCTGCCACGAACTTGCGCAGCTGACCGGAGACCATCTTCTCGACGATGTCGGCCGGCTTGCCGCTGGTCGCAGCCTGCGCCACACGGATTTCCTTCTCCTTGGCCAGGAGCTCGGCGGGTACGTCTTCCTCGGAGATGCAGGTCGGGTTGGTGGCCGCCACGTGCATCGCAATGTCCTTGGCCAGTTCCGGCGTACCGCCTTCGAGCATCACCAGCACGCCGATGCGTTTGCCGTGACGGTAGGCGCCCAGCGTCTGGCCGGCGGCTGCCTGGTGCTGCTCGAAGCGCCGAATGGAAATGTTTTCACCGATTTTCAACACAAGTTGCTGACGTGCGACTTCGATGGTCTCGCTGCCAGCCGGGATCGTCAGCGCGCCCAACGCTTCCACATCTGCCGGGGTATGCGCGAGAAGCGTCTGGCCGACCGCATTGGCGAAGGCGGTGAAGTTATCGTCATTGGCCACGAAATCGGTTTCGCTGTTGATCTCGACGACTACCGCCTGTCCGGCGCTCTCGGCGACGACCACGGTGCCTTCGGCCGCGATTCGGCCGGCCTTCTTGGCGGCCTTGGCGGCACCAGACTTGCGCAGGTGTTCCAGCGCGGCTTCGAGATCACCACCGGTCTCAACCAGCGCGTTCTTGCATTCCATCATGCCTGCGCCGGAACGCTCTCGTAACTCTTTCACGGCGGCTGCACTGATCTGCATGGTTTGAATTCCTCTGAACTGTTGGGTTTGGAATGTGCGGGCAGTCCCCTGCTGACTGCCCTGTCCGCGGCAGTCTGCCGCCTGCAGCCACCCGGGCCTGCATCGGGTCGAGGCCAGGGAACCGACGTGCCCAGAGGCCCATCGTTCCCCGTCCCGGGACCCTTTTTACTCCGCGCTGGCAGGCGCCTCGGCGGCGCCTTGCTTGCGGGCAGGCGCCTTCTTGCGCGGCGCCGCAGCGGGAACGACCTTCTTGCGCCCGCGTCGGGCGTCGTCGTCGCTGCCACGCTCGCCAGTCGCTTCGCGGCGCACCAGCGGGTTGCCCTCTTCGTCGAGTTCCACGAACTCGTCCTGCCCACCCGGGCCGGCAGTAGTGATTGTCATGCGGGCATCGAGCACCGCATCGGCCGCCGCCTGGGCATAGAGGTTGACGGCACTGATGGCGTCGTCGTTGCCCGGAATCACATAATCGATGCCATCCGGCTTGTAGTTGGTATCCACGATGGCGACCACCGGGATGCCGAGCTTGTTGGCTTCGGCGATTGCGATCTTCTCGAAGCCGACGTCGATCACGAACAGCGCATCAGGCAGGTTGTCCATGTCCTTGATGCCGGCGAGGCCCAGGTGGAGCTTGTCGTACTCGCGGCGGAGCTGCAGACCCTCGCGCTTGGAGATGCGGTCCAGCGAGCCGTTGTTGATGCGTTCTTCAAGCTCCTTCAAGCGCTTGATGGACTGCTTGACGGTCTTGAAGTTGGTGAGCATGCCACCCAGCCAACGACGGTTGACGTAGGGCATGCCACAGCGGGCGGCCTCGCGGGCAATCGCCTCCTGGGCGGAACGCTTGGTGCCGACGAACAGCACCTTGCCGCGGCGGCTCACCACGCGACCGAGGAAGTTCATGCCATCCCTGAACAGGGGCACGGTCTTCTCGAGATTGATGATGTGAATCTTGTTGCGGTCACCGAAGATGTACGGTGCCATCTTGGGATGCCAGAAACGGGTCTGATGCCCGAAATGCACGCCAGCTTCCAACATCTGGCGCATGCTTACGTCAGCCATTGCAGTCTCCTGTACGGGTTACGCCTCCACGGGTCCCGTGCCTCCATCCCTGTCCGCTTGCAGCGGCGCAGGGACACCCAGAGGCACAGTGCATGACACGTGTGTGGGGTAGGTCAAAGTAGGTTACATTGCTCCGAGAGCGCGCGCTTTATACCATGGAAAACCTGTAGCAACAACGAGTTGGGAACCCCCTGCGCATGCCTGTGAGCATCAAGAACGCCGCTGAAATCGAACACATGCGCCTGGCGGGGCGGCTGGCTGCAGAAGTGCTGGAGATGATTGCTCCGCACGTTCAGCCCGGCGTGACCACCGACGAACTGGACCGCCTCTGCCACGACCACATCGTCAAGGTACAGGATGCGATCCCCGCCCCGCTCAACTATCACGGCTTCCCCAAGTCGATCTGCACCTCGGTCAACCACGTGGTCTGCCATGGCATACCCAGCGAAAAACGCCTCAAGGACGGGGACGTGGTGAACGTGGACATCACCGTCATCAAGAATGGCTTCCACGGCGATACCAGCAAGATGTTCTATGTGGGTCCTCCCGGCATCAGGGCCCAGCGCCTGGTGGAAACCTGCTATGAGTGCCTGTGCATCGGCATCGGCATGGTCAGGCCCGGCGTGCGTCTGGGAGACATCGGCGCTGCAATCCAGGCCCACGCCGAGGGCCGCAATTTTTCCATCGTGAGGGAATACTGCGGCCACGGCATTGGTCGCGAATTCCACGAAGATCCACAGGTCCTGCATTACGGGCAACCGGGAACAGGACTGGTTCTGCAGCCCGGCATGACCTTCACCATCGAGCCCATGGTGAATGCGGGCAAGCGGCAGGTGAAACTGATGCCAGATGGCTGGACCGTTGTAACCAAGGACCACAGCCTCTCTGCCCAGTGGGAGCACACCGTGCTCGTGACAGAAACCGGCTTCGAAGTACTCACCGCCCGCCCGGATGAACATTTCCAGCCTCTCTGAGCCCGCACGGGCGCATCCCGTGGTGCCGGTGCTGGACCCTGCGGAGCTAGAGACCCTGCTCAAGCGGGGTGCTGACGGCACCTTGCCGCCGGTTACCAAGGTCAAACCGCTGCTGCAGCGTTTTCACGAGGCGCAGAAGACTGCCTTTTTCGGGGGGCTGCCCGCGCGCGCGATCGTCGCCGCCCGCGCAGCGGCGCTCGATCGGTTGGTCTCGGCGGTTTGGCGGCTGTTTGGCCTGGACAGTTCACGCAACGCCCTGTTGGCGGTGGGTGGCTACGGTCGGGGTGAGCTGCATCCCTTTTCCGATGTGGACATCAGCATCCTGACGCCCGATGACGCCAACACGGCGGACCGTCAGGCGTGCGAGGGCTTCGTGCGCTACCTCTGGGACATTGGTCTTGAGATCGGCAACAGCGTGCGCAGCATGAGCGAGAGTGCCGAGGCCGCGCGCAACGACATCACCGTGATGACTGCCCTGCTCGAAGCACGCGTGCTCTGCGGCCCTCCTGCCCTGTTCGAGACGATACGGGCCATGACTGCACCCAAGGTGATGTGGAACAGCGAAGAGTTCTTCACCGCCAAATCGGATGAACAGGATCACCGGCACGCGCGCTACAACGATGCCTTCCAGCAACTCGAGCCCAACATCAAGGAGAGTCCGGGTGGGCTGCGTGACATCCAGGTGATTGCCTGGGTAGCCAATCGGCACTTCGATTCACATGGCCTCGGCAATCTGGTCGGACATGGCTTTCTGAGCAGTGCAGAATTCGCTGCGCTTGAACGCGGGCGGGAGCATCTGTGGCAGATTCGCTGCGCGCTGCACTTTCTGGCGGGGCGGCGCGAAGACCGCCTGTTGTTTGATCATCAGAAGCGCGTCGCCGAACTCTTCGGGTATACCGACGCCGCCCACAATCGTGCGGTCGAGCAGTTCATGAAGGACTTCTACCGGACAGTGCGGGAATTGAGCCGTCTGAACGAGATTCTGCTCGGTCTCTTCCAGGAAGCGATTCTGCAGAAGGATCGGGCGGTGCGAACCTCGCCCTTGTCCCGGCGCTTCCAGGTGCGCGGCAATTTCATCGAAGCGGTCAACGAGAACGTGTTCAAGCGCACTCCTCCCGCCTTGCTGGAGCTTTTTCTGCTCATGCAGAAGAACCCGAGCATCAAGGGGGTGCGTGCCAGCACCATTCGTCTGATTCGCGAACATCTCTATCTCATCGACGAAAAATTCCGCAAGGATATCCGGGCACGCAGCCTGTTCATGGAGATCATCCGCGAGCCGCGCCGCGTGGGTCACGAACTGCAGCGCATGCATCGCTATGGCGTGCTCTCGGCCTACTTGCCAGCCTTCGGGCGTATCGAAGGCCTGATGCAGTTCGACCTCTTTCATGTTTACACCGTGGACGAGCACCTGCTGTTCGTGGTGCTGCAGATGCGGCGGTTCTCTTATCCGATCACCAATGAAGACCAGTCGTACCTGCTGCGCCAGGCCATCGAACGCATCCCCAAGCTTGAGCTGCTCTATCTGGCGGGGCTTTTTCACGACATTGCGAAAGGCAGGAGTGGCGATCACTCGGACGGTGGCGCCGACGAGGCTGCGGAATTCTGCAAGCTGCATGGCTTGAGCCAGTACGACACCAATCTCGTGGCGTGGCTGGTAAGGCATCATCTCCTGATGAGCAATGTCTCGCAGCGTCAGGACATCAATGATCCGGCTGTCATCCAGGACTTTGCCGCCGTAGTGGGCGACCAGATCCACCTCGACTACCTGTTCCTGCTCACCATTGCTGATATCCGCGGCACCAACCCGCGGCTCTGGACCAGCTGGAAGCAGTCGCTGCTCTCGGAGCTGTACCTGCTGACCATGCGCCGTCTGCGTGGTAGCGCGCACACGGCGGAAGATCGCAAACAGCGGCTGGAAGACACGCGCGCAGAAGCGCGCCAGTACCTCGACAACAACCGTTTCCCCAAGCACTCGGTGGCCTTGCTGTGGGGCACCCTGGGTGAGGAGTACTTTCTGCGCCACCGGCCGTCAGAAATCGCGTGGCACACGGAAACCATTCTGGCCGCGGATGAAGATGATCTGCCACTGGTGGCGGTGCGCAATTTCGAACAGCGAGGCGGAACCTCGATTTTCATCTACGCACGCAACGTGGATCTGTTGTTCGCGATCTCGACAGCCGCACTCGACAGGCTGCGTCTGGACGTACAGGACGCACGCATCATCACGTCGGAAGCGGATTACACGCTGGACACCTACAACGTGCTCGATGCAGAGACCCGCAGCCCCGTGGAAGATCCGATGCGCATTCAGGAAATCTGTACCCGCCTGCGCAGCGCCATCCGATCTGCGGAAATCCCACCGGCGAGACTGGGACCTGCGCAACGCAAGCTGCAGCATTTCCGCTTCCCGGCCACCGTCGAGTTCAGTGATGACACCGCGCATGGCCGCACGGTCATGGAGGTCATCGCAACCGACCAGCCTGGGTTTCTGTCCGTGGTCGGGCGCGCCATGCGCGACTGCGACGTGCGCCTGCATGATGCGCGCATCGCCACCATTGGCGAGCGGGCAGAAGATTACTTCTACATCACGGATCTGCACGATCAGCCGGTGGCCGATGAGGATCTGCGCGCGCGTCTCAGACAGAGCATCGTCAGCGAACTGGATGCGTGACCCTGCCCCCGGCCACTGAGGAAGAGCTGCTTGCCCGCGCCCGGGCACTTTCGGGTCTGCGCCTGGGAGAGCTGGCAAGCTCGCTAGGGCACGCGGTCCCGTCCACGCCCCGGCAAGGCAAAGGCTGGATGGGCCAGCTTCTCGAGACCGTGCTTGGCGCCGATGCAGGCAATCTGCCTGAGCCCGATTTTCGCGTGCTAGGCATAGAATTGAAGACCATTCCGGTAAACGCTGCCGGCATCCCTCGGGAATCCACCTATGTATGCCGCGCGCCGGCGCGACCAGACCCTTCCGGTAAATGGCAGGAATCAACGGTGCGCCAGAAACTCGCGCGCGTGCTGTGGCTGCCGATCGAGGCCGCGAGCCTGGCGGCACTCTCCGCGCGGCGCATCGGCTGGGCCCATTTGTGGAGCCCGAGCCCCGATCAAGAATCTCTGCTTCGCGCGGATTGGGAGGAGTTGACGGAGCTTCTGGTGCTCGGACGGCAGGAGGAGATCAGTGGGCGCTTGGGGAGCGTGATGCAGCTACGGCCCAAGGCCGCGGATGCCTCGGTGACCGCGCCGGCCTTTGATGCCGGCGGCGAACCAACCGCGCGGGCGCCACTTGCCTTCTACCTGCGGGCCTCGTTCACGCGGCAGATTCTTGCAGCATCACGCTGAGTGGGGTGTCCTCTTGCGGCTGCGGCCAGCCACGAAGGCGTCATGCGGGGAGCCATGGTTCACGCGGTAGCGCGCAGCTTGTAGAGCGTACCCACCACACTGGGCACATAACGTTTCGGCGCAAAAGCATTGGCCAGAGACTGCTTGGCTCGCCACCCGGTGCAGTGACCGGGGGCAACGAGCCGAGGGTCGACGCGTTCGAGCAGATCCTGCACCGTGGCCGGGATGCGTTGCTCCATGACGCGTCCTGCCAGATGATAGCCCCCCAGCACCAGATCGACAGGCTCGCCCGGAAAGCGCTGCATGGCATCCAGACAGGCATTGACAATGCCGGCATGGGAGCACGCAGAGAAGACACTCACCCCACGCCCGCGGACCCGAGCCGCAAGATATCGTTCATCCATGATCAACGGGTCCGCTTCCAGCACATCACCCCGAAACGTGTGATGTCCTGCAAGACCCGTTTCGTAGGCCGTCACTCGAGCAATGGCACCACTGGCGAAAAAGAATCCGTCCCCCGGAAGATGGGCTTCCGCGGCACGCAGGATGCGCCCACCTGCCGCTTCCATGGCCGCGAAGCTGGGTTCTTCCGGCAGCAGTAGCAGCGTACCGTCCGGTGCCATCAAACCGCGCTGGTCGGGCCGGTCGGGATGCAGATCAACCACCAGCGGGCCTGCACGCCCATGCCTGGCGCGCGCCTCGGTGATGGCCGTGATGACCTCCGGGAAGCCTCCGCTGTGATCGAAATGCCAGTGCGAAAGGAACAGCGTTTCTATCGCAGACAAATCCACGCCCAGGCGCTGGGCGTTCTCCAGCCAGAGCCCGGGATAGGGGCCGACATCGAAAAGCACACTGTGCTTCTCATCCCCTACATGCCCCGTGAGCAGCACAGACAGGCCATGACAGGCACAGCAAAGCTGGTCCATCACCACCTTGCAGGCATGCCCTTCGTGCACCCTTGCCGCCGGCGTACGCGCAGCCAGATGCGCCACCTCGGACACTTGCGGATGACCGTCCTCCACGCTCGAGAGCGTATCCGTCTCGTTGTCCATCACCACCAGCACATCAAGGGCATCGAGAACCCTCAGCGCTTGCCCAACCTGACGAGCCATCTACTTTCCTCGCTGCGAACCTGATGCCGGAGATGATACGGTTGCGGACAGCGCCTGCAAGGCAAACCCACCTCGAAGCAAGGAGTATCAACATGCCGGGAAAATCCCTGCTCAAGCGGCTGCTCGCCACCGCCGCCGCTGTCGCG
>JAURMM010000255.1 GCA_030830685.1 Gammaproteobacteria bacterium | reverse complement strand
GCCCGCCAATTCGCCCTCGGACAGGTTGCGCCAGCGCCCGTAGCGCAGATGCCCGAGGCGCACATTGCCGATGCGGATGCGGCAGAGCTGGCGCACGTGATAACCGAAAGCCTCGCACATGAGGCGAATCTGCCGGTTGAGCCCCTCCGTGAGAATGATCCGGAAGGTTGTCTTGTCCACCTTGTAAAGCCGGCATGGCCGTGTGGTGGTGCGATGGATGCGTACGCCGCTCGCCATCCCGCGCAGGAATTCCGCGGTGACGGGTTTGTCCACCACCACCAGGTATTCCTTCTCGCATTTGTTCTCGGCGCGCAGGATCTCGTTAACGATGTCGCCATCGTTCGTGAGCAGGATGAGGCCCTCGGAGTTCTTGTCCAGGCGACCGATCGGAAAGATGCGGCTCGGGTGATCGACAAAGTCGACGATGTTGCCTTCCACGCTGGACTCCGTGGTGCAGGTGATGCCGGTCGGCTTGTTGAGTGCGATGTAGACTTTCTGCGGCCGTCCACCTCGCGTCGGTGGGCGCACAACCTCACCGTTCACTGCAACCACATCAGCCTCTTCCACCTGCGCGCCCATCTCGGCCACGCGGCCGTTCACGGTCACGCGCCCATCGTGGATCAGCTGATCCGCCTCGCGTCGCGAGCAGAACCCGGTTTCACCGAGATATTTGTTGAGCCGCAATGTCACCGTAGAGATCCTCTGCTCATGCAGCCGGTGGCCAGGGCGCATCCAGATCGGCCGCGGGCAGCACCGACTCGCGCCCACCACTGGGCGGAAGAATCCAGCGGGTATTGATGGTCTGCTTGAGCGTCTTGATCTCTGCTCCGGAATCCACCACCTGACGGTCCCAGCCGGAGGTCAGCACCGCGCCGCCATCCCCGAGGTCGAGACAGGTCACATAGTCCGGCTGCTGGTATGTCCGCTGGCTCAGCCCAAGCAGGGCTCTCGCCGCGTTGTAACCGGCCATCTTGCCCATGGGCACCGCATGCTGACACGACATGAGCGCGGTGTGGCTTTCATCCGTGCGGGCATGCGCCATGTCACCTGCCACGAACACGTGTTCCTGACCCGGCAGCCGCAGGAAACCATCAACCACGAGGCGCCCGCTCTCATCGCGCTCGCCCGGCAGCTGAGTGCCGAGCGGATTGGCCTGCAACCCGGACGTAATCACCACGGTCAGGCTGGGAATGTGTTCACCGCTTGCGAGCGTGATGCCCGAGGCATCGATGGCTGTGACGCGCGTGTTCAGGCGCACCTCGACTTTGCAGCGCTCGAGTGCCGCCTCGATGAGTGGCCGTGGCCCGGCACCCAGCGCCGGGCCGGGGACGGCATCTGCTTCCACCAGCACGATGCGCGCCTCGCTCGCCAGACTCTCGCGCCCATAGTTGCGAAGATGTCGCCGCAGCTCGGTGGCCAGCTCGATGCCGGTGAATCCCGCACCGATCACGACGAAGGTGAGCGCCCCTTCGGCCTTCGGCCGCGCGAGCACCCGCTGGAGGTGTTGGGCCAGGCGTTCCGCGCCGCCGAAAGTATCGATGTCCAGCGCATGCTCCGCCGCACCTGGTACGGGCAGCGGGCGCTGCACGCTGCCCGCGGCGATCACCAACGCATCCCAGCGAAGTGAATCGTGAGGGCCTGGACCAAAGTTGACTGTCCTCGCGGCCAAATCCAGCCCATCCACCTGCGCGACGCGCAGCGAGATATCAAGTGCAGACAGCACGGGACTCAGCTCCAACCGCATCTCCGGGGTGAAGGGTTCATACAAGCGTGGCCTCATCGTGATAAAGGGGTCACGGTTGACCAAGGTCACCCGCGCCTCTGCCTCGTTGAGCAGCAACTCCCGCCCTGCCGCCAGTGCGGCCCACGTGCCGGCGAAACCGCCTCCCACCACCACGAGTTCTTGCATGATTGCTCCCTGAAAATTATGGCCGCCGTCTTCTCTGTGATGCGCCGGTGACGGGGCGTGCGCAGCATAGTCGATTGGCGAGTTGATGGGTCGCGATCCGCGGCCCCGGTAAAGCCTTCCCAAGCCAGACGGGCTTGCGTACCCTCGCCTCTCGCCCCTGAGCCGCCAACGGAGCCCGAATCGTGGACAACACCATCCGTCGTCACAAGTACCTGCTGACCGAGGATCAGATGCCAACCACCTGGTACAACCTGGTGGCCGACCTGCCCACGCCCCCTCCGCCGCCCCTGCACCCGGTGACGCGCGAACCCGTGGGGCCGGAAGATCTCGCGCCACTCTTTCCCATGGCGCTCATCGAACAGGAAGTCTCCACGCAGCGCTACATTGATATTCCGGGCGGGGTGCTGGACGTGTATCGCCTGTGGCGGCCCTCGCCGCTCTACCGGGCACATAATCTTGAGCGTGCGCTGGGTACGCCGGCCCGCATCTACTACAAGTACGAGGGCGTCTCCCCAGCCGGTTCGCACAAGACCAATACCTCGGTGCCACAAGCTTGGTACAACAAGCTCGAAGGCACCACGCGGCTCACCACAGAAACCGGTGCCGGCCAATGGGGTACGGCGCTGTCCTTTGCCTGCGCGCTCTATGGCCTGGAGTGTGATGTGTGGCAGGTGGGCGCGTCTTATGACTCCAAACCCTACCGGCGCCTGATGATCGAGACCTTTGGTGCAAAGGTGCATCGCTCGCCCTCCGCGCTTACCGCCATCGGGCGTAAGCTCGCGGAGGATCCGAAGAATCTTTCCGGATCACTCGGTATCGCCATCTCGGAAGCGGTGGAAGTGGCAGCGCAGGATGAGAAGACCCGTTATGCGCTCGGCTCCGTGCTGAACCATGTACTCCTGCACCAGACGATCATCGGCGAGGAAGCACTGCTGCAGATGGCGATGGCCGGAGACACGCCCACCCACATCATCGGTTGCACTGGTGGTGGATCCAATTTCGCCGGGCTCTCCTTCCCCTTCCTGCGCGAGAAGCTCGCGGGCCGCATCGCCCCCCGTATCATCGCGGCGGAGCCGGTGTCCTGCCCCACGCTCACCCGTGGGGTCTATGCCTATGACTATGGTGATACCGCCGGCATGACGCCCTTGATGAAGATGCATACCCTGGGGCACGACTTCATTCCGGCGCCCATTCATTCAGGAGGTTTGCGCTACCACGGCATGGCGCCGCTCATCTCGCACGTGTATGACCAAGGCATGATGGAAGCCTTGGCCGTGCCGCAGACCGAGTGCTTCGCAGCAGCCGTCCGCTTTGCGCGCACCGAAGGCATCGTGCCAGCGCCCGAACCGACGCACGCGCTTGCACTCGCCATTCGCGAGGCACTGAAGGCCAGGGAAACGGGCGAAGAGATCGTTATCCTCACCGCCCTGTGTGGACATGGCCATTTCGACCTCGCTGCCTACGATGCCTACCTTGGCGGCCGCATGGTGGACGAGAACTTCGACGATGCGCGGTTGAACGAATCCTTGCAGGGGATCCCTGCGCTCAAGTCCTGAAACACCGTATTGAAGCCGGGAGATCCCAGCCATGAAAGTCGCCTCCACGGGCCTCGTTTACGTGAAAGCCACCCGCTTCCTCCAGCCTTCAAGCGTGATGGTGGATGAAGATGGCATCCGCCATGACCGGATGTTCGCGCTGCTGGAAGCAGATGGAAAATTCGTCAACTCCGATCAGCATCGCACTTTCATGCCCCTGCGCTTTGATTACGACCCCGCAAGCGAACGGCTAAGCCTTGAACTCCCGGGCGGCGAACGGGTGGACGGGCCTGCCACCGGCGATGGCGTGCCCCTTCAGGTGGATCACTTCGGGCTGCGTGAGATTGGCCTGCAGAAAGTGGCGGGGCCCTGGCAGCAGGCCGTGAGTGATTTTGCCGAGCGGCCGATCTCACTGGTGCGCTGTCTCTCGCGCCTGCGCGCCATCGATGTGTTCCCGATTACGGTGGTCACCACGGGCGCACTTGCCCGGCTTGCACGCGAAGTGGGCGAAACGGTGGATCCTGCGCGCTTCCGTGCCGGGTTCATCATCGAGGCGAACGAGGAGCACGCGGAGGATGGCTGGGACGGCAAACATCTGCGGCTCGGCGAGGTGTTGCTGCGGATACGCAGCTCGGTGCCGCGTTGTGCGGTCACCGGATTCAATCCTGGTTCCGGCGCGCGGGATCAGGATGTGATGCGCGCACTCATCCGCTACCGGGCCAAGGTCACCCTGCCGGACAACCTCATGCCGAGCTATTCCACGCCGGGCTTTGCGAGCTATGCCGAGGTTCTTGAACCTGGCCGGGTCGCGGTGGGCGACCCGGTGTCTTTGGTACCCTGATTTCTGAGGAGAACACCCATGACCCAGATGATGAAAGCCGCGATTTTCGTGGAGCCCGGGCGGATTGAGATCGCCGACAAACCCATCCCTTCCGTTGGCCCCAATGACGCCCTGATCCGCGTCACCACCACCACCATCTGCGGCACGGATGTGCACATTCTCAAAGGTGAGTACCCGGTGGCCAAGGGCCTCACCGTGGGTCACGAACCGGTGGGTGTCATCGAGAAGCTCGGCAGCGCAGTCACTGGCTACCACGAAGGGCAGCGTGTGATTGCGGGCGCCATCTGCCCCAACTTCAACTCCTATGCCGCGCAGGACGGAGCTCCCTCACAGGACGGCAGCTATCTCATCCCGCAGGGCCTGTGCGGACATCACGGCTACAAGGCGACTGCCGGTTGGCGCTTTGGCAACCTCATCGATGGCGCCCAAGCCGAATATGTGCTCGTGCCCGATGCGCAAGCCAATCTGGCCCCCATTCCCGACGGCCTCACCGATGAACAGGTGTTGATGTGTCCGGACATCATGTCCACCGGCTTCAAGGGGGCGGAGAATGCCAATATCCGGCTGGGAGATACGGTAGTGGTTTTTGCGCAGGGTCCCATCGGCCTCTGTGCTACCGCCGGCGCGCGCCTGCTGGGTGCCAGCACCATCATCGCGGTGGATGGCAACGACCATCGGCTCGGGATCTCGCGCACCTTGGGCGCGGACATCACGCTCAATTTCACGCAGTGCGACGTGGTAGAAGAAGTGATGAAGCTGACCGGCGGGCGCGGTGCGGACTCCGCCATCGAGGCGCTCGGCCTGCAAAGCACGTTTGAATCCGCGCTGCGCGTAATCAAGCCGGGCGGTACGCTTTCCAGCCTGGGCGTTTATTCAACCGACCTCGTGATTCCGTTGTCTGCCTTCTCGGCCGGACTTGGCGATCATCGCATCGTGAGCGCGCTGTGCCCCGGCGGAAAAGAACGCATGCGGCGGCTAATGAACGTGCTGGCCTCACAACGCCTGGATCTGGGCGTGCTGGTGAGCCATCACTACAAGCTCGACGACATCGCCGCCGCCTACGACCTTTTTGCCAACCAGCGGGACGGGGTGCTGAAGGTGGCCTTGAAGCCCTAACCTGAAATTGGTGACACCTGAAATTGGTGACAGTTACCCTATTTCCGGAAATAGGGTAACTGTCACCAATTCATTTACCCCGCCACCATTTGAAGAGACGCATGTACAGCCGCTGCCACAGGGAGTACCGGGCGCGGGGACGTCTCAGGGCACGCGGCAGCACCTGGACATCGGACTCCAGGATCTTCACACCGTGCCAGATCATCCTGCGCTTGCCGGCGAGAAAAATGCGCCCGTCATACCCCGTGAACAGCCAAGTGATCTGGCGTTCATCGGTACGCAGCACCTCCGGAGCGTTGCTCGTCAGCCCGAACGCGGCCAAGTACTCCGCACGAACGAAGATCGCGTTGTTGGCCAGCACACACACGAGCTCATAGCCCTTCTCCCGCCCCAACTCCACCAGGGAGAGAAGACTGGAGCCCTGCTGCACGGCCGGATCCGCGGGCTGAACGAAGCGCACGGGGGTGGGAATGGTGGGGTTGTATTCGATCACCACCACGCGGGGTTTGTAGGCCTGAACGGCTTTCCACACATGGTAGTCATTGCCATCGATATCTATCGACAGCAGGGCGAAATCCCGAGGGATGGGCGTGCCCGAGAGAAGGGAGTCGAGGCCGTCAGACTCCCCGAACCCTACCCAGGCATTGAGCGGGCACACTCGCCGATTACCCGCATATTCGGCGACCAACTTTTTGTAGCGTTGGGCATCACCCTCAATAAGCACTGCGGACCAGGCGGCAGACTGAAGCAGGTGACGCGTGTTCGACAGATGGATGCCATCCCAGGCCCCGAACTCCACGCACCAGGGCGGCTCACCCGGAGAAATCACCTCGAAAATCGCTTCGATGACGCCATCCTCACCACACTGCGAGTGCACGTTGCGCGCGCGTTCATCAAGCCAGGTCAAGATGGCGCCTCCGGGGAACGGGGCCCCATCTTAGCGGCACGGGGCTTACTTGAAGCAATCGAGCCAAAGGGCTGGGGTCGCCGACAGGTGAGCTGACTTGCCCCGTCGGGTCTGCTACAAGTCGTAGTGGCGACAAAGGAACATTCGCAATGACAAGCCAGGCATACCGGTAGGCGCAACATCATGGGAATCGTCACGCCCTTCCCCGTTGAAATATCTCTGCGCCTCGCGCACTTGAGCGGCGCGCGCAAGTTTGTCGAGACCGGAACCTACCAAGGCCAGACTGCCTGCTGGGCCGCGGAACATTTCGAGTGCGTTCACACGATTGAGCGTTCGGCGACCCTGCATTCGGCTGCCGCGCAAGCCCTGGCTGACTGCCGGAATGTGCAAGCCCATCATGGAGACTCCCGCGTCGTGCTGCCGGAGGTCCTGAAGAGCCTCCAGTCTGAACCAGCTCTCTTCTATCTGGACGGCCACTGGTCTGGCGGAGTCACTGCTGGCAAGGGCGATGAGTGCCCGTTGCTGGAGGAACTCCGGCTGCTGCGAGACCGGTCGGGCGACATCATCCTCATCGATGACGCACGCCTGTTCCTGAGCACTCCAGGTGGCCGGCTCGACCCCGCCCAATGGCCGACGATGGTGGAAATCGTCCGCGCCCTGCCTGGGGGCGGTGCAGATGTTTTCATGCAGATTGTGGACGACGTGATTTTTATCGTGCCACGGCAAGAGGCGCTGGTGGATTGCCTGACCACCTACGCCAGGGAGCGCCCACGCGCGTGGGCGGCGCCGACTCCAGTGTCGAATTCACCCCAACAGGCCGTACCGGCCAAGGCCAGCGGCTGGCGGCGGCTGCTGGGCCTAGGTATTTTTTCAGCATAAAGCTGCCCGCTCTCTAACAGAGATACGACGGATTTCGGTAATTCCCACTATAAGAGACGAGGAACTAT
>JAURMM010000254.1 GCA_030830685.1 Gammaproteobacteria bacterium | reverse complement strand
GCCAAGGCTTCCTCCCTGGCCTCGCTGGCGAGCAAGGCTCGCGCGAGGTGCAGTTTGATTACATCGCTGTCCGGCGCGAGGGTCACGGCCTCGCGTAGCAGTTCCAGGCTGCGTGGAGTCTGACCTTGGTCCAGCAGAATTGTCGCAAGGGTATCCATCACCGCCGGCGATTTGGGTGCACCTGCATTGGCCTGTTCGGCGAGGTTGCGGGCTCGGGCCGGGTCACTGGTGCGCAAGAGCCAGGCCAGATTGTTCAGTGCCCAAGGATGCTTCGGTCGGAGGGCGAGCACCTTCTCATAGGTCTCGATCGCCCGAACAGGGTCGCCTTGTTTGTCCAACGCATCGCCGAGCACGAACCAGGCCGTGTAATCCTCGGGATGTTCAGTCAGCCAGTTCTCCAGACCATTGACGGCTTCCATGGCTTGACCAGCGGAAGCGCGTACTCGCGCCAAATCGATAGCCCGTCGGGAGCTGGGCTCGAATTTGAATGCTTCCTCAGCGGTGGCTGTGGCCTGCCCCATCTTTTCCTCCTGAACCAGCAAGAGGGCCTCCAGCATCAGCAGGTCAGGAATTTCGCGCTGCCCGAGCTTGTCCCTTGTTTCCTCCAGTGTGGCCCGCGCCGCTGAGAGGTCGCGCTGGGTGAGCAGATCCTGGATGTAGGCGAGGCGCACCCCGAGGTTTTCCGAATGCTTTTCAATCGCCTCGGCCAGGGCTTGCTTGCTGCCCTCCGCATCCCCCGACTGCCGCAGAATTTCCCGCAAGAGCAGTTGGTCAGCCGCGCTTGCATCGGGCATCTCACTCAAGCGGCGGACGGTGCCCAGTGCGGCCAGCTGCCGGCCGGCTTCCAGCTGCAGATTGGCCAGTTCACGCAGCCATATTGGGTCCGGATCCTTGCGCTCGGCCAGCCCTTGGTAGATCTCCAGTGCTTCCTCGGGCTTGCCTTGGCTCTTGATCACGCGGGCTTTCAGCAGCAGCAGGGCAGGATCCCCCTGTGCCGCAGTCAGCACAGCGTCCACTCGCGACAGCGCCTGCGGTGCTTCACCCAGCTTCACGTCAAGGGCCGTGACCATGCCTAAAATCTGTGCATTGCCGGGGTCTTTCTCCAGCGCCGGCAAGAGCAGGGTGCGCGCTTCGGCAAACTCACCGTCCTGGGCTTTCACACTGGCGAGATTGCTCACGCCGATGGTGTAGTCGGGATCTTCTTCCACGAGCTGCTCCAGAAGGCGCTTGGCCTTGGCCCGCTCGCCAGCCCGGATCAGTGCGAGTGCGAGCAGGTTCCTGGCCGGCTTGTTGTCCGGTTCTGCCGAGACTTGGCTCTCCAGGCGTGCGATGGCGGCTTTCGTATTGCCAGACTGCAGCAGGGCGCGGGCTTCAAGCAGGCCGAATTTGGCATCTTCGCCGGCCTCACCCTCACCGGTCTGGCCCAGTTTGCCGGCTTCAGCGAAGGCTGCTCTCGATTCTTCCACCTGTCCCGCTGCAACCAGGGCATAGCCCAGATTCAGGTAGGTGGCACTTGATCCTCCGTTGGCGTCCAGCAAGCGTTGCAGCAGGGAGACAGCCTGCTTGGCATCTCCTTGCAGGAGCCTCATTCGAGCCAGCAGCTCGATATCCTCCGCCTCTCCCTGGTTGGCTTCGATGAAAGGGCTGAGCACGGCCGCAGCCTCGCTCTCCCGTCCAGCGGCCGCCAATACGCCCGCATAGAGCCTGCGCACAGCCCCGTTGTTGCCGTAGTATTTCTGACACTTGGCGAGGTGGGCAGCGGACTGTTCGTAATTGCCGGTGGTCGCATGACTCTGGCCCAGATAACAAGCGGCCACGATATAGTGCGGCGCATTGGCCACCACCTGTTCAAAATCTTCACGCGCTGCCTCCGGCTTGGCCTTGGCCAGATTCACGATTCCACTGATGAACGTGGCGTGCGGGATCGCATGGCCGCGTTTGCGCAATGTTTCTGCGTCAGCGAGTGCCCCCTCCAGGTCATTCCGCGAGATCTGAACCATTGCGCGGCTCAGCAAGTCTTCACGGTTGGTTTCCCGGAACTTGATGGCCTGGGTGTAAGCCTCCTCCGCCGCGGGAAGATCGCCGTCCTGACGCAGCAGATCGCCGAGTACGCTCCAGCCTGGCGCGTAGGCGGGAGCCATCTGCGTTGCCCGGCGGGCAAGTTCCAGGCCGCGCTCGTTATCCTTCGCGCGTACTGCCAGCTGGGCTTCTCCGACCAGCGCCGGGCCGCTGTCTGGATCAAGGGTCAGGGCTGCGGCGTACTTCTCCTTCGCGCGATCTAGCTCCTTCAGTGCAAGGTGGGCATCGCCCTGCAGGGCCAGGATCTCAGCCCGCACATCGGGCGGGTAATCAACCTGCGAGAGCTTGTCGAGCTCCACTGCGATTACGGGTTCGAACTTTTTCTGCAGCATCCAGGCATTCATCCGCGGCACCATCAGGCGAGGAGCCGCCATGCCCGCAGCCTCCGCCTTGTCGAGATTGGTCTCGGCAGCACGGCCGTTGCCGAAACGCAGATGCCCCTCCGCCAGCAGCAGGCGCGCCTCGGCGTCGTCCGGGTTCTTTCCCAAAGCATTTTTGAGCTCGATCTCGGCCGCGCGGTATTCGCGATTTTCGATGGCCTTACGCGCATTGCCGACATGGTCAATGGCGGCGTCCTCGCCCGTACAGCCGCCCCCCAAGGCCAATGCCATGGCGGCGACCAGCGCCGTGCGTAACGGTCGGACGCGGGAAAGAGGACGGGAATTCAACTTGGAACGCATGGTGGGATCCTTCTCGTGGTCAACAGGTCTCGCTTTGTAGCGGCGCAGGGCCTCAGGGTTTGAGGCACCCCCTTCACCGGCGCTTGACGGCAGGTGGCGGAAAGCTGCGCGCGGCCGAGAGATGGGGAGTCGCTATTTCAACTTGCGCAGGAAGTCCTTGGTGAAGAACTTCTCGGGAATGTTACGCAACTTGAGATTGCTGTAGAGCAGCACCGAACGTTCCCCCTCCTTGAGCGCATCGATCAGCATCAGGCGCGTGGGGCGTAGTTCGCCACCCAGTTGCCTGTAATCCCTGTAGAGCCCAGTTTTCATCAGGCGGCCAGAGAGCGTGTAGAACTCCGCCTTCCACGGACGATGGGTGGTCTTTTCAACCCAGTACAGAACCCGATGGTAAGTCACGCCGCGGCGTGCGGCCTTGAGCTCCAGAACGTGACACTGGGATTTATCACAGGCTTCTTCCCGCACCAAGGCGGCTTCGTAGTCGCCAGAAAAGTTCGCGCGCGCCAAATCCCCGTTTGCCACCTGCCCGGTCAGGCGCTGGGAGAGCGGCAGCCGCACGGGTTGGGACACCGCGGGTAGGAACACCCAGAGGTCCGCATCCCGCATTAGCATCACCTGGCCTGCCTCCGCGGCCGGGGCGAGCGTGCGCACAATACTCCGGGACAGCCCTTGCTGCAGCACAAGGTACTGATGTAGCTCGGGTTTCCGTCCTTCGGCCAGAGTGGCCACTTTCACACTCACCTGGAAACCACCGGCAGGGAAACGGATCCGGTCTGCTGCCTCCAGAATTTCCCGGGCAGTGGGCGGAGGGGGCTTGTCTTCCGCCGAGGCCAGCCCCGCGCCTGCCAAACCGACGGCCCCGCAAAGCACCAACCGTCGGAGAGCCGTCCTGGCTGGTCTCAGGCAGAAATTAGTAATATGCTCAAAGAAAGCGTGGTAATCGACTGTTCTTAATTGCAAATTCCCGGGGGCTGGCAAATGGAAGAGGAGTCTTCGGACTTTGGCCTTGCGAATACCCGGCGCCATCAGGTCTCGCGCGCCTTGAACGACCGACTGCCAGCGCTGCTGAGGTGAGGCCATGGTTATCGTCCGGGTAGAACACGTGTGGAAGGATTATATGCTTGGTAACCAGACCGTCCATGCGCTGCAGGATGTGTCACTGGTCGTGGCTCCGGGCCGATTTCTCGCCATTGCAGGTCCCTCGGGGAGTGGCAAGACCACCCTGTTGAATCTCATCGGCTGCATCGACACCCCGACCAAGGGGGACATCTTCATCGGCGAAGAGAACGTGGGGCGCAAGTCTCCGGATGATCTGGCCGATCTACGAGCACGCACACTCGGTTTCGTGTTCCAGACCTTCAATCTCCTGCCGGTGCTGACGGCTGCCGAGAATGTCGAGTTTCCCCTGCTTCAGCGCAAGGACATTTCCCGTCGCGAGCGCTTGGCGCGAACCCGCCACTATCTGGACGTGGTGGGTCTGGCCGACAAGATGACTCACCGCCCGAACGAGCTGAGCGGCGGCCAGCGTCAGCGCGTGGCCATTGCGCGCGCGCTGGCTGGCGGTCCTGCAATCATTCTGGCGGATGAACCCACTGCCAACCTCGATTCCAGAACCGGCGAGAGCATTCTCGGCCTGATGAAGGAGATCAACGAGTCCGAGCGCACCACCTTCATTTTCTCGACCCATGACTTCCGCATCATGGAAATGGCCGATCGAGTAGTCAGCGTGGCCGACGGGAGGCTCAGCTCATGAATACCCGCCACTTCACCCGGGCCTTGAGCCTGCTCCTGCTGTGTGCGTGCATGACGGCCGCGCGCGCGGAAGAGGATATTGATGCGCTGTTCGATGATACGGCGCCGGCGGCGGGGGCGGGTGAGGATCTGGAGGCTCTGTTTGATGAGGAAGAACAGTCGGCCCCTGCAATGTCGGAGACTGGACTCGTGGAGCCGGTCACGCCCGTGGTGGAGACTGGCCTGGGACTCAGGATCAGTGGTTTCGTCCAGAGCGAGTTCGCCTATACCTATCCGGGCGATGCTCATTACTCGAAGTTCAAGAACCTGGCGAAAGTCCGCATCACCGGAGAGCTCTCGGACCGGGTGTCCTTCCAGGTAGGGGGGCATCTGCAGTACGACCCCGTCTTCGAGTTCGAGAACTACTATCCTGACGCCGTCGAAGATGACCAGAAACTCTGGGGTTACCTGGACGAGACCTACGTCGATATCGATGCCGGCCAGTGGGATCTGCGGCTCGGGCGTCAGCACATCATCTGGGGCGAAATGGTCGGGCTGTTCTTTGCCGACGTCATTTCCGCGCTCGATTTACGGGAGTTCATCCTGCCCGATTTCGACCTCATCAGGATTCCGCAATGGGCGGCGCGCGCCGAGTATTTCGGCAACAATTTCAAGGGAGAACTGGTCTACATCCCGCGCATGACGATCGACAACATCGGCGAGTTCGGTGCCCAGTTCTACCCCTTCCCGGTCACGCTGCCAGCCGGTGTGCAGGCGAATTTCCTGGAAGACAAGACACCCACGGATTTCGGCCGCGATTTCGGAGCTGGCGCCCGTGGCAGCTGGCTTCGCAACGGATGGGATTATTCTTTTTTCTATTACACCAGCCCCGACAAGACGGCCGCCTTCCAGCGCTCCCTCTCGGGTGCGGTGGTACCAGAAGTCTCATTCCGACCTGTCCATGAGCGGATTCATCAGTTCGGCACCACAGTTGCGAAGGACCTCGGCAGTTTTGTCTTCAAGGCCGAGGCGGTGCAGACGCTCGATCGTCAGGTGAGTGTCACCAGCCTGACTGATTTTGATGGTCTGGACGACAGCAACGAGCTCCGCTACGTCGTGGGCATCGACTGGGTGGGCGAGGCCGGTGACCACGTGAACCTCCAGTTTTTTCAGACCTGGTTGCAGGATCACGCACCCACGATGATCTACGAGGAAATTGAGTCAGGCATGAGCGTGTTCCTGACCACCACGCGATTGCACCCGGATATCAAACCGGAAATCCTGTGGATTCAAAGCCTGGACAGAAGTGAATGGCTGGTCGAAACCAAGGTCAGCTGGGATTTCGCGACCGACTGGCGGGCTGTGCTGGGGGCGGATGTGTTCGGCGGGCCGAGCCGCGGCCTCCTAGGGCAGTTTGATGACAGCGATCGCGTGTACTGGGAGTTCCGGCACAGTTTTTGAGGTGTTGTCCTCTCGGTGCTTCGGTCGGTCCTCTGATAGACTCTGGATGATGAGAACGGACTCCCTATTCCGAGGCTGCCCTTGTAAGCCCGACCGACCTTCGGTCATCCGGTCCTGAGTTGCTCCATGCCTATCCGGATCAAGGTCGCCAGCGACGCACGCGAGATTGATGATGCCCTCTGGCTCCGCCATGAGGTCTTCGTCGTCGAGGATGGCAAGTTCGGGGGCAAAGCGATCCATGGCAATCGCCTGGTCGACAGGTTCGACGCCTTTCCGAGCGCCTTCCATGTCGTGGCCTACGAGGCGGACGAGCCGGTGGCGACGATGCGCCTGCTCAAGGACAGCCCTGCGGGGATGCCGGTTGACGAGCTTTACGATTTCACCGAGTACCGCGCGCAGGTGGCCGCTGGCCAGATCAAGGTCGGTGGCAAGCCTGCCGGCGCCGACCAGCCGGTGCAGTTTGGCAGCGCGGGCATGCTGGCGATTCGCAACAATTGGCGCCGGCGCCGGGATGTCATTCGGGCCATGTTCCGGATGGCTGCGACCGTCTGTCGCCGGTACCAGGCAACTCATATTCTGGTGGTGGTCAATCATGAGACTGCCGGTATGTATCGGCGCCTCGGTTTCACACCCCTGACGCGGGAGAGCCTCTGGAACGAGGAAATCGGGAACCACGTCACTCCGCTGGTCGGCACCACCGAGCAGTTCCTCGCCTGGGCCTTTCGTGGCATGCCGGAAACCGCGTTGACCGCTTTCCAGGACAGCTTCGAGCGCATGGTCTTCCGCGCCGGCGAGTATGTTTTCCGCGAAGGGGATTTGGGCGAACACGCCTATGTTGTCGAGTCGGGAGACATACGGATTGCGCGAACCCGCGCCAGTGGCGAAGAGCTGACCCTGGCGCACCTCTCGCGCGGGGATCTTCTGGGGGAACTCGCCCTGATCGACGACCAACCACGCTCGGCCTCTGCGATCGCGGTAGATGACAGTGAGCTCATGACACTCGACCGTCGAACCTTTCAGGCCGAGCTGGAAGCAAATCCCG